>CAZFGB010000249.1:0-10422 GCA_964518405.1 uncultured Pseudomonadales bacterium | reverse complement strand
GTTCTCCATCTCCTCCGCGTTCCAGCCGGCACCGTGTTCGAAACGCGATTCCGCCTCATGACCGATCGCGCGAAGGCGATCAAGACGGTATGGGCCGAAAAGGCGCCCGAATATCACGGGGAGTTCGTGAACTTCGACCCCGTGTGGTCGTATCCGAAACCCGTGCAGAAGCCGAATCCGCCGATCCTGATCGGCGGCGAGTCGATCCATACGCTGCGCCGCGTGGTGGAATACGGCGATGGCTGGTTCCCGCGGGCGCGCGGCGGGTTCGATCCGGCGAAAAACCACGCGCGTTTGAAAGCGGTGGCCGATGCGGCCGGACGCGACATGGCGGCGCTCTCCATCAGCGTTTCCGGCGCGCCGGCGGATGCGGAAGCCCTTGATCGCTACCGCGAGTCCGGTATCGACCGCGCCATATTGATCCTGCCATCGGCGGGCGAGGACGAGGTGCTGCCGGTGCTGGACCGCTACGCGCAACTCCTGTAGCGAGGGCAGGGAGCATGGTCTGGCGGCCCGAAATCGGGGAGCTCAAGCGGCGGCGGGCCTTCGCCGAGAAGATGGGCGGAGAAGCCGGCGTCTCCGAGCAGCGAAAGCGGGGCAAGCTGACCGTCCGGGAGCGTATCGACCTGTTGACCGATGCCGGATCGTTCCGCGAAATCGGGCAGCTCGCGGGCGCGGCCACATACGACGGCAACGAACTCGTCGATGTGCGGCCATCCAACATGGTCATCGGCGTGGCCAGCCTGAACGGTCGCAAGGCGGTGCTGACCGCTGGCGATTTCACGGTCCGGGGCGGCGCGTCGGACGCCGCAATAGGCAACAAGAGCGGCCACGCGCAGCGGATGGCGCTGGACTGGCGCCTGCCGTACGTACGTCTGCTGGACGCGACCGGCGGCAGCGTCCGAACTTTCGAGCAGATCGGCCGCACCTACATCCCCACCAACCCCACGACGCCGGGCGTGCAGGATCTGCTCTGCCGCGTGCCCGTGGTCGCGGCGGTGCTGGGTTCCGTCGCGGGGTTGCCCGCCGTGGACTCCTGCCTGGCCCATTTCAATGTCATGGTGAAAGGCACGAGCCAGGTGTTCCCGGGCGGTCCGCCGGTGGTCAAGGCGGCGCTCGGAATCGACATCACCAAGGAGGATCTGGGAGACGAGCGCAGCCAGGTCTATGAAAGCGGTGTCATCGACAACCTCGCCGAGACCGAGGAAGAGGCGTTCGACACGATCAAGCAGTTCCTGTCCTACCTGCCGGACAACGTCTGGCGGATGCCGCCGAGGATCGACACCGGCGACGATCCGAACCGCCGGGAAGAGACGCTGCTGGACATCATCCCGAGGGACAAGCGTCGGGTCTACGATCCCTACAGGATCATCGACGCCGTCCTCGACAAGGATTCGTTCTTCGAGATCACCCCGTTCTACGGACGCTCGCGCATCGTCGGACTGGCGCGGGTCGACGGCTACCCCGTGGGCGCAATGATCAACAACCCGAAGCGCCTGGGCGGTTCCATGGATGTGGCGGCGGGGACCAAGGTCATCCGCTTCCTTCAGCTTTGCGACACCTTCCACCTGCCGATGATCTACTTGGCGGACGAGCCAGGATTCATGGTGGGGCCTGATCAGCAGCGCCAGGGGATCGTTCGCGCCGGCGCGAAGATGGTATGCGCGACGCTGCGCACCCGCATGCCGTGGATGTCGATCATCATCCGCCAGCTCTACGGCGTCGCGGGCCAGTGCCACGAGCGGCCGGGCGGCATGTTCAAGCGCGTGGCCTGGCCGTCGGCGCACTGGGGGTCCATGCACATTTCCGGCGGCGTGTCGGCGGCGTACCGGCGCATCATCGATGCTTCGGACGATCCGGAAGACAAGCGCGCCGAGATCGAAGCGCGCCTGGAAGCGCTGTCGTCGCCGTTTCGCACGGCGGAAGCGTTCAATATCGAGGACATCATCGACCCGCGGGAAACGCGGCCGATGGTGTGCGAATTCGTACAGATGGCGCAGCCCATGATGGAGATGCAACTGGGTCCGAGCCCGACACCCTACATGCCGTAGCTCTGGTCTTGCGGCGGTTGTGCGGGGGAAGTAACTCGTTCAAGCTGGTCGATGTTCAGTCAGGGAGACGCGGATGCCCAGAGGCGTGTCCAAGTTCGAGGGACCTTCGGAGGGGGAGGTGGATGTCGAAATTTGAACTGACCGGCAAGGTCGCCATCGTTACCGGGGGCGGCGGAACCGCCCACGGGACAGGAAGAAGCATCGCGCTTTCCGCGGCCGACGCGGGCGCGAAGGTCGCCGTGGTGGGCCGGCATCGGGAAGCCCTCGACGGAGTCGTGGCGGAAATCCGGGAACGCGGCGGGCAGGCGGCGGCCATCCCGGCCGATGTCACCGATCCGGTACAGGCGGAATCCATGGTCGCCGCGACACTGGGTGCGTTCGGCGGCGTCGACATCCTCGTGAACAACGTCGGCGGCATCACGTTCGGCAAGCCGGAGGAGATCGCGCCGGATGCCTGGGCGGCCAGCATCGCCCTCAATCTCAACAGCGCGTTCTTCTGCTGCGCGGCGGCCGCGAGGCGGATGATCGCTCAACAGGGCGGCAAGATCGTCAACATCGCATCCTCTTCCGGCATAAAGGGAGAGGAGAACGCGCCGCACTACGCGGCGGCCAAGGCGGCCGTGATCAATCTCACCAGGTCGCTGGCGATAAGCTGGGCGATACACAACATCAATGTGAACTGCGTTGCCCCGGGTAGCGTCGAAGTGCCGGACCGGCCGGTTCCCGGCATGCCGGAAGACGAATATCTGAAACGGCGACGCTTGCAGTCGGCCGACGGAGCGAAGCCGCTGCAACTCCCGGGGAAAACGAAGGACATCGCCAACGCGGTCATATACTTCGCTTCGGCCGGTTCCGATCTCATGACGGGAGAAACGCTGGTCGTGAGAGGGTCGGAGTGGGCGTCGGCCTACAGTTAGCGGAGCCTGCGCGCGGTGCGGGCGCCGTGAGGGGATAGGAAGCAAAGGCATGTCGGCATTTGGATTGCGGGACAAGGTCGCCATCGTCACCGGCGGCGGCAGCGGTATCGGCGAGGCGATCAGCAAGGCTTATGCCGAGGCGGGAGCGCATGTCGTAGTCGGCGCGCGCACGCAGGAACGCCTCGAGCGGGTGGCGGGCGAGATTCGGGCGATGGGGCGCGAATCGCTGGCGATACCCACCGACGTGACCGTCCCCGAGCAGGTGGACAACCTGGTCGAGAAAACGCTGGATGCGTTCGGCAGGCTCGACATCATGGTCGCCAACTCGGGAGGCGGCGGCTTCTCGGGGGTTCTGAAGGCGAAGCTTGAGGACTGGGACCGGACGATCGGCCTCAATCTCGACAGCGCGTTCCTGTGCGACGTCGCGGCGGCCAAGGTCATGATAGAGCAGGGAAACGGCGGAAAGATCATCAACATATCCTCCACCGCGGGGATCAATCTCAATCCGCGCCTCGAGGCGTACGCCGCCGCGAAAGCCGGCATGATCAACCTGACGAAAAGCTTGGCGCTCAATTTCGCCGAGCACGATATCAACGTGAACTGCGTGGCGCCGGGTGTCACCGTGACCCCCTACATGAGGCAGAGGGGCTTCGCGCCGTCAGCCACGAGAAAGGACGGCACGGCGGTGCCGCCGCTGTTGCTTCCAAACGAAACGGAACATGTCGCCGACGCCTGCGTATTCCTCGCCTCGGACGCGGCGGCGCACGTGACCGGCGAGTTGATGATCGTGCGCGGCATGTTCCACATGGAGCGCAGCAACGACGTGCTGCGCGACCGCGCCGACCTGATCCGATAAGGCGGCGCGTCCGCCCCGCCGGAGATTGCCGCTGTACCGCAACTTCTCGGTACGGGTAGCATACGGTGAGCCACGGATACGCCTGAGGTTGAGATCTTGTCCACGCCCGCACCGCGTGACCTGCGCGCCGGACTAAGCCGCCAGCTTGAAACGCTGGAAGGCAAGCTCGCCGCCGGAGAGTCCCTCGGCGGCTGGAAGGTGGGGCTGACGTCGGGACGGGCGCGCGACTCCATGGGCGCAGGCTTTCGTCCGTTCGGCTATATCCTTCAAAGTCGCGTTTTCGCGTCGGGCGCCCGCATCGGCCTCGACGCCTTCGAACGGGTAGGGGTGGAGAACGAGTGTTGTTTCACGATCGGCCGGGAACTCGCGGGCGAAGTGTCGCGCGATGCCGTCGCACATGCCGTGCAAGGCGTCGCGCCGGCGTTCGAGATCAATGAACGGCGCCTCCCGGCGGATGCGCCGGCGGCGGATCGGCTGGCGGACGACCTTTCCCAGTGGGGCATCGTCGCAGGGGATTCCCGGGCGGTCGCAGGGTTGGATTTCGAGTCCCTCGTCGTCACGCTCGCCCGCGGCGGCGAGGCGGTGGAAACTGTGGCCGCGCGCGGCCACATCGAGGATCATTTCGACTCGATCGCGGCGCTGGCGGCGCAGTTGTCCCGGTTCGGCCGGACGCTGCAGCCGGGACAGCGCGTTATCACCGGTTCTTTCGGACGCTGCCCGGTGACCGAGCCTTCGCGCTGGTCCGGTGATTTCGGTTCTGAACTCGGTGTTGTGGAGGTGGTGTTCGCATGAAGATACTGATCATCCCCGGCTTGACGTTGCGGGAAGTCTCCGAAGCCGACTTGCGCCGCATGCGCGAAGCGGGCGCAGAGGAAGTGGTTGTTTCCACCCCTGCCGACGCGATCCGACATGTCGGTGACGCGGACGTGGTGCTTGGCCACGTATCGAAGGAGATGCTGGCAGCAGCCGGGAAGCTGCGCTGGGTGCATGCCATCTCCTCCGGGGTGGACAGCTTTCTCTACGACGAGTTCAAGGCGAGCGACGTGCTGCTGACCAGCGAAAAGGGACTGGTCGGCGAACACCTGGCGGACCATGCCTTCGGTCTGCTGTTGATGTTGACGCGTCAACTCGCGACGGCGCTCAAGCACGGGCCCGACGGCTGGAACCATCGATGGGATATGCGGCGCCGGGAGATCGAGCTTACCGGCGCCGTGATGGGTATCGTCGGTTTCGGCGGTACGGGCCGCGCCGTGGCGCGGCGGGCGGCGGCGTTCGGCATGGATGTGCGGGCACTCGACCGCGATCCGGTGGCGCCTTCCCCGTTCGTTCCGCGCGTACTCGGCCTCGCGGACTTCGACGGTCTGCTGGAAACGTCGGACGTCGTGGCCATCTGCTGCCCGCTGACGCCGGAAACGCGGGGCAAGTTCAACGCCGACGCCTTTGCTCGGATGCGGTCTTCAGCCTATCTCGTCAACGTCACGCGCGGCGAGGTCATGGTGGAGCAGGATCTGGTCGAAGCGTTGGAGTCCGGTGCCATCGCAGGCGCGGCACTCGACGTGGCGCCGAGGGAACCGCTCCCGCCCGACAGTAGACTGTGGTCCCTGCCCAACGTCGTGATGACGCCCCACACCGCTGGCGCAAGTCAGTTCCGGGCGCCCCGCAACGTCGACCGTTTCGTCGGCAACATCCGCCGCTTTCTCGATGGCGAACGCCTGGCCGGCGTCATCGACAAGGAACTTGGCTATTGATCGGGGCCGGTCGGTGGGCTGCTGCATCCCCTGCCATCGAAGACCCGCGGAACCTGCGGGGGAGCGTGACCGGAACCCGCGCCCGAATGGATGGTCCTAAACGTATGCGCTTCGGAAAGGAGGTCAAGAGTTTGCGCCTGACGATCTGGCTGCTGTTCATGTCGCTGGCGGGTTCGTCCGCGTTCGCCGGCGAGTTCGTGCTCGAGGGTGACCTGTCGGCCCACTACCGCAGCGGCAACTTCGTCGTCTGGACCCCGAAACCCCCGCCCGACGGCGACCGGATGCGGGGCATGGGGATGGCGGCGGCATCGGGCGCCGACAAGCCGGCCGGCATTGAATCAACCCTTGACGTGGTCGCGAAGGCGCCCCTGCTGCCGGATGGCACGTTCCGGGTGGAGGCTGCCGTGGAAACGCCGCGGGTCGTCTATTTTTACGTGCTGGATGCCATCGGTCTCGAGGGACATCGGTTCGCGCCCGTCAAGGGCAACGCGTTCATTCTCGAACCTGGAAATCTCCGACTGCACATGCGCCGCCGAGGTCAGTTCCATATCGAAGGCGGGAGCTACAACGATGCGGTGTACAACTCGTGGCGCCGGTCCGCCCGCTACATGGAAGCCCAGGCCGAGTACCGGGCGCTTGTTCCAGCGGTGGACGGAGAGGCCGAAGCCGAGCGGCGAGCGCGCGTCGACCGATCATCGGCCGCGTTCGACCGAATCCTGAACCTGGAGCAGGAAGGCCGCGCGCGGACTGCCACCACGCATCCGGACCCGCTGGTGCGGCGTCTCACCATCGAATCGGCCTGGCTTGGCGGCCCCTGGATGCTTGAGGCCTTGAGGGGACTCGCCGAGATGACGCCGGAGGATCCCTGGGTCATCGAACGGCTCGAGAGGACCGCGGCGGGGGAGGCGAAGCGGGCCGAAGAAAGAAAGCGTTTCGCGGTGGGTGCCGGGATTCGGGATTTCGTTGCCGAGACACTCGACGGCGAGTCGGTGCGGCTTGCCGACGTGCGGGCCAACAGCAAATACGTGCTGGTCGAATTCTGGGCGTCCTGGTGCGGCCCCTGCCGAGTCGAGATCCCCCACATGAAAGAAGCCTATGGCCGGTACCGGGACATGGGATTCGAAATCGTCTCCTTTACGATCGACAACGACCGCGAGGACTGGGAAGTGGCTTCCGAGGAAGAACAGTTGCCCTGGTCCAACCTGGGGATGGGCGAAGAGGCCGATGCGCCGCGCGCCTACAACGTGACGGGAGTCCCCAAAAACTACCTGGTGGATTCCGCCACCGGCGCGATCCTCGCCAGGGATCTGCGCGGCCACCGTCTCGACGAGGCACTCGCCGAACTGTTCGAATCCGAGAGCAAGGCCCCGGTGGGCGCAGTCCCGCAGTCCGGGGTGATCGAGCCGTAGCGTCCCGTCGTCGCGCATTGCGGCCGGAAGTCCATCGGACCGCTGCGCGAGCACGTTCGTCATCGCGACCCGCAGTCTCCATGGACGGCGGTCTGCGACGCATCTTTTTGTCCGGAGGGAACCTGTACCTCGCACCATGGTCCGTTGATAATGGCGCACTGGTTCACGGCAGGTCGGTTCGGAGGGGTCCGCCCTTGCCTGCGGCAGCTGGAGGGTCGGCGTCGATGAACTCGATGAGCACAAGAACGAGCCTGAGCGTGCCACGCCGGTGGGCATTGTCGCTCGTCGTTGTCTGGGGTCTTCCGTTCGGCTTCTCCGCATGGGGCGAACCGGTGCGGACCAACTATTCCACCGCCGAACTGGTCGCGGCGCATGCCTCGCTGCCCGGCGGCGGCGGGACGGTCGCCGTCGGACTCCGGCTCGCGCCGGACCCCGGGTGGCACGCCTACTGGATCAATCCGGGCGACGCTGGCCTGCCGGCGACCATGCGCTGGGAACTCCCGGCGGGATTCTCGGCATCTGCACTCAATTTTCCGGCGCCCCACGTCATTCCCTTCGGGGAACTTGTCACTTACGGATTCGACGAACCCATCCTGCTCCTGAGCGAAATCGCCGTTCCTGCGGGGCAGGCGGGCGCTACCGTGAATCTGCGGGGGGAAGCCCGTTGGGTTGTCTGCGACGACGAGCTGTGTGTTCCCGAAAAGGCTTCGCTTTCGCTAGCGCTGCCGTACGGTGACGGAGGCTTGGATCCGCGCGCGGCGGAGTCGTTTGCCGCCGCGCGCGCGAAGCTGCCCGAGGTGGTCGACTGGCCGGCGCAATTCGAACATGTCGGCGAGTCGCTAAACGTTTCGGTGAAATCGCCCGACGCTATTGCCGAGATGCGCGACCCGTACCTCTTCGTCGAATCCCGGTACGTCGTCAGGTATGCGCGGCAGTCGGCGTCTTTCGCGCCGGGAGGCGTCGTTGTCTCCATGGAGGCGGGTCGCAAGGCGGGTGAGGCGACGGATTTCCGGGCCGTCCTGCGCTTTGCGGACAGCGCGGGAGACGAGCGGTTCGCCTGGGTCGATGTGGGACAGGCAACGGATGCAGCGCCGCCCGTCGCCGGCGGAACCGGAGTGCCGGCACCGGAGTCGCCGCTGGGCGGCGTTTCGCTTCCCGCCGCGTTCTTCTTTGCCTTTATCGGCGGGGTCATATTGAACCTGATGCCCTGCGTATTTCCCGTGCTCAGCATGAAAGCGCTAAGCCTGGTGAGGATGGGGCAAACCGACCGGCTGGAGACGCAGCAGAGCGGACTGCTGTACACGGCGGGCATCCTTGTCGCCTTCGCCGCGGCGGGCGCCGTCCTGGTGGTCCTGAGAGAGGCGGGACAAGCCGTTGGCTGGGGCGTACAGATGCAGTTCCCGCTTGTGAACCTCGGACTCGCGCTGCTGATGGTGGCGATCGCCCTGAACCTGCTCGGCGTGTTCGAGTTCGGCGCGCGCGCGGCCGGGGTCGGCCAGTCGCTCACCGCGGGCGGCGAACGCAGGGCGGCGTTTTTCACCGGGCTGCTCGCTGTCGTCGTGGCCACGCCATGCACGGCGCCGTTCATGGCGGGCGCGTTGGGTTATGCGCTGGTGCAGCCGGCGCCGGTTGCCCTCGGCATCTTCCTTGCCCTCGGGCTTGGCCTTGCCCTCCCGTACCTGTTGGTCAGCTTCGTTCCATCGCTGGGGCGCATCATGCCCAGGCCAGGCGCGTGGATGACAACATTCCGCAGCATCCTGGCGTTTCCGATGCTGGCGACCGCTGTCTGGCTTCTGTGGATCCTGGGCAGGCAGCTCGGCGCGAGTTCCATGGCGGTCGGTCTGCTCGCGGCGGTCTTTTTCGCCTTCTCGCTGTGGGCGTACGGACGGGTGTTCGGCAGCGCGCGGCCGTGGCCCTGGCGCGGGGCGGCCGCAGCGGCGCTCGTCGCGACATTCGTGACCGGCGCAAAGGTCGAGGACTACGGGATGGACGCGACCACGTTCGCGGAGGGACAGACCGGCACACTGGGAGAACTGTCGGTCGAACGGTTCACGCCCGACCGGGTCGCCGGGTACGTGGAGTCCGGTCAGCCGGTGTTCGTCTACTTCACGGCCGACTGGTGCGTGAACTGCAAGGTCAACGAGCGGGTGGCGCTGGCCTCCGACAAGGTCGGCAAGGCCTTTCGGGAACGCGGCATCAAGATTCTCGAGGGCGACTGGACCAATCACGACCCGGTGATCACGGAATGGCTCCGCCGGCACGGTCGCGTCGGCGTTCCCCTATATCAGTATTTCCCGGAAGGCGCGTCGGTAGCCGAGCCGGCGGTGCTGCCGCAGGTGCTGTTCCCCGATATCGTCATCGCCGCCATCGATGCCGCCGACGGCGCGGGCGTCATCGCCGCCGAACCCGACTGGTCGGTGGTGCAGGCGTACATCGCCATCGACGAGGCATGGCACGCGCTAGACGACGAGATCCGGAAATCGGACGCTTCCCCCGAGGAGAAGCGCGAGCGCCGCGCGACGGAACGAGGGGAGCACCCGGACATCAGCAGGGCCGTCGCCGCCGCGGGCGCCATCCTCGATATGGACGGGGCGCACGAACGCACGCGCGATGCCGCCGTCTTCCTGATGGAACACACCATGGGGTCCGGTTCCGCCGAACTCGTGGCGCGGGGGGCGCGGATGATCGCGAAGCACTTCCCGGAGGACGACGGTTGGCCGAAGCTCCTCTGGATGCTCGATTTCAATACGCAACCGGGCGAGGACGAAGAAATAGAGGCGATCTTCGAACGGTTGTCCGCGTCGGCAACCAATGCCGTCACGAGAGCCACCGCCGCGTACTACCGGGCCGCCCGCTACCTGCGACTTGCGAACCAGGTCTCCACTCCGTCGGAGGATCGAGAACCCTACCGCCAACGCGCGCTCTCGATAGCGCGGGGACTGAGTGACGGCGTAGAGGACGCGGAACTCGAAAAACGGCGCCGGTTTGATGACGACGGCGCGCCGATTCCCTTCCAGACCCTGGCCGAGGCCGAGCGGGACCTGATCTACAACCTCGACCATCTCACGGTCGGCAGGAAGCTCCCGAACGTCGCGGCCAAGCGGCTCGACGGCATCGAGGAAGACTTTTCCACGTTCGGGAACCAGACGGTGCTGATCGATTTCTGGGCGACCTGGTGCGGCCCCTGCGTCAAATCGCTCCCGGACTTGCGGGAACTGAGCGCGGAGTTGCCGGCGGACAGTTTCGAGATACTCTCGATCAGCGTCGATGATGAGGTCGACACCGTTACGGAATTTCAATTGGAAGAGCCGATGCCCTGGGCCAACTGGCATGTCGGTCCGAGGCACGAGATGCTCCAGACGTGGGCGGTGCGTGGCTATCCCACCTACGTGCTCGTTGACTCCCTCGGCAACATCGCCGCCCGCCAGCATGAGCTTGACG
>CAZFGB010000248.1:0-16536 GCA_964518405.1 uncultured Pseudomonadales bacterium | reverse complement strand
GATGCTGCACATGATCGCCGGCGGCGAGGCCGAGTGGCGGGCGCGCCCCTTTGTCAGCCAGTCCAACTGCTTCGTGGTGCCGCCGCTCAAGTTCGCCACCGATGCCCTCGAGTGCCTGCGCGTCGCGGTGGAGGGCGGCATGCCCGTATTGCTGCTGTCGGCCGGCCAGGCCGGCGCAACGGTGCTGGCAGCCGCCCTGTCCGAGGCGAACATCGTCTACGAAGCCGCCGGCATGTACGCCAGCCTGTTGGGCACGTGCCCCGAAAGCCTGATGCTCGACAACGACCTGCTCGGAGCTGTCGGACGCGCCACCCGCGGGATCGAAGTCAACTCGGACCCGTTGAGCTTCGCCGAGATCGAACAGATCTGCAGCAGCGGGGAAGGCCATTACCTGGGATCGGCGAACACCCTGCAGGTGATGCAGAGCGAGTACTTCTATCCGGACTTCAGCGACCGCACCAGCCCGAACGTCTGGGAGGAACTGGGCAAGCCGGTGCTGCTGCAGGAGGCAATCAAAAAGACACGGGATATCCTCGCCGCCCACGTGCCGCGGCACGTCGGCGACGAAATCGACGCGCGGGTGCGGGCGGAGTTTCCGGTCTTTCTGTCGCCCGCGGCGATGGGGCGCTGACGGGCGGCTGATCGCTGCCTGCCCGCTTGGCTACTCAGGCCCTGACGCATACCAGTCGACCCGAACGGTCCTGTCGGTCCGGAGCGCAACCTCCAGAACCTGCCCGGCAAGGCCGGCATCCCCGAGGGTCGTCAAGGCGTATTCAAAGAGATTCCGCTGAACGTCGAGGCGCATGAGACGGTACGCCACATTCAAACAGACCAGCCCGGGATGGAGCGGCTCGCGTTCCAACAAGACCGTGAAGTCGGTACTGTTGTGGGTCACCAAGGCGTATCCGTCGTCTACCGCACGCCGGACCAGGGCCCAATCCTCACGGGACCGGAGACCGAGCCAAGTCACATGTGTCGATTCCGGGAATCCGCGCTCGCGGGCGATAGCTGCGAGGCTGGGGCTGAGACATTCGTCGATGAGGAACTTCAACGCGCGGCGGGCAGGTCGTCGAGGGCGGTCTTCCTCGTCATGGCGGGCTTGCGCGCGCGCCAGAAAGACTCCCTGCGGGGCCGCCCGCGGCGGGGATAGGCCCGCGCATAGGTCGCAGCCAACTCGATCTGCGACTCCGAGAGCTGCGGAAACGCTTCATGGATTGACCTTGCACCGTCACCGTTCGCGAGCATGTCGGCGATGTCGTGAACCGGAATGCGGGTTCCCTTGAAGCACGGCGTCCCCAATCGCACAGCCTCGTCGCGCTCGACCGCATCGCGAGCGCGCGAAAGCATGGAAAGGCCTCTGCTCACCTCGCCCTTCATCGCCCGCACATCCACGGACAGGTCGCGCTCGCGCGCCGTCGCCGTCTCAGGATGGTCTAGAAGATAGCGCACTAGGCGCCGCCGTCCGTCGAGCGTGAGAAGATCCATCGTGTTGTGGGCAAGCTTAAGCCCCACCAGTGCGTCGCAATGGACCGCGCGGCCGCGCCCATCGCCGCCACCGGCGGCACCCAGCACGCCGGCGTCGATGATGCGATGCACCTGCTTGAGGGGCACGCCAGTGACACAAGCCGCCTCGTTCGCCGACAGGGTGGGATCCATAGCGGCTCCTCTAGTTATCTTTCCTCAATGCCGGAAAGAATATTCGAGGAGGAGCCGCGCGTCCACCGACGGTGCCGTCCGTTCAGAACGACTCCGGTACGGTGATCTGGAAGACGGGATCGAGCTTCCCGCCTTTGACAAGGCTGCGCTTTCCCTTGCCGAGGTCAACTTCGTCCAGCCGTACTACCCAACGATGGTTGTGGCGGTTTGGCAAAGAAGAGAAACGGGCGCTTGACCTTGATACTCCATTCCTCGACGCGGCACAGCACCACCACAGCCTCCGGTGCTTGCCCATTCCCACGGCCATTCCTCAGTCTTTGACTGAATCACCGACATTCGCTTCCGACGCTGAATTCACCACCAGTTCCGTGCCAAATCCAATGCCCTGTGCCTGTCCAATCGCTCCACTTCGAATTGGCTGCCAAACGTCAGTAGGCATGCATGACAAGCTGCATCGCACTTCCTCGCGCAGTCGAGCAAGTCTAACGATCCCCTGAGCGCCACGCCAACATGTTCGCGAAGCGCTGCCACGTAGCCGTTGCCCCCCGCCGCCATGTCGTAGAGAAAAACCGACTGGCACACCTTTCCGTCCGCAGCCTGGGCTTGCCGAACGGTGACCCCGACTTCGTCGTCCTGAATTCCCATCAAACGACAGAAGGCCGAACGCAGCGCGACACCGATTGACAACGCGGCGACATCGTCCGTCAGACTAGCGATCTGCAACTCGAACACGTCTGTATATCGACTACCGCCGAGCGACAGTCCTCGCTGTATGGCGAAGTCTCGACCGTCGCATCCGCTCGCACCATCGCGGTCCCTACCGCCCCGCAACCTCAGGTGGCCCGGACCTAGGGATACGGGCGTGTCGGTTTCGTACCAATGGCCAGACTCCGAAGCTGCCCGCCCACAACGCAAGCAGACGGCGTAGCCAAAACCGTGCGCACCCCGGCTACCGTGGAATAGGTGGCCAACGTCTGAATACCGAAACCTTCCGTCGCAAGGGACTCCCATCGCGGACCATTCAGCGGTAGGGCAGCTAATCCATGGCGCCTCAACGGGAATGTAGTTCGGCGTAATCACGTTGTTATGCGGTGAATGACGAATGTCGACCGCGAACCCTGCGGGTTCAAGGTACTTCCTTGACTCAACCCGGCCCTCACAGTTGGGACAGCCATCTAACTCAATACGCGCATCTCCAGTGGCGTTGCATGATCGGCAACGCCAAACGTATCCGATCGCCTGTACCTCGTTGACGTGCTCGACGTTCGGCGGGATGTGCCAGTTCAAGGTCACTCCGCCAGATTCGTACACCCGCCCGTCTATGGTCACTTCTGCCCCAGGCGCGTACTCCCTAATCGCGAGTTCCATTTGTCTAGACGGATACCCCAATCGCTTCCCAGAAAAACTCTCCCGGTCCTCCCCATCCCTGCGCCTTCGCGATCTACTCAACTCGGTCGCCGTGAGGGTGTTGAAAGAGACGATGCCGTTCGGGAACCCGTACCCCGGCAGAAACTGCCGGTTCGCCAGTTCTCCCAACAGGTATTCACCCTCCAGGCGCTGCAACTGCCGGTCGATGGCAAGCACAGCCGGTGCCTTGTCGTCGCCGTCTCCGAACTCCGCAGCATCCGCGCGCAATGCCGCGACCTCCCGCTGCCAACCGTCCATCGCACGTCCTATGGCAATGGCCACCGCCTCCAACAAAGCTCGGGTTGTTGACGCCTCTAGCGCCGTGCCAGCCACCAAGCGCCTTAGCCCTCCCGTCAAACGAACGTTGGCAAGCGCGCCTTGCTCGCACCACATGATGAACTGTTCACCTGGGCTCGGTGCAACTCCATCATGCTGGAAAAACCAGCCCGTCTTCAGCCGTCGGGCATCCCGACCTTCAAGAAACGTACCCAGGCACATCGAATTGACATGCCGTTGGACCAACCGACCGCTGTCCAACGCGACCTTCGGCACGGCAATCCGGGAAGTAAACGGCCACAGCGGGTTTCTGAATACCTGTTCACCGTGCGGTGTGCTCGGACACAGCGTCACAGCGAACGACAACCCTTCGCCCCGCCGCCCCGCGCGTCCAGCCCGCTGGCGGTAGTTCGCCGAACTGGGCGGCGCGTTGTTCATAACGACAGCCGCCAATCCGCCGATGTCCACGCCCATCTCCATGGTCGTCGAGCAACTCAGCACGTTCAATTTGCCTTCTTTGAACCGCGCTTCGAGTTCGCGCAGCCGAGGGCCGTCGATCTGCGCGGAGTGCTCCGCCACCTCAAAATACGGCGCATTCGCCACCACTCGGTCGTTTAGATTCGACCACACCCCGAGGGACCGTGCCGCAACAACGTCGGGGTCGCCTTCCAACCATGCCTGGACCTCCCGACGATCCGCGACCCGACCCCTCTCATCTCGCCAGTACGCCTTGGGCACCCTCGGAGGTACGAACGGCTGGCACTTCTCCAACTGGCCTTTTGCCGGCATGTAGGGCGACAGCCCCTGCAGAGTCGTGTCCAATACTCGCGCCGTGTAAGGACAAACCTCTGCAGAGCGCACCTCGCTCAATTCCGCAGTCTCGCGTAGACGGAGCACATAGCCATCCGCCATCTGTTGCAAGCAACCGCGCAACGCTTCCCACGCACTTGCCAGCACCGAGTTCACGCGATCGACACTCGATTGCGACTCGTCGAGCCCCGCCGCATGTTGAAGGATACGGGGCAGGCGCGAAGTCGCCCTCCCTGGCTGCCAGGACGGCCAACGTCGTTGGCGTACCGAAAGACCCTGGCCGTGGCCCGGGCCCTGAACGTAACGCTTGCGCACCAGCACGCCCATCCATCGAAGATAGTCGTCCTCCACATCGACGGCGCTGATGTCCCGGAGAAAGAAATCCACGACCAGCTTAAGAAAGTCGGTCCAGCTCTCTTCAGCCAACGGCCAGCACGCCGGCGGGTCCACTCGCTCCAGCGCGGGGTACCGGAGGGACATCAAGCCCATCGTCTCGGCCGAGTTCATCCGTTTCGGACGGCGAAAGAACTCACGGTATAGACAGAAGCTCGCGAAGTCCCGCTCCGACTGCGCGGTACCGGTCACGTCACGGAACACTTGGTGCATGTCGCGGAGGCTCGAGTCCCCAACCAGCGCGTTGACGGCTTCATCCCAAGACAGAGTCCCCACCTGCGACGACGCCCGTATGGCATCCAACTCACGTTCCTTGTCCGCCAACATCGAACGTAGACCCGAACTCCCGCTTGCCTCCAGAGCGTCGCGGAGAATCGCGATGTCCCTTTCCAGTCCCGTCGTGTCCCCTGTCGACCGCGCAGCCGCAAGTGCGTGGTACAGCACGCTCCGCACCCTGTTTCGCTCGGCTTCCTGCTGGAGCCTCACAGCCAAACGCGCCGAGCCCTGACGCGAGTCGGTGAATCCCAGAAGTCTGCGCCCGTCGCTCGGCAAGCTTGGTCCGCCTTTCGGAGGCGTGTGTGCCAACGCGGTCGGCACGATCGTCGACAGCGCGAACGGCGCGCCGATCCGAAGCTCGCGAAACAGCCGTCGTCTGTCTTTCGCTTCGCAACGTGTACAAACGAGCCTCGCGCCCAATGGCGCCAACGCAACTGAAACCCCTACTCCGTCTCGCGTCAAAGTGCCGTCCCTATCGATGCGCCAATCTTCCACAGCTGTTTTTCCGTACTCGCCACCGCACACCAGTCGCCTAATCGCGGCCGAAAACGACGGTGGTTCCTCCAGTTCGTCCTCGTCCGTGTCGACGTCCAGCTCGAATTCATCGATGTCAGGGGCACCCGCAGGGGGCGACAGCTTCTGAGTGCCGTCCTCCGCCGAGACGGTCTCCTCGGCCGACAAGTAGTGCTGTCCACACTCGCTGCAAGCTACAATCTCGAACACCGGATAGTCGCAGTGCTCACATTGAGTGCGCCGTTCGACGAACAACGAACCGAAGCCCCAACCGTCCTCCTCCCGGACTCGCGGAGCCGCGCCGCAGTCACGATTGACGCACGCCCACAGTCCACCCTGCGCCCTGTGAAACAGGTGGACCCGCAACGGCAGGAAAACATCGTCCCCATTCCGTGCCACGCAGGCCTTCTCCAGCAGCGCAGTTGCTTCTTCACTCCTCAAGCCGGTTCGCCGACAGATAGTGCTCAGTCTCGCGGGTCCAGTTGCCAATGCCGACCTCAGTGCTCGAGCGGAAGCATCATGGCAAAGGGCGTCGTACAGACCGCAGCCCTAGTCATCCGCCCGACTCCGTGAGCCCACTTCGTACCCTCGCGCAGGGAGATGCGGCACGAACTGCTCCCCCGTTACGACGTGAACACGATCCGGTCGCGCTCCCGAGACGTCGGAAAGAAAACCCCTGAGCTCAGCGACCGAATCGGCGCCGCCGATCGTCGCCGAAGTGGCCACGAACCGCACCTTCGACGGATCCACATCGAACCCGTGCATCACTCGCCGCAGAAGCAGGGCCATTTCGGCGGCCTGCGACCCGATGTAGGTGTGGGCCTCGTCCAACACGATCCAACGCAGCCCGCCTCTAGACTTCTCAAGAATCGGTCGGTCCTCCATTCGCACTAGCATGTACTCGAGCATCGTCGAGTTCGTCACCAGCAGCGGCGGAGGATTGGCCCGCAACGCCGTCCGAGAAAGCTGTTCCGCCTCGACCCTCACCTGCTCATGCGCGGGGACGGTGTTTCGCGTCTCGCCGTTGTAGAGACAGAACCGGATGTCCGGCGCGAACGCGCTGCACCACGCGCGTAGCCTTTCCCGCTGACTGTTTATCAATGCGTTGAGCGGATACAGAAACAATGCTCTCACGCCATCCAAATAGCCCCTGGCCGCCTTTTCCCGTACCAAATCCTCAAGAATCGGAACAAGAAAGCACTCTGTTTTCCCAGAGCCTGTCCCGCTCGACACCAGCACTGACCGCGGGTCATCGTCAAGCAGCAACTTCCAACATTCTTCTTGGTGCTCAAACGGCTTGCGACTTCGCGGGAACGCATGCTCCCGATGATTCCGCGGCGGTTTGTCCATGGCCGAGACCAGCTCTTCGCTCAAGAGGCCGGTCGTTGAGAGCCCACCCATGTCCGCATCCGCGAGCTTCCAACCGAAAGCTCCTTCGAACACCGGATCCGCGAGCAGCGCTCCAGGTCGTCCCGGCTCGCGCGAATAGAGTCCCGCCAAGTGCTCCCGCAAGATCGGAGACCGCAATCCCAACTGGGAGATCATCGCGCGCCCCGAACCCTGCGAGAGATCCTCGACCAGCCCGGAAATCCGCGTTGTACTTGTCATTGCTGACCTCTGTTCAACCTGTCCTCAATGCGAGCCAATCGATACCAAGCCGCCCTGTATGCGATGTCGAACCAGTCCGGCTCATGCGCCCGCATGCGCTGCACGAGGAATACGGTCCGGGCGGTCGGTTGGGAGAAAAAACAACACCAGGCCGCTGCCACAGGCGTGTCAAACGTGGGTTGTCGCTCGCGATGCTCTTCCTTGACCTGCCACAGACCCAGCTTCGAAAGAAACTCGCCTCTCTCAAGCTCATCCTCCCACTCCTCCCAGCCATAGCCCGGCGGCCAGTCACCTGAGCCCCCCAGGACATTCACATGGCCCTGCGTCTTTCTGTCCCGCTCCTCGACAACAGCATCAACGAACCACTCGTCCAACGCGCCTCCCGCGAGGGCGATTCCAACATCCGTCGCAACTGTGTCCAGAGCGCTGACACGCTCGGTACCCTCACCGAGGATTGCCAAGACGCGCTCGCTCGCAAGACGCCCTGCGTCGTTTACACCAGCGAGGTCGGCACAGAGTTCCGCGTATGCTGATTCCGCCTCTTCACGCCAGACTTTCCGCGGAATAAGGAGCCAACTGAACGGCAGTTCGTTGTCCAGTCTCCAGACTCTCCTCCGCAGGCTGGGGTCCAACCGGAACAGACTTCGCACGAGCACTTGCGGACACTGGGGCAGCATCCTTGCAGGTCCGAGATCGTCGGGGGTATCCCCTCCAAACGATCATGGCCGGCATTGCCGGCCACCCCGAAGCATGAAATGAGCTGCGCGATGGCGCGGTTGGGCGAGAATGTGATGCGAAGGCGGGCGGTGGTCGTCTGACTTAATGGCGGACGCGAGGTCCCCGAGTCCAAACTGACCCGAACCGCATCGGTCGCGAGCCCCGGACTGTGCCCGGCCCCGCGCCGTGGACGAGCGGCAAAACGCACCGCGCCCGCGAGGGCGCGAGTTCCCCGATCCGAGCGGTTTGCCCGCCTTCGCCACTCCCCAACACAGGAGCGACAGCGATGTTGAACGACGAACTGCACGTTGTCCATGCCCGCGCGGCGGGGCTGGACGTGCACAAGATGGAGATCACGGCCACGGTGCGGCTGTGCGAGGGCGGCGGTGCGCCGGTGTGCGAGACGCGCCGCTTTGACGCGCTGGCGGCGGGCCTGGCGGAGTTGGCGCGGTGGCTCGCCGGCCACCGCGTCGAGGCCGCCGCGATGGAGGCCACGGGCGTGTACTGGGAGACGCCCTTCGAGGCGCTGCGCGCGGTCGGCATCGAGGTGCAGTTGCTGCACGCGCAGCAGGTCAAGCAGTTGCGCGGGCGCAAGACGGACATCGAGGACAGCCGCTGGCTGGCGCGCGTGTGCCAGTTCGGCCTCGGCACGCCGAGCTTCGTGCCCGAGCGCAAGTTCCGCGAACTGCGCGCGCTGTCGCGACACCGGCGGACGCTCATCGCACAGCGCAGCCGGGCGCGCAACCGCGCCGGCAAGGTGATCGACCGCGGCGGCGCGCGCATCGGCGGCGTGCTCAGCGACATCTTCGGCATGAACGGCCGGCGCATCCTCGACGGGCTGGTCGCCGGCCGCGACCGGGCGGTCATCCTGGACTCGTTGAGCGCGCACGTGCGCGCCAAGCTCGAGCGGCTCGACGACGCGCTGGCGGCGACCTTGGGCGACGCCGACCGCATCATCCTGGCCGACCTGCTGGCCGAGCACGACGATCTCGACCGCCGCCTGGCCGTCCTCGACCGCCGGCTCGACGACGGCCTCGCGGAGCACGAGGCGCAGCGCCGACTGCTGCAGACCATCCCCGGCATCGACCACGCCGCGGCGACCGCCATCCTGGTCGAGGCCGGCCCCGACCCGGCGGCCACCTTCGGCACCGCCGCCCGCTTCGCCGCCTGGAGCGGCGTCTGCCCCGGCAACAACGAGAGCGCCGGCAAGCGCCGCAACGCCCGCGCCAAGGCCGGCGCCAAGCACCTGCGCGGCGTGCTGGTCGGCTGCGCCCACGGCGCCGCGCGCACCAAGGGCTGCCAGTTCCACGCCCACCACCGGGCGCTCACCGTGCGGCGCGGCTACAAGCGCGCCATCGTCGCCACCGCCCACAAGCTGGCGCGCACCGTCTTCGCGGTGCTGCGCAACGGCCAGCCGTACCGCGATCCCGACGTCGACTACGAGGCGCTCGTGGTGCAACGCAACGCGGCCCGATGGCTCGCCAAACTCGGTGAGTTCGGCATCCTCGAAGCACGCGACGACGGCACCCTCGCCGTCAACTGGAACAACGTGTAGCGCCACCCATGATGGCGTCCGCCACCGCGAGGCCATAACCCGGGGCTGCCCGCGGCCGGTTCGCCATCACCGCAACACGGCGCGGTGCGCATGCCGTGATCGAACGACGCCTCCGAGCGACGCGGGGCCCCTCGTGCCGGTTGGCTGGGTGGCCCCGGCAATTTCACGGCAAACAGAGCATCATGTCAGTAAGGAAGGACCAGTCCTCTTCCCGCCGTCCCGAATCCTCGCCTCTCAGCATCTCAATCAGCGCTTCCTTAACTATCTTCTCGCGCTGATCCGCATCTGCCAGGTGAAGCGCCTCCCTCAACGACATCTGCTCCTGGTCCGCCGGCAACGTTCGACCACCGATCACCAGAGGCTCCTTGCGGACGCCTCCGTCCTCCCGGACCACAACAACGTATGGTTCGTCGTCAAGATTCAGTGACGCGGGCAACGTTGCACAAACAGCCGACTGGGGCGACCCCACCAAGCGCAACGAAACCGGCTCCAAATCCACGCGGGCAAGCGGTAGCGCCTCAAAAACCAGCGCAGAGTCTTCCTCAAATGGCGACGTTGCCAACACCAATCCCATGAACGTATCGTGTTTGAGCCCGCCGGAGAATCGCTTCACCTCCACCGCGCCATGTTCGACGTCATGTCGATCCACGATGCGTAGCAAGACGCGTGCGTCTGGCGACGACGATGCCCCGAGCAATAGCCGGAGCATCCCTTCCATCTCGACGAGGGCGGCATCGTGGCGCATTCCAGACTTTCGCATTTCGTGTCTGAAATAGGCCACTTTTTGCAACGACAGGGCATCCGATGCCTTCAACTCGCCTTCGATGCGGAACTTTTGCAACTCGTCCGCTGCCAGCGCGGTCGCACGAACTCCGTAGATGTCATCGACCGCGAGCACCCGATCTAGCGGACCGCCATTCCTCAAGAACCTCCCCCCTTCGCCAGGGAAAGGCGCACGCACCCTCAAATCCCGCGAGCCTGGCCAACGCAACCTCAACGCCACTTCCGCTGGCGGGGTCATTCTGTCCACTGCTTCTACGTGAATCCGCACCCCGTCCGATGTCCGCTCGACTTCCAGCCGGGATTCCGAACCATCGTCTGAGACGCCCACTCCCGCCGCATCGTTCAACACCAACTCCCCTTCGGCCAAGTCGGAACCGGGACACACGACCAAGCGGAGTGCCGATGGCAGCAAACCTACCCGGTCATGATGTCGCAACACGCCTCCCCGTACGTGGCGCACTTCCCAAAACCCGAATCCGTCAGGTCGCTGTCGCCAATTCCCTCCATCGCCGCGCCAACTCACCTCGACCGACGGCACCGCGCGATGCCGCTCTTCCGCTTTCGCTGCGAGCAGGCGTGGCTCCCCCCGGAACAATGCGTAGCGCGAATCGAAGTCGTAGAACCGTTCCCCCGACAGTCTGTAGTCCTCGTCGGTTACTCGCCCCGAGGAAGGTTCCACCGAACACACTCCGCTGTTCGTCTCAACGACAGCCGGTCGCTCCACGAGCCAGATGCGGCGACCGACGACCTCGGCTTCCAATGCTTCGCCACCACTCACCTCGTGCTCATCGGATACCGCAACAACAAGCCTCGGCGACCGGTCGCTTACGCTGCCTTCCGCAATGAACCCGCATTCACCGTCCTCTTCCCGAAAAACCCAAGGCAGTTCCCCCATGGCACCGCCTCGGCGAACAACCGCCTCGCCAACGACGTCGTGCGCGAAGAACTCCAGCCTGAACTCACCAAGCACGTCGTCGTCCCAAAATGCCGATGCGCGGTTCCCCTCTCCCGACACCAGGTGGAATTCCTCCTCTCCTGCCGCGTATAGACCGACCACTCGCGAACTCTGGCCGGTCGTACGCACATGCATCCTCATCGGGAGCACCGAGTCCAAGACACTCAGGTGAAGCGCCATCTCCTCCCGCGACAACGACCGAGGCAAATGGACCCTTGCCCCGAGCCGCCATCCTGCCCCAGTACGAATCAGGAAACGCTCGATACCGAAACTGGTGCTGGTCGACGTACCCGTCTTCGCGTCCCGCAGCAAGCCGACAAGCAGATCCCGCGCCCGTTCGTTGTCGAGGTCGAGCGGCATCGTTTCGCGCCATCCCGGCCGCAGTTCATCCAGTCCTTCAAGCACGTCCTGCTCTTGGACGTCCTCCCGCAAGTCGAGCACCGCGTCCACCAAATCGGCGGCCAAGCGGAACACGTATTCCCTGCGCAGCGTCGGCGGGCGAAGCAGATGCTGCTGATCGCGCGCCAACTCGATCGTGTCCTCCACGAACTGTCGGTAACGCCCGACATGCCGTAGTACCGCACGGAGATACGACGTCACACGGCTTGATTCTCCTACCAGAGCCAATGGCAAGCCGCCTTGGCAGGCGAGAGTGCCCAGGTACCGGGTCATGGTCTCCAGCCGAACCAGTTCCACCTGCCACCAATTCAAGGCGTCGCGGATCGGCTCGTACAGGTCCGGATAGTGCACACCGTCCCATCCGACGTGCCCAAGAACGGGTTCCCAAGCCCACGGACCACCGTCGTAGCGGCGCTGCCACCACTCCGACGCGAACAAGACGAAAGCTCGGAATTCCCAACGTGCAAGTCGCCCATCAAGAATCGCGAAGCGCAACCGACTCGCCACGTCCTCAAACTCGCTTAGGGTGCACCGATACGCGTACAACGGTCGTCCGTCCGGCAGCGACAGCTGTCGTTCACCAAGAAAAGACGTCAACCAATCTCTAGTGCTCACTGACAATCGGGACTCAATTCTGATCGCTTCCTCTACGACCGTTGCCCGCGGGCAGCCCCCGCAGCTGCAAGAATCGCCGCAACCAGCCCGCCTTGCCCGCCACTCCAGCAGAATCGCCAAGGAATGTCTTGGTCCCCGCACATCGCACGGACTGTGGCACCAAGAAGCGTGCGGACGAACCGCATGATCACAATCGCATCGCAGTTCGCCATCCGGCTCTCGACCTTCTCAGCATACTGGTTCCAGCCAGACCCCCATCCAGTGTGGAGGAACTCCACAGTCACGTGCGGGTCGCTGGCTGCCACTTTCGACGTCACCCGACCCGCCAACTTCGCCTGAATCTCATTGCCTCCGACA
This sequence comes from uncultured Pseudomonadales bacterium, assembly GCA_964518405.1. Classification (GTDB taxonomy): domain Bacteria; phylum Pseudomonadota; class Gammaproteobacteria; order Pseudomonadales; family Azotimanducaceae; genus VXNE01. Next base: position 4,216 of record CAZFGB010000248.1, on the reverse strand, counting down.
ACCAACACAGTTACCGGGCACGCGCGGTCTTGATCCTGTCCGTCTACGTCACCGTCGGGTATTGCGCCTTCGTAGCGTCGCTTCAGATCAACGTACTCATCCTGGTCCAAGCCGTATGCCTCGACCCGTTCCAAGACGCCAGAAGCGTCAGAAACATCGCCCCTGTGCATGTAGGCGTGAAATACCCCCCTGAGTTTCGCGAGGGACTCCGCGTAGCGGCCCGCTGCTTCCAGGCATCGGGCACTGGCGACGGCGGCGTCCTCCTGACTCCAGGCGAGCTCGTACCGATCTGGGTCGTCCAGCAGTTCCACGAACTCCGTTACGCCCGAGCCGTCGACCGCGTGCTGTTCCAGTTCGTCGAGAACCTCGCCAGCCTTGTGTGCGTCACCGTTGCTCAGGTATCCGCGCAGTGCTCCCCGGAGATCGGCTGCTGCCAGCGATCTGCGCCGATTCGGTCGCCGCGCGCGTTCGTGCAACCTCTCCGCAAGCGATACGCATGAGTCGATCACTGCAGCATCGGCAAGCGCATCCAACGTCTCGTCGCCACCCGACTCCAGAAGCGGCTCCAAGACCGTCACCATGCCTTCGTCCGATAACGCTAAACTCTCGACGGTCTCGGCGATGAAGGGTCGGGGGATTTTGGCGCCGGACAAGCCGGCGGCGATCAGTCGGGCCGCATGGCGAATCTCCGCTGCATCGAACAACTGCGACTTGGCGATGCCCAGGTACAAGTCGGTCTGCGCCACTAGGGACGCTGGATAATCGCGACCGCTACGAATGGTTGCGTGCGCCCTTTCGAGATGCATGTCCGCTTCGCTAAACCTATCGTCCCCCTGCAAGTCGTCCGCCAGCAAAAGGACGCCCAGGCAATAGTGTCCGTGACACGCGTACGTGGCATCCTGATTCGCCACCGCATCCCTAAAGTGCTCCTCCCCATCTCTTAGCCGATCAACGAGGTCTCGTCGGGCAGCCTCGTCGCCGGGGATTCGCACCTCGTCAAGCAGTGCGAAACGACCCTTTAGTAGCCCTAGATCTGCGTGGACCATCGCACGGATGTTTGGATCTACCTCTTCGCGCAAAAGCCCGCGGAGCAAATCCTCGGCACCCTGTCGTTCCCCGAGCAACCTCAGGCAGTGCGCCATTCGCCGTCGAACCGTGGACACGTCCTGGGACAACGGGCTCTCCGGCCTGAGCAGCTCCGCGGTCTCGATCAACAAGGCAAACACTGTTCGCGCAACACCAGGGTTCCGTGATCTCAATGACTCCGTTCCTGCTTCAAGCACTAGGGAAGGTCTGAACAACCGCTCCCGTCGAGGGCGGCGCGGGTTCTCGGAAGAGATATATCGCTCGAAGGCATATTGAACGTTCCTCTTATGCCTTTCGGCGATGGAGAACGGTCGCCGCGGGCCGATCCCTCCGCTTTCCGCCGCTGCGGGCGGAAAGCGGGCGCACTGCCCCCGCGTCAGCCGGCCGCGTAGCGGCCGGCGATCTGAAGGTTCGCGAATCCGAGCAGCAGCGCGATGCGCTCGGTGTTCTTCGCCAAACCCCGGTAGCGCACTTTGGAATAGCCGAAGTGCCGCTTCACGTACAGGAACGGATGCTCCACCTTGGCCCGCTTCGACGCCTTGCGCCGCTCGCGCCCCGCGGCCAGACCGTCCGGATGCAGCAGCCTCCGCGAGCCCGGACTCATCGCCACGCGCCACTCGACCGCGCGGCCCCGGTGCTCTTCGCGCTTGCCGACCCCCCGGTAGCCCGCGTCGCACCACACCCGCCTTTCGCCTCCATGCAGCAGCTTGTCCGCCCGCGTCACGTCCGACGCGTTCGCCGCCGTCGTCTCCAGGCTGTGCGCCAGGCCCGACTCCGCGTCCACCCCGATGTGCGCCTTCATCCCGAAATGCCACTGGTTGCCCTTCTTCGTCTGATGCATCTCCGGATCCCGCGCCCGCGCCTTGTTCTTCGTCGAACTCGGCGCCTCGATGATGCTCGCGTCCACGATCGTCCCCGTCTTCAATCGATGGCCACGCGACAAAAGGTGCGCGTTGATCTCCTCGAACAGCGCCGTCCCCAGGCCGTGCCGCTCCAGCAGGTGCCGGAAGTGCAGGATCGTCGTCTCGTCCGGCAGCGGCCCCGAAAGCCGCAGACCCGCGAAGCGCCTCACCGACTCCACCTCGTACAGCAGATCCTCCATCCCCGGATCGCTCAGGTCGTAGAACAACTGCACGCAATGCACCCGCAGCATCGTCCGCAGCGGATACGGTCGGCGGCCCCGGCCCGCCTTCGGATAGAACGGCTCGATCCGCGACTCCAGCGCCGCCCACGGAATCAGGCCGTCCATCTTCTCCAGAAACAACTCGCGCCGCGTCCGCCGCTTCTTCGCGTCGTGCTCCAGTTCCGAAAACGTCGCCTGCTCCATGCTTGACCGTCCTTTCCTCGACCGATGACCAATGATATCGCAGAATGGACTTGTTCAGACCTTCCCTAGCCTGTAGACGTTTGGCTCTCTGGCCAGCCGAACATCTACGAATACGTGCAGTTCGGACGTGCGACCCGTTCTCCATAACGCTTCGACGATCAACCCGCCCGCCATCCGGGACGCAGGGTCGCCGCCGTCACCAAGCGTACGAACGACGTCCACCGAGTCGTATGCCTCGACTATTCGGTCCCACGACTCTCCTCTTGCCAATCCTTGTATGGCACCGGCCCAATACCAGCGTGCTCGCTTTTCGTTGCGCGCCGGCAGATCAGCATCTAGCACGAGGTCGAAGAGTGCATCGCGGAACCCCGCATGGAAGTACGACTGCTGCCGTCGTCCGTTGAGACCGACGAACTCCTCGACCGCCTTGCTCACGTCCTGCCTGCTCAACGAGCCGACAACCCCCTGTCGCGAATCCACTAGAGCATCAATCATCAACCGATCAAGCGGCGTGATCCGCAGACGCCTCCGAAGAGAGCGCACGGCCGATCCATGCCCTACTTTTTCTCGCTCCGAAGAAATCTCTTTAGCCATAGCCGACATGATGCCAATGCAGTGTCCATCCCGCCATTTCTCTGGACACGCGCGTAAGGCTGGGATGCCCGTAGTCGTGTCCTCTACGACGGGCAGCCGTAGATCAATGACGCAATCCAAATCTCGTTGAGTCATAACGCACCCCTTTATCTCTAGCTCGCGAGCCGTATCGCGACGCCGCTTCTTTCTCGTCAACGGATCGCAATAACTCAACAGTATCCACGCCAGACATACTCAATAGACGGTTGGTGCCGCGTACGGCGGACCGCTGGTCCGGCGAGCGATACGGATGGCCGTGATCGTCAGGTGCATTCACTTTGGTTCGTCATCTTGAAATGTATCCCATTTGTGGTACGTCTTTTGCCGAAAGGAAGGAGCCCATGGCCAAGACCGACATGATCCGTGCCCGCGTCGAACCGGACCTTAAACGTGAAGCCGAGGCGGTATTCTCCAGACTGGGGCTCTCGGCAACCGAGGCGATCCGGTTGTTCTACAAGCAGGTGACCCTGCAGCACGGCCTGCCGTTTGCGGTGAAGATACCCAACGCCGAAACGCGCGAGGCGTTGCGGCAGGCCTACGAACGTGAGGACCTCGCGGAGTACGAAAGTCTGGACGACCTCAAGTCCGCGAACGGCTGATCCATGCGCCTGCTCACGACGAAGCGCTTCGAGCGGGATCCGAGACTATGCAAACGACGCGGCAAGACCTTGTACAACCCGGCATCAGCACCGGATACGCCGGTTCCCAGGATCGTACATCGGCCTTGACGATACCTCCGCCGGAATGCGGTCCCCGGCCACTTCGATGCTGAAGCCCGCCTCTGGCGTGTTCGGAACCTTGGCCGTATCGACGTAGCCGAGGCCGATGGCGCCGCCGAGGGTATGGCCGTAGGCGCCGGACGTGACGTAACCGACCAGGGCGTCGTCGTGGAAGATGGGTTCGTTGTGGTAGAGCAACGACTCCGGGTCCAGCAGCCGGAACTGCAGCAACCGCTTTGCCGGCCCCGCCTCCCTGTCCCGGAGCAGCGCCTCCCGTCCGATGAACCCGCCCGGCTTGTCGAACTTCACGGCAAAACTCAAGTCCGCTTCCAGCGGCGTGTCCTCGTCGGTGATGTCGTGGCCCCCATGCCGCTAGGCCTTCTCGCTACGCAGCGACTCCCGCGCGTGATACCCGGCGTGGGCCAGGTCGAAGGGTGCGCCTGCGGCGACG
>CAZFGB010000247.1:0-13477 GCA_964518405.1 uncultured Pseudomonadales bacterium | reverse complement strand
CCTTGCCAGCTCGCCTCTCCGGTTTCCCGCGCGATCCAGACGCTCATCGGTGCCAGGTTCCAGAGGTAGCCGCCGACCGTCGTCGCGAAGAAACCGAGCAGCCACTCGAAGGGTCCGAAACAGAGGAAGAAAGCCAACAGGGCGATGCTGAGATAGATGTTCCACTCGGAGATGATGCGGATGCCCCGCGCCACCCCCGACACTGCTGACAGGGTGGCCGCCAGGGAGATGACCGCGATGAGGGTGATCTGCGTCGCAAGGTCCGGGGCGATTCCGAACAGCGTGTTGAGCCCGGCGGACATTTGCTTGACGCCGAGTCCGAGCGACGTCGCGACGCCGAACACCGTCCCGAACACGGCAAGCAGGTCTACGCCGTGGCCCGCGGGGCCATAGATACGCTCGCCGATGATGGGGTAAAGGGCCGATCGCAGCGTAAGGGGAAGCTTCTTGCGGAAGCCGAAGTAGGCGAGGCACAGGCCCACCACCACGTAGACCGCCCAGCCATGCACCCCCCAGTGGAAGTAGGTGACGCGCATGGCGTCGACGGCGCGGGCCTCGTTCAGCTCCACCGCGCCGGCGTTGTCGGCATGGGGATTGTTGGGGTATCCGAACGGCGCCGAGTTGTCGAAGTAGAACATCGGCTCGGAGATCGAGAAGAACAGCAGGCCGATCCCCAGCCCGGCCGAGAACAGCATCGCGAGCCAGGAAAACGTGCTGAACTCGGGCCGCGCCTCGTCGTCGCCCAGGCGCACCTTGCCGTGGCGGCTGCACATGATGTAGATGCAGGCCACCAGCATCGCGCAGATGGACAGGATGTAGAACCCGCCCAGCGAGGACTCGATCCATGCCCTGATGCCCGCATATGCGGCGCCTGCCCCCTCCACGTTGACCACCGTGAAGACGACGAACATCAGCACCATCGCCAGGGAGGCCATCGCCATGCCCGGATGCAGCCCCGCCCACATCCCCGAATTCGCGACGGAGATCGGCGTGGGCGATGGTTCCGGGTCTATCATGGTTTTGGAGGACTCTCGTTTCCCTCGGCGCGGAGTTACGGGTCGCCGGGCATCCGAAGCGAATCTGGCAGGGCTTTCAACATCCGTTTGAGCGCGAAGTGGCGGTAGCTCCCCAGGGCGAGTTGCCGCACCTCGTCCCGGTCGAAGCGGTCCTCCACGTCGAGATCGATCCAGCCTCGATGTCCGATATAGGCGGGGATGGAAAAGCGCGGGTCATCGCACAGGGTGGCCTGGAGCTCCGGTCCAACCCAGAACTCGAGCCGCATGCGTTTCCGATGGCGATGGGCGGTGAGGAAGGTCTTCCTTCCGGCCTTGAATGCGGGTACGCCGAACTGCGTGCCTTCGGAGGTTTCCGGCAACGAATCACAGAGGGCCCGAACGCGCGCGAGCTTGTCCCGGGCATGCGGGGCCGACAGCGGGTCGAAGTCCTCCGGGTCCACGGTTTCGGCGGGTGGTTCGATTTCCACGAGGTCGGCGAGTCTGCTGGCCAGACCGCGCGGGGCAACGTGCAGGTAGGCTTCGCGGATACGGACCGCGATGCTGAACCAGTCGTTGCCCTGGTCGAGATGCACGCCCAGCCAGCCTCGGGGTCCCACATAGGGAGGCACGAAATAGAATGCCGGTTCGCCGTCCACGTGCAGGTGCTGCGCGCCCGGCGGCGCATGAACCCAAACGGCGATGCGGCCGTCGCCGTGATGGTTGATCGCGAGCATGGCGAAGGTCTTTCCGCGGACCTTGTAGTCGGGCATGCCGTGGCCCGTTCGCTCTTCGACCTCCGGAAACGAGAAACAGATTTCCCGCACCGCCGTCCTGATGTCCTTGGCCATTCGCCCCCCTCGCCGTGACGCGAAACATACCACGCGGGCGCGATCGGCCAGCAAAGGCGGTCAACGCCGTTTTTTGGGTTACAGTTGAGGCACTTCGAAGGCGCCTTCAGCCCCGGGAGCGCGAGGGTGTCCCTCGCAGAAGAGAGGGCGCGAGGGTGTCCCTCGCAGAAGAGAGGGCGCGAGGGTGTCCCTCGCAGAAGAGAGGAGCGCGAGGGTGTCCCTCGCAAAGAAGGGGAGCTTCCCCGACAGCTGACGCGTAAGGAAGTGCTGGCATTTCCCCCGTCGCCGGAGGCGCACGTTCATGGAAGTCGGCCTGCCCATCACCCAGACGGATCTCGTGGCCGCGCTCCCCGACCTGACCTCGACGATACGGGCCAAGGGCCTGCGGCGGGATGTGGAAGTCGCTCGGGACCAGTGGGGTATCCCGCACATTCGCGCGGCATCGGCGCACGATGCCTTCTTCGCGCAGGGCTTCGTCACCGCGCAGGACAGGCTCTGGCACATGGATTGCGACCGTCACAGGGCGCTCGGCCGGTGGTCGGAGTTCGCGGGGGCGTCCGGCATCGAAGCGGATCGACTCCTGCGCGCCTTCGACCTCGAACGCGCCGCAAAGGCCGATCTTCGGGTGTCGAGCGATGCGGCAAAGGCGATGCTCGATGCGTACTCGGCAGGCGTCAACGCGTTCATCGGAACCACTGAATCCTATCCAGTGGAGTACCGGATGCTGGGGACGGAGCCAGAAACCTGGCAGCCTTGGCACTGCCTCGCGGTCTACAAGGTCCGCAACATGCTGATGGGGACGTTCGAGATCAAGTTGTGGCGGGCGCGGCTGGCGCGAGTTCTGGGTGCCGAGCGGGCTGCGCCGCTGTTTCGCGGATATCCCGACGAAAGCCTCGTCTCCGTGCCGCCGGGAGACACCTATGGAACCGCTGAGCTGGACGGCCTTGATGCGCTCGCGGCAGCGATGGAATGGCCGGGAGAGACGGACGGCGGCAGCAACGCCTGGGCCCTATCCGGGGCGCGGACAGCGTCGGGCCTGCCCCTCGTCGCCGGCGACTCGCACCGTCCCCTGGACACGCCAAACGTCTACTGCCAGGTACACATCACTTGTCCGACTTTCCGCTGCAGCGGATACGCGCTGCCGGGGGTACCGGGAATGCCGCATTTCAGCCACACGGAGCATGTCGCCTGGGGCATGACGCACGGCCAGGCGGATTACCAGGACCTCTACATCGAACGCTTCCGCACCGAGAGCGGCCGGCTGGAATATGCCTGGCTGGACACCTGGGTGCCGGCCGAGGTTCGGACAGAAGAACTTGCGATTCGCGATGGTCCGTCCGAGATGCTCACGGTGGTCCGAACCCGACACGGTCCCGTCATTGCGGGCGATCCCCAGGCGGGATACGGCATCGCGTTCAGTCATCCCGGCACGAATAGCGGGACCCCCTGGGCCAATACGCTTCACGACCTGCTGATCGCCGCCTCGGCGGACGAAGCGGAGGAGGCGTTGCGGGTCTGGACGGAGCCGGTCAACAATTTCGTATACGCGGATGTCCGCGGCGAGTTCGGGTATCGGTACCGGGGCCGGATTCCGATTCGGTCCATGGCGAACGCGTGGGTCCCGGTGCCGGGCTGGACCGGCGAACACGAATGGCAGGGCCGGATTCCGTTCGAGGAACTGCCGAGCGCCCGCAATCCGCAAGCCGGCTTCGTCGTGACCTGCAACAATGCGCCGACAACCGCCGCCTACCCGCACTACATCAACACGTTCTTTGCCCCCGATTGGCGCGCTCGACGGGTGACCGAGCGTCTCTCGGAAATAACCCCTGGTGCCGCTACGGCCAAGGACATGGAGTCGATCCATGCCGACCGGCAATCGATCCCCGCCGGGATATTCACCAAACGCCTGGCGGCGATGGACCTGACAGATCCGGACGCGCGGGAGGCACGCGACATCCTGCTGGATTGGGACTGCCGCATGGACCGTTCGTCGTCGGCCGCGGCGATCTACGGCACGGCGCGCGCCCACCTGTTCCGCGAGATCGCAAACGCGGCGCTCGGCCCGTTGGCGAACGCGGCTCTCGATGCGCCGAGCGGCATCGGGCGGGGCGCCGCGACACACATGGCGGCACTGTTCGCGCGCGCCGTCGCGGCCATGGCGGAGGATGACGATTCGTGCCTTGAAGCGGGTCGGACATGGGCCGAATGCATCGAGTCCGCCCTCGCGCAGGCCGTTCGCGAACTCCGCTCCAGATCGGGCGATGACATGCGCGACTGGAAATGGGGCGCGATGCATCGCACCCGACCCCGGCATCCGCTGTCCGACGTGTTCCCGGATTGCGCGAAGTTCCTCGATCCGCCCCAGCTCGAGACGCACGGCGACGGCGACACCCCGCTTGCGGGCGCCTATTCGATATCGGACCGGTGCGTGGCCACGCTCATGTCGGTCAACCGCTATGTCCACGACCCGTCGGACTGGCGCAATTCGCGATGGATCGTGCCCCTTGGCGCGTCCGGGCATCCCGGCAGTCCCCACTATGCGGATCAGGCCAGGCTTTGGGCCGACATCGAAACCATCCCCCAGCTCTGGGACTGGGACGACATCGTCGACGCCGCCGAAACGCGACAGGAGCTGGTGCCGGAGAAGCCGTCGGGGGACGACTAGCGGCGGCGCGCGCGCCGGTACAATGTCGCGCGGTCGGGTCCCCCAAGGGAAGGCACGGAACATGCCGGTGACGTTCGATGCCATCGAAGCTGCGAGGGCGCGACTCGGAAACGCCATCGCGCGGACGCCCCTGACGCGTTCGGAGACCCTGTCGACGGCCGTCGGGGGAGATCTGCATCTCAAGTTCGAGAACCTGCAGTTCACGGCGTCGTTCAAGGAACGCGGGGCGCTCAACAAACTGCTGCTCCTCGATGAGGACGAGCGCCGTCGGGGCGTCATCGCCATGTCCGCGGGCAACCATGCGCAGGCGCTCGCCTATCACGGCAGTCGGTTGGGGATCCAGGTCACGATCGTTATGCCGCGGCACACGCCGAACGCCAAGGTGGAGCAGACCCGGGTGTTCGGCGCCGAAGTGTTTCTGCATGGCGATCGCTTCGCCGAGACGCTCGAATATACGCATCGCCTGGCCGGCGAACTGGGCCGCGTCCTGGTGCATCCGTTCGAGGACGAAACGGTGATCGCCGGCCAGGGGACGCTCGGCATGGAGTTGCTGGAACAGGCGCCGGACATCGATACGCTGATCGTCCCGGTGGGCGGCGGCGGTCTGCTCGCTGGCACCTCGATCGCGGTCCGGGCGCTCCGGCCGGAGGTCACCATCGTCGGCGTGCAGGCAGAACGTTTCAGCGCCGCGGTGGCGGCGTTCGACGGACGCTATCCGGGCCCGGCTCGGCCGGGCACCGTCGCGGAGGGCATCGCCGTCGACACCCCGGGGGAAACGACCATGGCCATCATCCGCCAGAACGTGGACCGCATGGTGGCGGTCTCGGAGCGCGCCATCGAGCGCGCCATCTTTCAATTGCTCGAGATCGAGAAAACCGTCACCGAAGGCGCGGGCGCGGCCGCGCTCGCCGCCGTCGTGGCGGACCCGGCCCTGGCGGCCGGAAAGACGGTGGTGGTGCTAACGGGTGGAAATATCGACATGATGATGCTGTCATCGGTTGTGCAGCGCGGCCTCGTGCGCGCTCGTCGCCTGGTGCGCATGGCGGTCGAGATACCCGATCAGCCGGGTGCGCTCGGCGAACTCACGCGGCGTCTGGGCGAACTCGACAGCAACATCGTGGACATCGTGCACCAGCGCGCCTTCGACGTCTCCACGGTGCGCGCGACGGTTGTCGAACTGGTGCTGCAGATGCGGGGCGAGGAGCAGGTGGAAGCGGTCGTCGGGTCGCTTCGGGACGCGGGCTATGACGTGCGCCGGGAGAAATGATGACCGGAAAGACCGCGTGAGGCGGCTTAGGCTATTCTGGACGCGGAACAGGAAGGGGAACCAATCATGAGAACCAAGACGCTGGGACGGACAGGCCTAGAGGTCTCCATTGTCGGGCTGGGCGCCATGTACTCCGGAAAGCCCGCGAATTCCGGCATCAGCACGCCGGACATGGATTTCGAGCTTGGCGTGGAGACCATCATTGCCGCCATGGAGGGAGGCTGCACACTCGTCGACACCGCTTACGTCTATTCGCGGGGCGGATCCGAGAAGATCGTGGGCGAAGCGCTCAAGCGGCGGCCGGACCTCGCGGCCGAGTGCATGGTCGTCACCAAGGTCGGTTATCTCGGAGAAGGACGGGACCATTCATTCGACGGCATCCTGCAAGCCTTCGAAGGCAGCCAGGAACGTCTCGGCATCGAAAAGTTCGAGATCGTCTACATCCACGATGCGGGCGGTTACCCCGTTGAAGAGGTCATGAGCGACGACGGCGCGCTGGGCGCGGTTCGCAAGCTTCAGAATGAAGGCCTGATCCGGTGGGTCGGCATCGCCTGCAACGACCCGGAGATCAATACGCCTTTTATCGTGACCGGAGAGTTCGACGCCGCAGTCGTTCCGGATGCCTGGAGCCTGCTCAACCAGACGGCGGCGGAAGAGATCCTGCCCGCGGCGGAGAAGTACAACATGGGGATCTCCTGCGCCACGCCGCTCGAGATTGGACTTCTCGCCACCGGGCCTTCGCAAGCGTCTGCGGAGGGCCGCCGGAAATTCAGTCCGGAATGCCTGGCTCACGTTGGCAAGATCGAGGATCTGTGCAACCAGTACGGGATTTCGCTGCTAGCCGCATCGCTGCAGTGGTGCACGCGCCATCCACAGGTCGCCTGCGCCATTCCTGGCGGTCGGACACCGGCAGAGGCTGCTGCGAACGCCGAGGCGGGGTCAGTGGATATCCCCGAGGCGTTCTGGGACGACCTGGCGCCAATGGTCCGGCACTGGGAAGCGGGCGTAGATCGCTAACGCCATGTCGGCCCTCGGACAGCGAAAGAGCGCAGAGATCGTCTCGGAGCGATCTCTGCGTCAGGTCAGTCGGACGATGCGCGCGCGTTACTGTTCGACGGGGCGGTAGCCCTCCCCGATCTCCTTGGCGTAGGCGGCGAGATACTTCTCGGCGGTCTCCACCCTGTGCTCCGTCTCCTCCGGGTTCGAGCCTCCCACCTTCACGCCCTGCTGGGTCAGGATCGCGAACCTGGGCGGATGCCGGTCGAGCACTTCCTGCGGAACCTTGTCGATATAGTTCTCGGTCGTGCGCATGAAGTGCCGCAGCATGTAGTTCGTCAGGCTGACGCGCACCCCGGGCGCGGTGCGGTTGTAGGCGCCGTGCCAGAGGTTGCTGTGGTGGATCAGCAGGGAGCCGGCCTTGCCCTCGAGCGGGATCGCCTGTTGGTTGCCGCGATCGCCCGGTTTATCGGGTACGATCTTTTCTTCGCCGTGCGGCTGTCTGCACCACTTGTGGCTGCCCGGCACGACCGCGGTCGAGCCGTTCTCCCGAGTGTAGTCGGTCAGCCAGTAGGTCGTCTGGCAGCCGATGGCGTGCGGCGGCAGCGGCGACGGCAGCGAATTGTCCGCATGCAGCGCCAGCGTGGTGCTGCCGGGTCCTTTCATCCAGCAGCCCATGCTGGACATGACCGCGTTGTAGCCGAGCAGGTGGGTGACCAGTGCGAGGCGCACCGGATTCATCAGCGCCTCCTGGAATACCTCGTCCTCGAGCAGCAGCGAATGGAACACGTCGCCCAGCGGTCCGTGCGGATGATAGGTATGTCCGACGTAGCGCATCCCCGCTTCCGATCCCTCGAGGTTGACGTGCGTCGAGCCGTTTTCGAGATCGGGACGCTCGCCGTTGCGCCGCTCGGCGATATCGAGACACTTCTCCAGCAATCGCTCGGCGAGGCTGTCGGGGTTCGCGATCTCCGGCGGGACGATGGTGTAGCCGTAGGCGTCGAGTTCAGCGACGTTTTGCTCCAGGCCAAGCTCGCAGATTTCGTTCCACGAGCGGTCGAGTGTGGTCTGGGGTCTGGTGGTGGCGGCGGGTTCTTCGGTCCTGATTGCGGGCTCTGCCATGATTTGAGTTCCTCCCCGGACTGGATCGTACATTCTACGCTTTCGCCATGGGCAATGTGGGGCGCTGCCTCACCACTCGCCGGTGTTAGGCATGCTGGCCCACGGCTCCGCGGGCGGCAGCGAACCTCCTTTCTGCAACAGTTCGACCGAGATGTTGTCGGGAGAGCGGACGAACGCCATGTGTCCGTCCCGGGGCGGGCGATTGATGGTGACGCCGGCGTCCATCAAGGATTGGCACAGCGCGTAAATGTCGTCCACCCGGTAGGCGAGATGGCCGAAGTTGCGGCCGCCGCCCAGGGTCTCCGGGTCCCAGTTGTGGGTGAGTTCGATCTGCGCGTCTTCGTCCCCCGGCGCCGCCATGAAGACGAGCGTGTAGCGGCCCGCTTCGTTGTCGTGGCGGCGCAGTTCCTCGAGGCCCAGCTTCGTGTAGAAGTCGATGGAGGCGTCGAGGTCGTTCACCCGAACCATGGTATGGAGATATTTCATCGCGAGCTTCCGTACGGGGTTTGAGCGGACGAGACTACCATTGCCCGGTTTCGGATATGACGTATGGTTCCCAAAACGCGGGCCCCAGCGTCAGTCCTGACGCTTCAATTCTAGCGGTGTGATCGGCTGAGACAACGTTTTCGACGTTTCGTCGTGTGGACCTTGCGTTTCGCGCGACGTTCTACTCCTTCCGGCGGGCTAGCTCGATAACAGAGTCAGCGCTTCTTCGAGATTGGCCCGCGCCTCCGCAACGCTGTCACCTTCTCTCGCCACAATCAACTCTCTGAAAGAAAGGCCGCAAGCTATGCGCCCTTTGCGGCTGCCCTGATCGCCCTCGCCAGCGCCGGTCGCTGGCGTTCCATGTCGCGCAGCAGGGCCAACTGGTTGCGGGCCCGGTCGAGATTATGGCCGGCGTAGGCCGCGCGGAAATACCTGTCGCCGTCGAGGTAGTCCGTCAGGAACCGGACCGCGAGCATGAACGTAACGTACAGGACGCCGTCGACCAGGGTTTCCTTTTCGCCGGGTGTCAGGGCGGTCGTTTCGCAGAATCCGCCGGCGATAGCCTCGGCGCGGGAGAGATCGAGACCGATGCGCGACTCGTCGGTCTCGTTCTCGTCGGTGCGCGCCGCCGCCGAGCGCACGAGGTCGCCGAAGTCGAATCCCGCGGCGCCCGGCATGACGGTGTCGAGATCGACGACGCAGAGGGAGCGGGGGCCGTCGGCCGCGAACAGCACGTTGCTGATCTTGCAGTCGTTGTGCGCGATGCGGTCGCGCGGAAACCGGACGGCCGCGAGATCGGAGTGGCGTTCGATCGCGACGCAGGCATTTTGCGCTTGCCGGACGCGGCCGCGGACATCGGCGTTGAGGGCGCGTTCCAGCACTTCCAAGCGGGCTGGGAGATCGTGGAATCCCGGTACGGTGTCCTCGAAGTCGTCGGGCCGCAGGCCGCGGGTTTCGTCCAGGAAACCGCCGAACGCTCGGCCCGCCTCGCGGGCGATTTCCGCTGTCGTCGCCGTGTCCAGGTGGCGGCTCCCGGATACGAAGCGGTACAACCGCCAGTACTCGCCCTCGGTATCCCGATGCAGCAGTTCGCCGTCGGCCGCCCGCAGGATTTCCGGCAGCCGACGGGGCCGAGCCGCGTAAAGTCGTTCCAGGTTGCGCGCGATGCGGTCGGGATGAGCGAAGACGGCCCGATTGATTCGCTGCAACAGGTAGTCGCCGCCGTCGCGGCAGGAGAGCCGATAGCTGTCGTTGATGTTGCCGGCGCCGTAGGGGTCGATCCGCGCGGGCCGGCCGATGCCGAAGGCGCCGGCGGCCCGCGCGGCGGCTTCGATGCTGTCCCGAGCGCCGGGGTCGGCAGAGCCGGGCGGTCGGTTATCGCCGGGTGCCGCCATCCCGGCCCGCCGCCATCGGGGGCGCGCTGATCGCGCCCTGGATGATGATGTCCTCGACCCGGACGGGGAATACCCCGCCCGGACGATCGCGGAAATAGTGTGCGAGCGTTTTCGAGATGACGGGGAATGCGAGTTCATCCCAGGGAATCTCGGGCTCGCGGAAGAGGCGCGTTTCCAGGGTCTCTTCGCCGATGCCGTAGCGGCCGCCGACCACCCGGGCGCGGAAAAACATGTAGACCTGAGAAATGTGCGGCAGGTTGAATACCGTGTACAGGCCGTCGCCGTCGACCCGGGCGCGGGCTTCCTCCCAGGTCTCGCGCGCGGCGCCGTTGAAGACGGTCTCTCCGGTCTCCAGGAATCCTCCCGGCAGGGTCCAGAGCCCGCGGCGCGGTTCGATGGCGCGGCGACACAGCAGCACGCGGTCTTCGAAGACGGGCACGCAGCACGTCACGATCTTCGGATTCTCGTAGTGGATCGTGGCGCAGGCGGAGCACACGAATCGCTCGCGATCATCGCCCGGCGGGATTTGCTTCGATACCGGTTCCCCGCAGCTGCTGCAGTAGTTCACGGGCGCGATTATAGCCTCGCGCGCCGCCGCTTCTTCGGCGCCTTCAGCCGTTTGGGTAGCAACGCGGCAAGTCGTTCGGCCGGCGACTCGTCGAAATAACCGGCGTTCGATGGATTTGCGCGGGCGGCTTCGACACAATGTGACCGCGGGGGAAAGTCATCGTCGCGGGAGGGCGGTAGCGCGTGATCTATGCCTTGGGCGACCGGCGCGTGGTGACGCGCGGCGACTATTTCGTGGCCGAGTCCGCCGCGGTCGTCGGCGCGGTGCTGTTGCACCACAACGTCAGCGTATGGTTCGGCGCCGTGGTGCGCGGCGACTACGACTCGGTGACCATCGGCGCGAACAGCAACATCCAGGATTGCGCCGTGGTCCACATGGACGACACGTTTCCGGTGACCATAGGCGAGGGCGTCACGGTCGGTCACCACGCCGTAGTGCATGGCTGCACGGTCGGCAACAACTCCCTTGTCGGCATCCATGCCGTCGTGATGAACGGCGCGAGAATCGGCCGGAATTGCCTGATCGGCTCCAATGCGTTGGTGACCGAAGGCAAGGAGATTCC
This sequence comes from uncultured Pseudomonadales bacterium, assembly GCA_964518405.1. Taxonomy (GTDB): domain Bacteria; phylum Pseudomonadota; class Gammaproteobacteria; order Pseudomonadales; family Azotimanducaceae; genus VXNE01. Next base: position 2,574 of record CAZFGB010000247.1, on the reverse strand, counting down.
GGACGGCAGCCTCGTGCTCGGTTCTCCGGGTCGCGTCGTCCGCGACCTGACCCGGGAAGAGATAGAAGAAATAAGCTTTTTTTCAAATCTTTACGTAAACAACTTCAAGCTCTACAAGGAGCAGATGCAACGGCAACAGGAAGAGAATCGAGAATGATCGAAATCGGCACGCCCTTATCGGGGACATCGACGCGGGTGATGCTGCTCGGCTCGGGGGAACTCGGCAAGGAGGTGGTCATCGCGTTGCAACGCCTTGGCGTTGAAGTGATCGCCGTCGACCGCTACCCCAACGCGCCCGCGATGCAGGTCGCCCATCGGGCGCACGCCATCGACATGTTGGATGGCGACGCGCTGCGCGCGGTGATCGAGGCGGAGAAACCGCGCCTGGTGGTGCCGGAAATCGAAGCCATCGCGACGCCGACGCTGGTGGAACTGGAGGGGGAGGGCTACCACATCGTGCCGACGGCGCGGGCGGCGCGCCTGACCATGAACCGGGAAGGCATTCGCCGGCTCGCGGCGGAGGAACTCGGCGTTGCAACGTCCGCCTATCGTTTCGCGGAGACGGAGGAGGAGTACTTCGCCGCGGTGGACGAGATCGGGGTGCCGTGCATCGTGAAGCCGGTCATGAGTTCGTCGGGCAAGGGACAGTCCACGGTGGCGGTGCGAGAAGACGCGCAACAGTCATGGCAGCTCGCGCATAGCGGTGCCAGGGGCGCCGCCGACCGCGTCATTGTCGAGGGCTTCGTCGACTTCGACTACGAGATCACCCTGCTGACCGTGCGCCACGGCGACGGCGTGGTGTCGTTCTGCGAACCCATCGGGCATCGCCAGGAGGGTGGGGACTATCGGGAATCCTGGCAGCCCCAGCCCATGACCGAAGCGGCCCGCGCGGAGGCGCAGCGCATAGCCGCGCTCGTCACCGGCCAACTGGGCGGCCGAGGGGTGTTCGGGGTCGAGTTTTTCGTCCAAGGGGACGCGGTGATATTCTCGGAGGTGAGTCCTCGGCCGCACGATACCGGCATGGTGACGATGATCAGCCAAGACAAGTCCCAGTTCGCCCTGCATGCCCGGGCGATACTGGGTTTGCCCGTGCCGGAAATCGTGCAGCGCGGACCGGCGGCTTCCGCAGTGATCATCGCGCACGGCAACTCCGATGAGGTGACGTATTCGGGCCTGGATGACGCCCTTGCCGCTCCCGCCACGGAAGTGCGCCTGTTCGGCAAACCCGAAGTGCGTGGCGAGCGGCGCATGGGCGTCGCCTTCGCGTTGGGCGCGTCCATCGACGAGGCGCGCAGCAAGGCGAGAACCGCCGCCGCCGCGGTGCACTGCAAGGTGGAATAGCAGGTGGGGCGGGGCGGATCCGCTCGATGTCCGAATTGTGGATGAGGGCAGGATCGAGAGCCTGTGGATTGTGGAGTTGGGCGTATGCATAAACACTCAGAGTGCGTCATTGATTACCTTGGCGACATGCATCGGCTTTCGCTCCGAATCACCGCCTCGCGCCATTCGATCACGGAATTTTGCAAACGCTGGCACGTCCAAAAGATGGCCCTTTTCGGCTCGGTTCTTCGGGATGATTTTGATCGCGAGAGCGACATCGACGTGTTGGTTGAGTTTAAGCCGGATGGCGTGCCGGGCCTCCGGTTTGTCAGTATGGCTTCGGAGTTGTCGACCTTGCTGGGGCGGCCCGTCGATGTTCTGACACGTTCGGCGATCGAACGAAGTCCGAACCATATCCGCCGGAAGGCAATTCTGGAGTCGGCCGAGGTCATCTATGCGGAACGATGACGGCTACCTGCTTGACATGCTTGTCGCGGCACGCAAGGCGGTGCGTTTCTCCAGCGGACTGTCTTGTGAGCGTTTCTCGCAGAGCGACTTGCACCAGAGTGCAGTATTGAAGGTTCTGGAGATCATCGGTGAAGCTGCTTCCCGCGTCAGCGACGATACCAAGACTGCTCATCCGGACGTGCCTTGGCCCGAAATTGTCGGTCTGAGGAATCGGATCGTGCACGCGTACTTCGAAATTGACCTGGGTGTGGTGTGGAATATCGTCAACAACGATGTTCCAGTGCTGATTTCCGTGTTGGAGCGGATCGTGCCGCCGGAGGCGGAGTAGTGAACAGGCTGCGGATCGCGGCCGTTTCTCGATTTGCTACACTTGCCCACGACGTAGGGCATTGAATCGTGACCGGATTCACCCGCCCGCTGGTCAAAAAAATTCCAGCTGGGCGGGCGGATTCGGGGGTGCCTTGCGGTTTTTTCCGACATAGGTTTCGATTCGACCGAACTGCTTGTCTGTGATCGTCAGGAATCGGACCTCGCCTGCCGAGGGAACGCAGCGGCCCATTCGCGCCGCGTGAACCTTGGCGTTCTCGATGGACGCGCAGTGCCTGATGTACACGGAGTACTGCATCATCGTAAAGCCGTCCTTGAGGAGGTCCTTGCGGAACCGGGTATAGGCTCGCCTTTCCTTGGGCGTGTGCGTGGGCAAGTCAAACATCGCGATTACCCACATTGAACGCCAGCCCCACGGATTTGATTTTATCACCCCCCCCCTCCGCGCGCAGTTGGGAG
>CAZFGB010000246.1:0-42991 GCA_964518405.1 uncultured Pseudomonadales bacterium | reverse complement strand
GCGCCGAACGCCCGAAAGATCCCACGAAGGCGCATCTGGAAGCGATGTCATCACCGCCGGAAAAGGACCATCCCAAGCTCGTGATGCTGGGAATGCTGCACATGGCGCAGTACTTCCCCGCCGCGTTCACCGGAATCGCCCTGCCCTTCCTGTTCCGCAAGGAAGGCCTGCCGCTCGAGATGTTCTGGCTGCTCGCGCTGCCCGCCATCCCCCGCTGGCTGAAGTGGCTCATCGCCCTGGTTGTCGACAACTACGGCAGCGCCCGAATCGGCCAGCGCAAGAGCTGGATCATCCCGTGCACCGCGATCGGCGCCGCCGCCTACGCCGCGCTCGCCTGGATTCCGCCGACGGTCTCCGCCGTGCACGTCATCGTCGGCATCCTGCTCGCCAAGTCGTTCATCATGGCCGCACAGGACATCGCCGTGGACGGTTACGCCGCCGAGTCGATGACCGACGCCGAACGGGCCAGGGGCACCTCGATCATCGGCTTCCTGGGCACGCTGGCCAACGTCTCCGGCAAGGGCGTCGTGACCGTCGTGGAGGCCTTTGGCTGGTTCCGGACCATGCTGGCGGCTTCCGCCCTCATGATCGCGTTCGCGGCCCCGGGGATCATCCGGCGCGAACCTCCGCCTCCCGCCGCAACGAGACAGCGCCGCGCTCGCGGCGAGCGCGCGAGCCTCGTGAAGGCCCTGCGCCGCCGAGAATCGCGATACATCCTTCCCTATCTCTCCGTGTTCGGCTTCGGCGCCGGATTCTTCGGCTCAATGCTCGGGCCCTTCTTCGCGGACGAGGGCCTCACGACCACCCAGTTCGGCATCCTGTTCACGGTGGCAACCCTCGCGGGCAGCGGACTCGGCGCACTCGTGACGCCCTGGTTGGTGGAACGCATCGGCATGCGCAGGACGGCGATCATCGGCGTTGTTGCGCTGCCGGGCGAGGGGTGCATCTTCGGCGCCCTCGCCCTGTACCCGGGGCTCCCGACTCTGCCGACGCTCACGTTCATAGTCGCGGTTTTCGGATTCGTGACGTCGATCTATTCCTACGTCGTGAACAACTCCCGCTTCCGTTGGGCGTCGAAAGCCCAGGCGGCCACGGACTACAGCATGCAGTCGAGCCTCTGGAACTTCGGCCTGTGGGCCGCGGGATCCGTTTCCGGTTTCTTCGTGGCGAGCGTGGGTTGGCCGATCTTCTTTCCCGTAGCGGGATGCCTCTCCGGAGCGGGGGGCGTGGTCTACATCGCCCTGTTCGACCGCATCGAGGCCATGGTGCGACGGCGCGAGCGCGACGAGCTCGGAGGGGCCATCCCGGCGTCGTAACCGGGAAGGCGCCTTCGCCGTCAGCCGCGGTCCACGTCCTGGTCAAGTCGCAAACGGATTGACGGAACCCTGTTGGCGGCTGTGAATGCCCCCGGGGTCAGCGCGTCCACCACGGCTGGCGCCGGATCGATGCCGGTAAGCTGCTCCAGCGTACCGAGACCTCCCGGATTCGCCACGTTCGCTTCGAGCACGTAGGGCGCCGCAAGATCGATGCCGGCGAATCTGGCGCCGCGCGAATGCAGGTGCGCCATGACTCTCCGGACCAAGGCGGTTTCGCGTGGAACGAGTGCCGTCCGGCGAGCAACCGCGCCCGCCGCCAGGTTGCCGCCCATCTTGGCGTAGGCGCCGATGATCTCTCCGCCGGCGACCACCACGCGCTTCTCGTTGCGCTCCGCCTCCTCCACGTAGCGCTGCAACAGGCAATATCGTCCGGCGCCGCGGCCTGTCAGGTGTTCGAACACGGCGCGGCAATGGATGTCGTTTGCCCCGAGGAGGAAGACGTCCCGCCCGAAGCTCCCCGCAGTCGGCTTGGCCACCCAGCGTCCGCCCCGGGCAACGATGTCCATGAGCGCGTCGACATCGGCGCTTGCATGCGTCTCCGGGCCGAACTCCGCCAGGTCGAACTTGCCGTGCAGATAGACGAGGGCGTTCGCCGTGTTGACGAACCGCGCCTGGTCCAGCGTCTTCAATAGCTGCATGCGGTCGAGGAAGGTCTCGCGCGCGCCGAATCCGATAATCCAGACCAGGTCGAACGGCGCAAGCGGCACCACGCGGCCACCGGCATCCCGCGCCGCCGCGCCGTCCGCCGTCAGCGCAAGCGTTTCGTGAAAGAGCGCCGCAACGCGCCAACCCGCGGCCTCGAACGCGGCGGGCAGGCGCTCCCGGTTATCGTTGGCGGAGTCTCCGGGAGCGGCGAGAAATGCGATGCGTTTCAAACTGTCCTAACCTGACGACCAGTGGCCCGAGCTGCGCCAACCTCGCCCGCCCAGCCTATCGGCGGTCCGGATTGACTCTCGGAGATTTGCGTTACACTTTTGTCATGCGCGCGAACTACAGTCTAACGCCCGCCGAGATACCGAGGCACGAGCCCGCCACGCTGGCGGCCGCGGAGCGCATGGCGCTGAAGGAAGATATCCGCGCCCGACTCGACGCCCTCGACGCCGTTCTCGTCGCGCACTACTACGTGGACGCGGACATACAGGATCTCGCCCAGGAGACTGGCGGTTGCGTCTCCGACTCCCTGGAGATGGCGCGTTTCGGGCGCGATCATCCCGCTTCGACGCTGGTCGTGGCGGGCGTCAGCTTCATGGGGGAGACGGCCAAGATCCTGTCGCCCGAGAAGCGGGTGCTCATGCCGACCCTCGAGGCCACCTGCTCTCTCGACATCGGCTGTCCGCCGGACGAGTTCGAGGCCTTCGCCAAGGAGCACCCGGACCGCACCGTGGTGGTCTATGCGAACACTTCCGCGCGCGTCAAGGCGATGTCGGACTGGGTCGTCACGTCGAGCGTGGGCTTGAGGATCGTCGAACACCTGAGCGCGAACGGCGAACGCATCCTCTGGGCCCCCGACAAGCACCTCGGCGCCTACATCCGGCAGCAGACAGGCGCGGACATGCTGCTGTGGACCGGTGCCTGCATCGTCCACGAGGAGTTCAAGTACGACAAGCTCAAGCAGTTGATCGAGCTCTATCCGGACGCCGGCGTGCTGGTGCATCCGGAATCTCCCGCCGCCGTCATCGGCATCGCCGACTGCGTCGGGTCGACGAGCCAGATCATCGCCGCCTCCCGGGAGATGCCGAACGATACGTTCATCGTCGCCACCGACCGCGGCATCTTCCACCAGCTCCGCAAGCTGTCGCCACACAAGCGTTTCATCGAGGCACCGACGGCCGGTGCCGGCGCCACGTGCATCAGTTGCGCGCACTGCCCGTGGATGGCCATGAACGAGCTTCGGGCATTGAACGAATCGCTGGAACGCCAAGACAGCGAGATTTTCGTGGACGAAGAGATCGGCGCTCGCGCGATGGTGCCGTTGCGCCGAATGCTGGACTTTGGACAACGGCCGTGAGACTGTCCTGCGCACTCAGCCTCCTGGTCGCGACCCTGGCAATGGCTTCGGAATACACCGACGGGTGGGGACCCTCCGCCGGAACATCGATCCCCGACGGCGAGTTCGCCTCCCATCCGGGAGCAACACGCACAGTCTCCGACCTGATGGGCGACAAGGGTCTGCTGATCCTCTTCAACCGCTCCGCCAACTGGTGAGGCTACTGCAAGGCTCAGTTCGTGGAACTGAATGCGTGGAAGGACCGTTTTGGAAAAACCGGGGTGAACGTTGTCGGGATGACGTACGATGACCGGGAAGCGCTTTCCGACTTCGCCCTGGACGAGGAGCTTGGCTACACGCTGCTATCTGATCCAGACGGGGAGTACATGGCAGCGCTCGGCATACGCAACGACGAGTACGGACCCGGTCACCCCGGTTTCGGGATACCCCATCCCGGCATCATGCTGATCGATCCTTCCCGAACCATCCTGTACAAAGCCGCCATGGAAGACTATCGGCAGCGGCCCCCGTTCGACCAGGTGTTCGACGCCGTACGCGCCGCAACGGGAGAGTCCGCCGACACCGCCGGCGAGTAAACCGAGAGGGCCGCCCCCCCCCGCGTGCAAAATCGGGGAGGCGACCGCCATGAAATCCGCCGCCCTTCGGCGTCGTGTTTCACCCCCACCTATCATCCCGGCCTTGAGCGGCACCGCGTCCCGTTCTACGGCGCGGTCTAGCCTTTCATTGCCTCCAGTTCGGTCCGAAGGTCAAGAATGCGTTGGGTGAGGCCCGCCGCGAGGCGGTAGTTGTCCTCGACCAGGCCGCGGGCGTATTCGAGGTGCTGGATGGCCTTCTGATAGACGCCGCGCATCGCGAAGAACTCTGCCCGCGCGCGGTGAACGCCGACGATGTCACCCGCCAGACCCGCGGTCTCCGCAAGTTCATACCAAATGTCGATGTCGTCCCCGTGCACGCGACTCTGCCGAACCAGGACCTGCTGCGCATCGCCATGGCGATCAAGCTTCGACAGCGCCTCGGCATAGAGCATCGCGAACGGCTGGTTGTCGGGGTTGATCACCAACTGATGGGCGAGAAACGCCGCTGCCTCCTCGGCCCGGCCCGCCGCCGTCAGCGTCTCACCGTACGAAGCCGCCAGCAGGATGCTGCCGGGATTCCGATCGAGAAGCCGTTTCATGTCGATCACCGCTTCGCCATGCTCGCCGACGCCGGAGCGCGCGAGCGCCAGTCGATAGTCCCTGGCCGCCCCCGACACATCGTCATCTCTGGCCCGCGCGAGCGCGCTTGCCGGCGTCGGCGCAAAATGCACAAGTGCCCGCGCGCGCATGAGCTGGTAGTCGCGCGAACCGGTCACCGCCTCCGTCGGATACTGCGCCGCCTGGTTGCGGGCATCGGCGATGCGCGATTCCGTGACGGGGTGCGTCAGAAGGAACTCCGGCATTGTTTCCCGAAAACGATATGCGCGCTGCATCCGCCCGAACATGCGCTCCAGCCCGTGCGGGTCCAGTTGCGCCCTGACCATGGTATTGAGGCCGATTCGGTCCGCCTCCTGCTCGCGGGCGCGGCTATAGCGGAGCTGATGCTGCATCGCGGCGGCCTGCGTCCCGACCATCGTCGCCAGACCCGCGTCGCCGCCGGCGCCCGCCGCCACCAAGACGGCGCCCGCGAGCAGACCGGCCAGCATCGGCAATGTCGCCTGCCGTTGCGCCTCGATGCCCCGGGCGAAGTGGCGCTGGCCCAAGTGCGCGAGTTCGTGGGCGACCACGGCGGAATATTCGTGCACGTCGCGCGCGTGCGGCATCAGGCCCAGGTGGATTCCCACCACGCCGCCCGGCGCTGCGAACGCGTTGATCTCGGGATTGTCGATCAATACCGGATAGAGCGTCGCGTCCTTCAGGTCCGAATGCTGCGCGAGCTGCCGCAACTGCGTGGCGACGTAGTACTTGAGAATCTCGTCCCGGACTCCGGGAACTTCGGATCGCACCTGCTTGAGGAACATCTGGCCGAGCCGGCGTTCCTCGGCGGGCGAGACGATGGCCGAAGACGCATCGCCCAGTTCCGGCAGTTCGTCCGGCGCCGCGGCATGCGACGAAGACAGGCCAGCCAGAACAACGACAGCCACCAGCAAGGTGCGGATTCTCATGGCAGAAATCGTATCAGAACGAAGTTCGTCGATAGACGACTCGCGGGCTGCGTTGCATCGCTCGGCGCCGCCGCCAATACGCATCGCTCCACCCACGTAGATTCGGACAAGTCGATGGGCGAAAAAGTTCCTCAACAGTCCACCGGTACAGACACTGGTCGCCATCGGCTTCGTGTCTTCCATCGAATCCGGGCAAATCAGAAACTGACCAGGGACAAGCGGTACTGCAGGTTCCGGGTAGCGGGATTGAGTCGCGCTGATCGAGTGATCGCCCGTCAGCCAGTGGCTAGCCGAACGCATGTCAGCGCGATCTGTGGAAGGTGCCACGGACCGTCATCAGAGGCCAGCCCAAGGCTTTCCAATTCCCGCGTCGACTGGCTCACGATTTCCGGCGACAACGGTAACTGTTCACCCGCCCGCCTGCACGGTCGGCTCACGAGGCGATGGTCGAGGCGTGTCACCGCTTAACGCCTTTTCGATCAGGTGTCTCGCCGCGTCGACTGGCGACTCCGTTGCATAGAGACCTATTTCCCGGCGAGATGCCTCCACGCGAAGTTCCTCCAGAAACTCGTTGAGTGCCGATTCCTCTCTTGCATTGTTCGCAGCTGGTTTCTCCAAGAGCAACTCATAGGCCTCGGGGCGAAACAGAAGAGACACTTCTTCCCTTAGTCGATCCAATTGCCAGAGCTTGCCGTAGACTCGAGACAAACTTCGTCGAATGTTCTTCATTCCACCAACGGCGTCAAATTGCGCCGCATATCTATCCGACATGAATCCGAAATTCAGGGGAACGCTGCCAGCCATCATTATGCTTTTCTGAAAGCAGGCCCCGAACTCTGCATGTTCCGCCGTAACCGCCTTGGTCACCCTCCTCCTCCACGACTCCGGGGCGGATATGCGAGATTGACGGAGGGCCGCCATCCTTTCTATTTCTTCAGAAGCACTCAACGACGAACATCGGACGGCTGCCCTAGACACACCTTCTTCCATACTTTCTGCAACCGACGAATGGATGTCACTGAGAAAGAACCTCTCTAATGGCGGGGACCACGCAGTCGAGAGTGGATTCGCTGCATAGAATCTCTTCGCGTGGCGGACGCAGAGTTCCATCGCGTCCGTGATTCGTCTCCCGAACTCCAGACCGTAGATCTTGCCAAGGTGTGATGCGGACAACAGCTTTGCGGTGACCAGATCCTGGTCTTCTCCCTTTACGATGACGCCGGTCGTAATTCGCTCGCCCGACAAGGGGGTGGGTTCCATCTGGATGCTTCGCCAAGAAAACCGATAGCTCGGTAGCTTCGGAAAGGACATGTTCATCTTCCTTTTGTATTCGAATTCGGTGGTAGTGCGCTGAGATTCAGCTCTCGCTGTCGAATGCCCAGACTCTCGGAGAAGATCTGGTCCAAGTGTTCGGTTCTCGCACTGAGAAAATCAATATGGCGATTGAACATCGAGACACTCCCCGTTAACTCATGAGGCAAGACCAGTTCAAGAATCTCTTCCCAGTCAACCGACCTGTACCCTGCAATAAACGTTCTCAGTTCGTTGCGAATGCCGAACAGTTCTATTTCACTTTTGTTGTGGCTGAGTAGCTGCAACATTTGAGAACTCGCATTAGCGGAAGGCGATGCGTACTCAGGGAGCGCGTCATCATGATCGATCAACCAATAGTTGCCGTCTCCGGCAAACAAGAGATTGTTTGGGATTCGGTCTCGATTGAATATCCACTCGTCGAACGCTGCCAAGCGCGACGCCTCGTGCCACCTCGAGAGATCTTCCTCCATCCCGTAGCTGGCTATTCGGAAATTTGGCAAGCTGTCGGCCTCAAGGCCAAAGGCAACATTGATTGAATTTCGCGGGAGATGCCCTCCGAGTGTCACGCGATCCACGCTCACGTAGTATGGTTGCAGCATGGGAAGATAAAGTTTGCGGGCTAACACAGCGCAGATCGCTTCCCTCGCAATATCTTCGACACTAAGCAGCTTGATGAAAGCCTCTTTCGGCCCGTGATCGGTTGCGATTTCGACCCGAAACGTTGCCCCCTTGCCCGAACTCACAGGAGTTGCATCCGGGTACGCGGTTGCCAACTGGATACGAAAGTCGTTGATCGGCATCTGCGTGAGTACCGCTTGGGGCGACAACCTCGTTTGCACGCAAGTGAGAGCCAAGTCAGCCTAAACCCCGCGATGGCCAAGTCAACGCATAACCCTGTGATTTAGTCGTGGAAAAATTGTGAAATCCACGAGCGCGAGAGATAGAGGGCTGGGGCCTCCATCGGTGAGGCACGTCCAAGTCAGAAAGGGGACGATGTGCAAACCTCCGCAAGCACCGCCTGCTATGCTGTCGCGCCATGGCCGAAGCCACCGAGACACTGCTCGACGCGAGCGGACTGACCTGCCCGATGCCGCTCCTGAAGGCGAAGCAGGCGTTGAACGGGATGCAGCCCGGCATGCTGCTGCGGGTCATCGCCACGGACCCCGGGTCCGTCCGGGACTTCGAGGTGTTCAGTGCGCAGAGCGGCAACGCCCTGCTGGAGTCGCGGCAGGATGACGGCAGCTACTTCTACCTGCTGCGGAAGAAGGACGGCTGAGATTCGGTGCGCTTCCTCGAAGTCATCGGCGGGTGGATCAATGAGCACTTCTCGAACGAGGAGGCCATCTACCTGGTGGTCCTGCTGGTCGCCGCGTTCGTCGTACTGTTCTTTTTCGGCGCCTACATCGCGCCAGTCCTGGCGGGGTTGATATTCGCGTACGTTCTGAGCGGCATCGTCGACCGGCTCGTCGACTTGCGCGTGCCTCGGCTGGCGGCCGTGTGGATCGTGTTCGCGCTTTTCGCGGGCGGCGCCATCGCCCTCGTCATCGGCATCGCTCCGCTGATCTGGCGGCAGTTGACCGAATCCGTCAACGCCATGCCAGGCGTCATCGACCGGCTGCGCGTTCTGTTGGGAGACGTGTCGGCGGAGTTTCCCGGCATCTTCTCGCCGATGGCCGCCGACGGCTGGCTCGCCGCGCTGAATGCCGAACTGACGGAAATAGGAACAAACGCGCTGCAGGGGCTGGTCGCGCAGGTGCCGAATATCTTCGGCATCATCATCTACCTGATCCTGCTCCCCATCTCGGTGTTCTTTTTTCTCAAGGATGGCAAGCGGATGGTCGCTCGCGTTCTGGCCATGCTGCCCCAGCATCGAACGTTGCTCGACAGCGTAGGTCGCGAGATGAATGTGCAGATCGCCAACTACATCCGCGGCAAAGCCATCGAGATCCTCATCGTCGGCACGGTGACCTACGCCGCTTTCCTCTTTCTCGGGCTCAACTATGCCGCGCTGCTCGGGTTCATTGTCGGCATATCCGTGCTGGTGCCCTTTGTCGGCGCGGCGGTGGTCACGCTGCCCGTCGCCGCCGTGGGATTCCTGCAGTACGGCTGGTCCTGGGACTTCGCATATGTCATGGCCGCCTACGGCGTCATCCAGGCGCTGGACGGCAACGTGCTCGTTCCGGTCCTGTTCTCCGAAGCGAACGACCTGCACCCGGTCACCATCATCGTCGCCGTGCTCGCGTTCGGCGGATTGTGGGGATTCTGGGGCATATTCTTCGCCATTCCGCTCGCAACGCTGCTCAAGGCAATCTTCAACGCCTGGCCGCGCACGGCGGTCGCCGAAGCACCCGACCCGTAGCTCTTGAGGCACGGTTTTCATCCGCCGGACACGTCGTTCACGGGCGAGCCAGCAAGCATGTACACGAAGCGGAGCCTGAGACAAAGTCGGGGTGGTCGGTCTGTGGCGGAAGATCAGAAGAGGATCATCATGCGAGACTGGAACGCCGGACGCGGTGGCCGCGCTGCCGCGGTCTTCTACGGTTCCCTTTTTTGCGCCGCGGCGCTGACCGCCGCCGCCGACTACGACAGCACTGACAAGAGCGGCAATCTGCAGGATGAGTGCAAGGAATTCTCCGCCGTCGTGGTGCGGGATACGAGCTTCACCGTTTCGGCAGTCTGCAACGACAAGGGGACGACGGGGTGGGAACTGTACCTGTCGGCATTTTGGGGGACCCGGTCCACCAGTTTCGACCTGTCCGGCGACGTTAGCTGGGACACGAGCGAGCAAAAGCTCGCCTGGGACGCGACGCTGGCGGGGTCGGTGCAGGACATAACCGCCACGTGCAGGCCGGCAAACGCCGCTCCCTTCACGGTCAGCGCCAGCGATGTGACGTTGGCCTTGACCTGCTCCATCCAGACATACGGCGGCGGGACGCAGAGCCCGTCGCTGGCGCTGAACGGCAAGCTCACAGTGGCGCAGAATGGCACCCTGAAACGTCGGTAGGGGGAGTCGCGCTCCTGCATGGATTCGGTGTCGGGCTCAGGGGGGTTACGGTCGCAGCAGCAGTCCCGCGGCGGCGCTCGGATGGACGCTCTCGCCGAGTACGTTGGCAACGAGAAGAAGGGCGACAGTAAGATGAGCTGCGAGATGCGGGCGGCGCCCGCGGTGAGCGCCAGCGTGCGCTGCCAGAGCAGAAAGGTCACGCCCATTTCCACGAGCCCGACCCAGAGGCCGTAGCCACTTCACCGTCGGCCTAAGCCAACCGCGCCCTCGCCGAATACCGGCACTCCTACGTCAGGCCGCACCAGACAGCGCCGGACAACAGCGCCCGCCGGACGCGCCTTGTGGAAGGCACGGTCCGGCTTTACCATGACGCATCGCTTTTCGTCGGATACCTAGCATGCTGCGCGGGAGCATTGTCGCGTTGATCACCCCCATGAAGCCGAACGGGGATGTGGATTGGACGGCCATGGACGGTCTGATCGACTGGCACCTCGAATCCGGCACGCACGGCATCGTGCCGGTCGGTACCACCGGCGAGTCCGCGACGCTCGACCACGACGAGCATAAGCGGGTGGTGGAACACGCGCTGCGGCGCGTGGACGGACGCATCCCCATCGTCGCCGGTACCGGCTCCAACTCCACCGCCGAGGCGATCGAACTCACCGCCGCAGCCGCGCGCGCCGGGGCCAGCGCGTGCCTGCTGGTGACGCCGTATTACAACAAGCCGACTGCGGAGGGCCTGTATCAGCACTATCGCGCCATTTCCGAGGCCGTGGACGTGCCCATCGTGCTTTACAACGTTCCGCCGCGCACTTCCTGCGACATGCAAGCGGAAACGGTGGCCCGCGTCGCGCGACTCAAGAACGTCATCGGCATCAAGGAAGCCTGCGGCGACGCCGGGCGTGTCGGAGACATCCGCAAGGCGGTGGAGAGGGACGACTTCATCGTCCTGTCGGGCGAAGACGCCCAGAATCTGCAGATGATGGAACTCGGCGCCGTCGGCTGCATTTCCGTGACGGCGAACGTATTGCCCCGGCAGATGTCGGAGTTCTGTACAGCTTTCCTGGAAGGCGATGTATCCCGCGCCCGCGAACTGGACGAAACGTTGCAGCCGATCCACGAAATCCTCTTCGTTGAGACGAGTCCGATGCCGACGAAATGGGCGCTGCACCTGATGGGGCGGGTGGACACGGGCATTCGCCTGCCCCTCGTACCGTTGTCCGCCACGCATGTCGGTGAACTAAAGGCGCGTCTTGCGCGCGTCGGCGCGCTGTGAAGGCACCTTCGCTCCTGCGCGTGACCGCCGCGGCGGCGGTCATTCTCATGGCCGTGGCCGGTTGCCGATGGTTGAACGACGACAGGGGCCTGGTCCGCAACACGTCGAACGACTATATCGACGCGAAGGTGACGGAACCCCTGATCATTCCCGGCGACATGTCATCGGATCGCATCAAGGACGCCTGGCCCATCCCCGCCATCGAGGCAAAGCCTCTCGCGCGGCACTATCCCGATGAAGCACCGGCGCCCGACGCCATGCTCGGCGGCGCAGCCCAGGAAGCGGTCAAGATCCAGAAACTCGGCGACCGCCGGTGGCTGATCGTTGCCGACGAACCATCGACGGTGTGGCCCGTGGTCGAACAGTTCCTCATCGACAACGGCATCGACATCGTTTCGGAAGAGCCGGAAGCAGGTCGCATCGATGGCGCCTGGCTTTCGATCGGCAGCGGCGATCACAAGGACATCGTTCGCGAAGCCATCAGCGAACACAAGCAGGATACGGCCGGCCGCGACCGTATCCGCTTCAAGATCGAGCAAGGCATCCGCTATGGCTCGTCGGAGATCCACATCCGCCACGAAAACGATGCGCTGATGCAGCCGAAGGCCGATTGGCCGGAAGCGTCGGCCCTGGCCGACGCGGAAGACGCGCTATTGAGCGGGTTCGGGGGCTATTACGCCGCGGGCATCACTACACAGTCCGTATCGATGCTCGCCAGCCGCATATCCACCGCGAACAAGGCGATCATCGACCGCGACGGACAAGGCCACCCCAGGCTACGGCTGAACGTCGACTTCGACCGCGCATGGGCCGTCGTCCAGCAGGCGCTGCAGCGTGCGGAAGTGGAGATCGGAGACACTCGCCGAAGCGACGGTTTGCTCCGGGTCAGGATCACCAAGGACGTCCTCGGGGGCGAGCGCAAGTCGTTGCTGTCCCGCTTTTGGCCGAGCGGCGAGGAGGCGCGACTTCTCGACATTCGCATAGACGCGAGCGAGGAAACGCAGATCGTCCAGGTGTTCGAACGCGATGGGCAACCCGCGCCCGGGGAAATCAGCCAGCAGATTCTGGTGATGTTGCGCGAGTTCGCTTCGTGACTTCGAGGCGTCGCGTCGTTATGAATGGCCGCCATTAGCCACCCGGCGGGCGCTGCCGTTGGGTAGCGGCGAGATGCCGAAATAGCCGGCCAGCGGCGAGTGTCCGACGATGTCCGCCACGCCTCGCAGCTTCAGATGCAGTCTCGACCGGGGCCACGGCACGGCGACAAGGGTGCAGGCCAGTATCAACAGGTCGACGTGCAGGCTCCTGTGCGCGAAGTACCACGTCTCGAGCTGCCCTTTGAGCGGAATGATGACCTTGTCGTAGTACTCCTTCGGGTCTCCGGGCGCCTGGGCGAGAATTCGGTCTTCATTGCGGAACACGAGCGATCCCACGCCAGTCACGCCGGGCCTCATGCTCTTCACGATCTCCTGTACCCGGGGCGAGTAGCAATTGAACGCGCGCGACGTGAGCGGCCGGGGACCGACCAGGCTCATCTCGCCCCTGAACGTATTCCACAGCTGCGGCAGCTCATCGATCTTCAGTGCGCTCAACCACCGTCCCACCGGCAGAACCCGTGGATCGTCGCCGTAGGTGATGTCTCCAGCCACCGCGCTCCCGTTGGCCATGGTCGTGAACTTGAGCAATGTGAATTCCGCGCCGGCGCGTCCCACGCGCCGCTGCCTGAACAGCACGTCTACCTTTTGTTGCGAGGGGTGCCCCCTCGCGCTCCCCGGCTGAAGGCTCTCTTGTTGCGAGGGGTGCCCCCTCGCGCTTTCTTTTTCTGCGAGGGACCCCCTCGCGCTCCCGGGCTGAAGGCTCTCTTGTTGCGAGGAGCGCCCCCTCGCCGGCCCGGAGCAACGAAGCAGAACCGAGACGATCACGTAGAGCGGCGGCAGAACGATCATCAAGAAACCGCTGAGGAGAACGTCGAGCACCCGCTTCGAGCCCGTATACACCCGGGTACCCGAACTATGGCCGTTCGTCGATGCGACTGGATTCATGGGCAATACGATTCGTTGGACACGGTGACGGGAACGCGCGCCTTTTGTATACGCCTCCTAGAGTGATGCGCAAGTCTATCATGCCCTCCCATCATCGCCGTCTAGAAACGATGAAGAAATCAACATCCGGAACACCATCCGAACGCGGCTGTTTCAAATCGGGTCACCCGAGCCGTCGCGACGCTCGCGGACGGCATGGAACAGACCCCGTAACCGCCCAGAGAATCATCTGATGCACATCGGCATCCTTCAGGCCGACCGGGTCGACCCCGAGCACCGCGCCAGGTTCGGCGACTACCCGGCCATGTTCGCGGACACGCTCCGGGCGGCATGGAGCAGGAGGCCACGTTCGAGTTCTTCGATGTTCGCCGCGCGCGCTATCCGTACCGCATCGAAGACTGCGATGGATATCTCATCACCGGCAGCCGCGCCAGCGTCTACGACGACGATCCCTGGATCGCCCGCCTCATCGGATTCGTGCGCGATCTGCACCATGCCGGCGCCAGAACGGTCGGCATCTGCTTCGGACACCAGTTGATCGCACAGTCCCTGGGCGGCGCCGTCGGCCGAGCGCCCGGAGGATGGGGCGTCGGCGTTCACGCCTGGAAGGTGGTGCGGCGCGAGCCGTGGATGCGCCCCGCAATGTCCGAGTTCCGCCTGCTGGCGAGCCATCAGGACCAGGTGGAGACGCTGCCGCCCGGCGCCCGCCTGCTGGCGTCGAGCGGGTTCTGTCCCAATGCCGCTTTCGCGGTCGGCGAGCACATGCTGGCCGTGCAGGGCCACCCGGAGTTCTCCAAGGACTATGCGAAGTTCCTGATGCACAGGCGCCGCCCCCTGCTCGGGGCCGCGTTCGGGCCCGGCATGCGGTCCCTGGACCAGCCTACCGACGCGGGCGTTGTCGCGGGCTGGATCGCGGGATTTTTGACCAACATTTGAATTGACCGAGGCAGGCTGGATCCAGCGTCGACCCACGCCAGCAACGGTCACGGCTCCAAAAGATACGTCAACCAAATCGGAACCATTGCCAATGCCCAGCAAGTACCCGTTTCGCCTGAACCCGCTCGTCGCAGCCATTTCCGCCGTCCTGGCGCCGCCCGCGACCGTCATTGCGCAGGAAACCGAAGACGAGGAAGAAGCTCGGGATCTCGTCGAGGAGATCATCGTCACGGCGCGCAAGCGCGACGAGAACATCCAGGACGTACCCTCCAGCGTGCAGGCGATCCGGGAGGACATGCTGAAGCAGATCGGCGCGCTGCATATCGAAGACTATGCGCGCCTGATTCCGAGCATGACCTGGATCGAGTTCTCGCAGGCGGGCAGCAACTACATCTCCTTCCGTGGCATCACCACCGGCACCGACGACTTCGTCGCCCAGGCGAGCGCCTCGGTCTACCTGGACGAAGTCTCGGTCACCCAGACCGGCGCGCAGCCGAACGTTCGCACGATGGACATCAACCGCGTGGAGGCGCTGTCGGGTCCGCAGGGCACCCTCTACGGTGCCGCTGCGCAGGCCGGCACCCTGCGCGTCTACAGCAATCAGCCGGATGCGAGCCGGTTCGAGTCCAGCGTCGACACGAATTTCCGCAGCGGCCCGGAGAGCGCCATGAGCCACGCCGTCACCGGCGTGCTGAACGTCCCGCTGGTGGAGGACGTGTTCGCGATTCGTATCGCCGCGCAGACCGGCGAGGACGGCGGCTACATCGACAACGTGCCGGGGCATACGCCGGACGGCTGGTGGGGCTCTCCCGTGAACACCGGCGCGCGGGCGACATGGGGCACCCTCGACAACTCCGCCGTCGTGGAGGACGACTGGAATTCCGTCGAGTCCCTCGCCACCAGGATCCAGGCGCGTTGGAACATCAATGAAGACTGGTCGGCGACGCTCGGCCACAACTACTCCGTACAGGAAGCCCAGGGGGCCAATGACTACAACCCGTACGTCGGCGACCTCCAGACCATCGCGTTCAACAAGAACTACCGGCAGGACGAATGGGACCTGTTCTCGCTGGTTGTCCAAGGCGACCTCGGCTTCGCCCAGTTCGTCTCGGCCACGAGTTTCTTCGACCGCCAGTACGACTACTCCCTCGACGGAACCGTCTACTTCAAGTACTACCACGCCTGGGGTTGCGAAGCGCGTTCCGACACCAGCTACTACTACTGGCTCTGGGTCCACCCCGATACCGGACTGGCCGTCTACTACCCGCAGTACTGCATCATGCCCGGCGGCCCCGGCCAGCAGGGCGACTATCTCGGCGTCATCGAGGGACCCTCCTGGAACGACAAGTTCGCCCAGGAACTGCGCATCTCGAGCCAGGGCGACACGTTCGACTGGCTGCTCGGCTTCTACTACGAGGAGAGCAGCGACAACTGGGACTCGGTGTGGATGAAGTCCACAAGCCACGACTACCAGAACACGCTCTCGCTCCAGTACTTCGAAGACCGGTATGGCCAGTCGTTCCCCAATGCCGAATACGCTTTCCTGTCGACGGACCGGACAAACTGGAAGCAGACGGCGGTCTTCGGCGAATTTATCTGGCATGTGACGGATCAATTGCACTTGACGGTCGGCGGTCGCCAGTTCCAGACCAAGAACGACAAGCAGTATCTCAAGTACCACGCCGCGTACACCGGACCCGACGGTAGGCAGGTCGGCGGCGCCCTGCAGCCCATTTCCCAGCCCGGGACCGGCGGATTCGCGGCCGCGCACTCGGAGATCAGCGAGTTTGTGCCGAAGTTCACCCTGAGCTACAGCATCGACGACGACAAGATGGTGTATGCGACCTACACCGAGGGATTCCGAACCGGCGGCACGAACCGGAACAACGGCCGCGCCGACTGGTCACGCACGTTTTTCCCACAGGTTTTCGAGCCTGATGTCGTCGCCAACCATGAGATAGGCATCCGCACCCTTACCGCGGACGGCAGGTTCCAGTTCAATGCCAGCGCGTTCTACATGGACTGGCAGGACTTCCAGATCGAGGTCGTCGACCCGAGCGGCCAAAGGTGTACGCCGGAGGAACCCGTTCGCTGCGGCAACCCGTGGCTCAGGGTGGTCGGCAACGTGGGTGATGCGCACACTTCCGGCGTCCAGGTGGATTTGGCGTGGGTTCCGGCGGAGGGCTGGGACATCGGCGCCAACGCCCAATGGCTCGAGGCGAAGTCGGACGAAGAGATCATCCTGAATGCCAGGCTGAATTCCCAGGGTGAGCCGCGGGCCGTCGTTACCAAGGGACTCGATCTGCCCAACACGCCGGATCTGACCGCAGCGGCCTGGGCCAGCTACACCTGGCCGGTTTCGATGGTCGCGGGTGGGCAGATGACCCTGTCCACCAGCTATTCGTATCGAGGCGAGTCGAGCAACGTGTTCATTCCGGTGCCGGAGACGGGGGCGAACCCGTCGTTCACCAACGAGGCCTACCATTGGCTGGGCGCGCGGCTCGCGCTCTATTCGGCCGAGGATGATTGGCAGGTCGACGTATTCGTCAACAACCTGACCAACGAGCGGGCGGACTACTGGCACGGAACCGGCAACTTCGAGTGGCAGTTCTCGCGCACGAACGAATACGAGCGCTACCACCGGGTGTGGACGAACCGCCCGCGCGAATTCGGCGTCCGCTTCGCCAAGTGGTGGAGATAGTCGACCGAGACTCTCGACTGACAGGGAAACCCCGCTCTGGCGGGATTTTTCCTATCTCACGAACGAAAACGCCGGCCTGAAATACGCGGCATGAATCCTCCTCGCACCCATCGGGGTGGCACGTTCACCCGCCGAAGAGCGCTGGGCGGTCTGGCCGCCGTAGGCGTGGCCGCGAATCCGATCCTGTCCAGGATGGCGAGCGCCGCACAAGGCGGCAGTTCCGTACGGATGCGGGCGAGGATGTTCTTCGAACCCCACATCCCGAGCGCATTGCGGCGCGCGTTGCGATACGCGGGGGACGACGGGTTCGTCGCATCCATGCCCCAGCTCCTGCATGCCCGGAGTCACGCGCCCTACGACAACATCATCTGGAACACCTGGTTCACCGCGAACTCCGAGGAGAGCGTGGTGCGGACGCCCGAGGGGAACCACGTCGTCGTCGCCGTTCACGGCGGGGGCATCCTCGGCTCGCCCGAGCGTATGGAACGCAGCCTTCACGCCGACCTCAGCCGCCACAACCCGGAGGGCCTGACCGGACAGACCGCCATGAAGATCTCCGCGAAAGAGGCCCGGGACGTGCTCGAAGGGAGACTGCCCGACGGCTCCGAGATCCCCGTGTATACATTCGGGGAGTTCAAGCGCGGCATCAAGGATCTGCCGAGGCGCTACGGCGTCGTCCTCGACTTCGACCTGGCACGCCAGGCCAAGCGCGGCTACGAGCGATTCGAGGTTCTCAAAGACGAACCGAACATGATTGTGCGCGCCGGCGGCGTCGAACCCTTGGCCACCTATCTCGACAAGTTCCAGGCGCGTCACGATACGAAGCTGATGGGGAACTGGCACCCGTACAACCGGATCGATTCCGACCAGCCGCAGACGCGCATTCCGTTCCTCGCCGGCAACCGGGGCGGCGTCGGCAGCGAAGGCAACGATCAGGGGCTTGGATGGGGCTACGACGCGGAATACGGCATGGGTGGGGATGCCAGCACCGTCGGCATGGCCCGCTACGTCGCGGTGGCGCCGCGGAATGTCGCGACCAGCCTCCAGAACCTGGACTTCGAGCTGTGATTTCCGCGCGCGTGGCCCAGCCCAAGGCGTTCAACCGCCGCCGTGTCCTCCAGGCGCTGGTCGCGGCCGGCGCGGTAGCCGGCCTTCCGCGCACGATCCTGGCCGGACCGAAGACCCAGGACGCGCGCTTGGTCGCAGCCATCTTCTTCGACTCCTATGCCACCGCCGCGTTCCGGCAGGCGCTGCGATACGCGGGAGACAACGGCTTCGTGGCTTCGCTGCCGCAACTGCTGCACGCCCGGGTGAACGCCTCCTACGACAACATCATCTGGAACACCTGGTTCACGGCCAACTCCGAGGAAAGCGTCGTTCGGACGGCCCAAGGGAATCCCGTGGTGGTGACGGTCCATGGCGGCGGCATCTTCGCCACGCCCGAACGCCGCGAACGAAGCTATCGCGCGGATCTCCACCGCGCCAATCCGGAAGGTCTGACGGGCCAGTACGCCGCCAAGATCACCGCAACGGAGGCTCGGGACCTGCTCAACGGAAAACTGCCTGCGGGGGACGAGATCCCCATGTATCCCTACGGCGAGTTTCGGGATGGCATTGCGGACCTGCCGATGCGATACGGCATCGTCCTTGACTTCGAACTGGTGAGAAAGTCGATGAGCGGCTACGAGCGTTTCGAGGTCCTGAAGCAGGACCCCCTCATGATCGCTCGCGCGGGCGGCGCGGAAGCCGCCGCGAAGTATCTCGACAAGGCCGCGGCGCGCCACGGCACGGAGCGCATGGGAAGCCGGCATCCGTTCAACCGGATCGACCCGAATCAGCCCCAGACCCGCCTCCTCAACCTCGGCGGCAACCGCGGGGGCACGAACAGCGAAGGCCGCGACGAAGGTCTTGGCTGGGGTTACGACGAGGACTGGGGCATCAGCGGCAACAACGGGCTGGTCGACATGGCCCGCTACGTCGCCGTGGCCCCGCGCGATCCGTCGACGAGCCTGCAGTACTTGGATTTCGAGCTTGGCCGATAGGGTCCCGTCTCGACCTCAAGCGGAACGCCTAAAACTCCTTCGCGAAGTCCATATTCTCCTTGACGAGCTTTTCGTCGCTGCCGAGGGCGTAGTGCTTCGACATGTCGGGCGAGTAGCGGCTCGCGGGCGGGTTCTTGCCCAGCGCTTCCGCCATCGCGCGGATATGGTGCGGCCCGGCGCCGCAACATACACCTTGGTAGTTCACTCCCAGCGCAAGGGCCTTCCTCGCGAACTCGGCGATCTCGTAGCGATTGCAGGCCAAGTTGTCTAGCGCGGTGGGGAAGGCAAGGTCGGGAATGCAGTCGCAACCCTCATCGGTCAGCGCCTGAAAGTTCACCGCTTCCGGCGTCGTGCGGTACGGCACCGGGAGCGCGGCGAGTGGGCCATCCACCTCGCTCGCAATCTCTTCCAGCACCGGCAACATGGTCCAGGGACCCCGGATGCAGTTGAGTCCGACCACGTCCGCGCCCGCGTCCCTGAGCCTCCGGCAGGCTTCGGGCACCGTATAGTTGTCCCGCAGGCCGTCGCGGTGCACCGCGAGCGTGATCACCGAGATCGCGCCAGCCTCCCGAATGACTTCGAGCGCCAGCAAAGCCTCCTCGTAGAAGGAGAACGTCTCCCCGATGATGAAGTCCACGCCGGCTTCCGCCGCCCAACCCACCTGCTCCTCGAACATCGCGCGGGACTCCTTCCTGCTCTCCGCATCGTCGGGCAGGAACACGTTGGTGTTGCAGATGTTCCCCGCCACCAGTGCGTCCCCCTCCGCCGCGACCTCCTTGGCAAGCCGCAGCGCACGGCGGTTGATTTCTTCCAGGTCGCCCTCGCGCCCGACGATCCTCAGCTTGTCGCGGTGCGCGTAGTAGGTCAGCGCCTCGATGACGTCCGATCCGGCGTACATGAACTCCCGGTGCAACTCGGTGACCGCGTGGGGATGGTCCAGGACCACTTCCGGCACGTAGGCCCCGGCCTGCACGTACCCCCGGCGCTCCATTTCGAACACATACCCCTCGGCGCAGATCACCGGACCTTCTTCAAGCCGCTCCAGCAGTGTGCTCGCCATTCCCCGTTCTCCTTCAAATGACGCCGTCGCCGCCCGTGTCCCTGGCGCCCACCCGGCGCAACCACTCCGCAACGCCGATCAGGAGCACCGTGCCGAGGAAGATACAGGACCCGAGCGCCAGGACAGTCGGCAGTGTCTGCGGAAAGCGGACCTGTGTCCACATGAATACCGGCAGCGTGACCGAATTGCCGCCGAGGAACAGGGCGAACAGGAATTCGTCGAACGAGGTCGTGAACGAAAGCAGGAACGCGGCGCCCACGCCGGGCAGGATGAGCGAGAAAGTGACTCGCCAGAAGGTCATCCAGCTGTTCTCGCCCAGATCGAGCGCCGACTCCTCGAGGCTCTTGGCAAATCCCTCCAGTCGCGCGCGAATGACCAGCGTCGCGAACGGCACGGTGGCCACGACATGCGCGATGCCGATGGTCCACAGCGACAGCGGGATGCCGATCGCCAGCATCAGCACGAGAAGACCGACGGCGAGGATGATGCCGGGCATGACCATGGGCAGCATGATGAAACCCAGCGCGATGCCCTGACCGGGCAAGCGATAGCGCGTCAACGCCCTGGCGCCGATGGTCGCCAGCGTCGTC
The DNA here is from genome assembly GCA_964518405.1 of uncultured Pseudomonadales bacterium. GTDB lineage: Bacteria > Pseudomonadota > Gammaproteobacteria > Pseudomonadales > Azotimanducaceae > VXNE01. The sequence goes on along the minus strand of CAZFGB010000246.1, from coordinate 22,505 downwards.
GTCACGAACGCCACCGACAGCGCAAGTCTCAGGCTGTTGCCGAGCGCTTCAAGCAGTCCCGGCGTAGCTGGAATACCCGCGTACCACTTCAGCGTGAATTCCTTCAGCGGCAGCACCATCTGCACGCTGTCGTTGAAGGAGAAGATCGGCAGCATCAGGGAAGGGATGTAGAGAAACAGGAGGTAGAGCACCATGTAGACGTGCAACGGACCGAAACTCTGCCGTTCGCTCAAGGCGGATACCCTCGCCGCCGATGTGGACTCCATCTCGCGCCGCCGGACGGTTCCCAGTTGTGCGAGCCATATGAACGTCACGACGATGACGGTGATCGCGAGCATCATCATGATGGTCAGCGCCGCGCCCAATGGATGGTTGTATGCCGGGCCGAACTGGGCGGCGATGATCTGGCCGAACATCATGCCCTTCGGGCCGCCGACCATCATCGGGGTGATGTAGTCGCCGACCGTGGGTATGAACTGGATCACCGCCGCGACCATGACGCCGGGCATCGACAGCGGCAACGTCACCCGGAAGAAGGTTCTCACCGGGCTTTCGCCGAGATCGGCGGCGGCCTCGAGCAGGGAGCGGTCGATCTTCGAGAGGGACACGTAGATGGGCAGTATCGCGAAGGCCGCCCACGCGTGGGCAAGGGTAAGGACCACGGCGAATCGGCTGTACAGCAGGAAGTCGAGCGGGCTCTCGCGAAGACCCAGGTCCATGAGCGTGGAGTTGACGACGCCGCTATCGCCCAGAATGATCTTCCACGCGAGCACCCGCAGCAGGTAGCTCGTCAGGAACGGCAGGCTGATCAGGATCAGCCACGTGAGGTGGTTTTTCCTGACCTTGAATGCCAGGAAGTAGGCAGCCGGGTACGCCAGCAACACGGTGATCAGCGTCACGGTGGCCGACATTCGAACCGACCGCAGGAGCAGCTTGCCGTAGACCCACTTGTCGAAGAACGCCTCGTAGTTCTGAAGCGTAAATGTGTGGACGATGTGCACGTATTCCTGCGACCAGAAGCTGTAGACGACGAGGGTGAAGATCGGCAGCGCCAGCGCGCAGGTCATGATCGTGAGCGTTGGCGAAAGCTGCGCATAGCCGCGCAGCCACTCGTGCCTGAGGAAAAGCGCCCGCATTGTCAACAGTATCGGGGGAGTCCTGGTGTCGTGCGCCGCAAAGTGCCACGGTTGTTGACACCGCGCAATTCGGTCGCGCAATCTTGCGGCTTCGCGGCGCTCCACGCGCCTCCCTCGTCGCCGTCCCGCCAGCGGAAACGGCGAATCGTACGGCCTGACCCAAGGACCAGATCCCCATGACAGATATCAGAATGGAAGCGGAGATCATCTTCGAGCCCCATGTCCCGAGGGCGCTTCGGCGCGCGCTGGATTACGCGGGCGACGATGGATTCGTCGCCTCGATGCCGGAGTTGCTGCATGCCCGGACCCATGCGTCCTACGACAACATCATCTGGAACACCTGGTTCACGTCCTACACGGAGGAGAGCGTCGTCACGACGCCGCGGGGGAACCGCGTCGTGGTCGTAGTTCACGGCGGCGGAATATTCGCGGCCCCGGAGCGGTTTGAGCGCGTGTACCGCGCACCCGTCAGTCGGGACGGCGAGGAAGGGTTCACCGGTCAATACGCCGGCAAGATCACGCAACGCGAAGCCAGCGACATCCTGAACGGCGTACGGCCGGACGGCATCGAATTTCCCGTCTACCCGTTCGAGGAATTCAAGCGCGGGATCGCCGACCTGCCCCTGCGCTACGGGGTCATCCTCGACTTCGAGATGGCGAGAAGCTCGCTGCGGGGCTACGAAGACTTCGAGACGCTGAAGGACGAGCCGAACATGATCGCCCGGGCCGGCGGAGTCGAGCCGAACGCGGCCTATCTCGACAAGTTCCGGGATCGTCACGACACCAAGCTGATGGGCAACTGGCACCCCTACAACCGAATCGATCCGGACCAGCCGCAGACGCGGATCGTCTTCCTGGCCGGCAACCGGGGCGGCATCTTCTCCCAGGGCGATGACCCGGAGGAATGGGGATACGACGAGGAGTACGGCATCGGGGGCGATGCCTGTATCCACAACATGGCGCGCTACATCGCCGTCGCGCCGATAGATGCATCGACGAGCTTGAGAAACCTCGAATTCGAGCCCTCCCGGTGATCTCGCCGAAAACGTGACATGAAGTTCGCCAAACGGAGCGCGCAATTGCTGACCTTGGGCGTCCTCGCCGCGGTCCCGCATGCCGTTGCCGAATCGACGGTCGACCTTTCGTTGCTGGAGTGGAAAGGGTATGAGAATCCCCTGTTCCATCCGGAATACACCGCCCGCTATGGCGGAGAGCCCAAGATGGCGTTCTTCGCCCAGGAAATAGACGCACTGCAACGCATGCGCAACGGATACCCGGTCGACCTGGTGCACTTCTGTACCGGCATGACGGCCATGGCCCGGGACGCGGGGGTAATCGAACCCCTGGATATCCGCCGCATCCCCCGCTGGAACGAAATCATTCCGACCCTGCTCGATGTCGAAGGCATCCGGGCCAACGGGGAATACTGGCTCGTGCCCTGGGACTGGGGCTACTCGACGGTTGCCTACAACCCCGAGACGATCGATGTGAAGGATCCCACCTACGACATCTTCATCGATCCCCGGTTCAGGGGCAGGACCGCCCTTCCCGAGTCCATCGGCGTCAACGTCTTCATCGCCGGCATCATCGGCGGTTGGAAGAACCCCCTGGACCCGACCGAAGAGGAAATGGAGTCGGCGAGCGGAATCTTCACCAAGATGCTGGAGAACGCCCGATTCATCTGGACCGACAGCACGCAACTCGAGCAGGCATGGGCCGCCGGCGACGTCGGCATCTCCTATGTCTACGGCAGCGCCACCCGCAGAATGAGAAAGGAAGGCATGCCGAACGTCGTCATCGAACCGCTGATGATGTGGATTTGCGGGCTCTCCCTTGCGACCGACAGGCCCGGTTCGACGGACCAGGCCTACGACTACATCAACGCCATGCACGAGCCGGTCGGCGGCGTCGGCCTGTTCGATGAATACGGATACGGCCACGCCAATGCCGGGACCAACGACCTGATCGGACCGGAACGGCTCGCCGGGACAGGCCTCGACGATCCGGTGGAGCTGTTTTCGCGCGGCGTTTTCATGGCCGCCATCCCGCCGGTCAAGCGCGCCAGGCTGTATCAGCTCTGGTTCGAAGCCCAGGCCGGACTCGACTAGAGCAGCCGCGAAGATGTCGGAGTCCGTCGCCGGTTTCTACGACGCCCTGAGCCCCTTCTACCACGACAACATGGGCTGGGACTGGGATGTGGTCATGCGCGAGGAAGGCGCGATACTTCACCGGCTCCTCAGCGCACGGACGGGATACGGAGAGCCGCGCAACCTGCTCGACTGTGCCTGCGGCATCGGCACCCAGGCGATCGGCCTGGCGCTTCAGGGCCACCGCGTGCACGCCACCGACCTGAGTTCCGTATCCGTCGACTGCGCCCGGCGGGAGGCGTCCCGCGTCGGCGTCGACATGACGTTCGGCATCGCGGATTTCCGGGACCTCGGCGCGTCGGTCCCCGACACCTTCCATGTCGTCGTTGCCTGCGACAACTCCATCGCCCACTGCCTTTCCGACGAGGACCTCGCCGCGGCCATGGCCAGCATGAAGTCGAGGCTCGTGCCCGGCGGCACCCTGTTGCTCAGCGTCCGAGACTACGGCGCGCTGGTCGAAGAACGGCCCCGCTTCAACAACGAGCACGTGCAGGACAGGCCGGATGGACGCCGGGTGGTCTTCCAGGTGTGGGACTGGGCCGACGACGGCCGTTCCTACCTCATGCACCAGTTCCTAATCCGGCAGGACGGCAACGGCCCCGAAACGCATCACTTCGAGACGAGGTTGCGGGCCTTGCAGCCGGACGAACTTATCGCCGCGCTCGAACAGGCGGGATACGCGGATATCCGCTGGCACCGGCCCGAAGAGAGCGGCTACTACCAGCCCATCGTCACCGCCCTCAACGCTTAAGTCGCGAGATTGGAGCAAGAAATGTCCGAAATGGAAGCAGCAATCATCTACGAGTCGCACCTCCCCGACGCCTTGCGGCGAGCGTTGATCCATGCCGGCGACGATGGCTTCGTCGCATCTATGCCGCAACTGCTGCACGCGCGCGTCGGCGCATCCTTCGACAACATCATCTGGAATACCTGGTTCACCACTAACTCCGAGGAGTGCGTGGCGAGAACCCCCCAAGGCAACTGGGTCATGGTGGCGATTCACGGCGGCGGGATATTCTCCTCCCCCGAGCGGATCCGGACCCTCTACCACGCGAATGTGGACCGCGGCAGCGAACTCGGCTTCACGGGGATATTCGCGGCCAAGATCTCCGACCGGGAGAACCGCGACATCATCGATGGCCGACTGCCGGATGGCCGGCAAATCCCCGTGTTTGATTTCAACGCGTTCAAGCAGGGTATTGCCGATCTGCCGCGACACTACGCCGTGGTCATGGACCTGGAAGTGGCGAAGAACGCGCACACGGGGTACGTGGGCTTCGATGACCTGAAGGACGACCCGATGATGATCGCGCGCGCCGGCGGCGTCGAGCAGGCGGCGGCGTATCTCGACAAGGCGAGAACCCGCGGAAACGCGGACGCCATGGGGAACTGGCACTCGTTCAACGAAATGGAGGCGGATCAGCCCCAATCGTGCATCTGCGTGATGTACGGGAGTCCCGGAGGCGCCCGCGCCCGAATCCATGCGCCGGAAGGCATCGACCATCTCCGGGGCGTCCAGACGGACTTCGGCCTGCGCGGCGACACCGGCATGATCAACATGGGCCGCTACGTGGCGGTGGCGCCCAATGATGTCGCGACGAGCGTGCGCCACCTCTCATTCGGCCATTGACGGAGCCCGACAAGAAATGCACGACAACCGGATGGAAGCCACCATCGTCTTCGATTCATACCTGCCGGACGCATTGCGGCGCGCCCTCGACTACGCGGGCGAGGACGGCTTCGTCGCATCGATGCCGCAACTGCTGCACGCGCGGGCGAAGGCGTCCTACGACAACATCGTCTGGAACACTTGGTTCTCGTCGAACTCCGAAGAGACCGTATTGACGACCCCGCGGGGAAACCATGTCCTCGTGATCGTCCACGGCGGCGGCATCTTCGCTTCGCCCGAGCGGTTCGAGCGTGTGTACCGATCAAGCGTTGACCGCTTCGGCGCCGAAGGATTCACCGGGCAATACGCCGCCAAGATATCCGAACAGGAAGCTCAAGGTGCGCTCGAAGGCAGGTTGCCCGACGGCAGCGAAATCCCGGTGTTCCCGTTCTCCGAGATCCGGCAAGGCATCGCCGACCTGCCCCGCCGCCATGCGGTGGTGATGGACTTCGAGACGGCTCGGAGTTCCACCAGTGGATACGTCCCCTTCGACGACCTGCGCGATGAGCCGCTGATGATCGTCCGTGCCGGCGGCGTCGAAGCGGCGGCGGCGTATCTCGACAGGGCGCGGGACCGCCACGACACGAAGGTCATGGGCAACTGGCATCCGTACAAGAGGATCGATCCGGACCGGCCGCAGACGCGCGTGCTGTTCCTCACCGGCAACCGGGACGGCGTCGGCACCGAAGACGACGATGACGAGATCTACGGCTACGCCGCCGATTCGGGGATTGGCGGAGAAGCCTGCATCCACAACACCAGCATGATCAACATCGCCCGATACGTCGCTGTGGCGCCGGTAGATGAGTCGTCGAGCGTACGCAATCTGCCTTTCTCGGGCACGTAGCCAGTTCTTGTCCGAGAAACCCGCCATCAGCGTGCATGATATTCTATTCGGTCAGAATGACCGGTTAGAAATGATGATATGCGTGAAGTGATGGCAACCGAGGCGAAGGCGCGTCTGGCGGAGCTTCTGCGCGCGGTGGAGTACGGCGAGACCATAGCAATCACGCGGCACGGCAAGACCGTCGCGCACCTGACTCCGGCGACCGACCAGAACGGCGTGGTTCAAAGAGCGGCCGTGGAGCGATTTCGGGCTTGGCGAAAACGGCGACGCCCCGTTGGAATGACGACAGATGAGATCGTCGAACTGGTCCGCGAAGGACGTCGCTGGTGAGCTTCGTGCTCGACGCGCCCGTCGTGGTGGCATGGCTCCTCGACGACGAAGACGACCTTCGTGCGCAAACAGCGTTGACGCGGCTTGAGACGGAAGTCGCGCTGGTCCCGCAGATTTGGCATATCGAGGCGCGGAGCGCACTGCTCGGCGCAGAACGTCGGAAGCGGTTGCGGCCGGCCGAGGTCGACGAGTGCTTGCACCGCGTCAAGGAACTGCCGGTGCGAACGGATTCGGACCCGGATGTCGACACGGCATTCGAATTGGCGCGGGCGCGCAGACTGTCCGTCTACGACGCTCTCTATCTTGAGTTGGCCAAGCGTACCGACTCACCTCTTGCCACCCTGGACGGCGCACTTTCTGCCGCGGCGCTTGCCGAGGCGCTACCGCTGGTCGAATCCGCCGTTCAGCCGCGCGGGACTTGAAGTACGGTTCGTCAGCCCGGCCCGAGCAGCACCACCGACTCGTCGTTGAAGCTTAGCCAGACCGGTTGATCGATCGCCGCCGGGTCCGCCGCCAATGGTGCTTCCGTGTTCTGAACCGCCACCGCCACTGGCGCTTCGCGCCCGGAAAGCCTCACATGGAAGTGGCTGCGGTCGCCAAGGTAGGCCGCGGAGCCCATGCGGCCTTCCATTACGTTGGCACGGTCGGAAGGCGCGGCGAGGTGCAGTTCCAGTTTCTCTGGACGAATCGCGACCACGACCTGCCCGCCACGTTCCGGACGCTCAACGTCGCATCGGGGACGCACGGTCCCGAGGGGGCCCGCATCGATAATCGCGGTGCCGTTCTCAAGTCCCTCCATCCGACCACGAAACAGGTTCGTGGTGCCTATGAACCCGGCCACGAAACTGGAATTGGGCCGCTCGTAGAGACCGACCGGCGAGTCCACCTGGAGCACACGCCCGGCGGCCATGACCGCGATGCGGTCGGAAAGCGCAAGCGCCTCTTCCTGGTCGTGCGTGACGAAGACGAAGGTGATGCCCACCGACCTCTGGAGGGATCTCAACTCGAGCTGCATCTGCTCGCGCAGATTCTTGTCGAGGGCGCCCAGCGGCTCGTCCAGCAACAGCACCTTGGGCCGCATGATCAACGCTCGCGCGAGCGCCACCCGCTGGCGCTCTCCTCCGGAGAGTTCCGTCGCCGTGCGGTCCGCGTAGCCCGGCAGCTTGATCAACTCCAGCATCTCTTCGACCCGGTCGTTGATCGCCGACTTCGACAGCGCCAACTTGCGCAGACCGAAGGCGATGTTCCTGCCCACATCCAGGTGCGGGAAGATCGCGTAGTTCTGGAACACCATGTTGGTCGGACGACGGTATGCCGGAATCGCCGACATGGCCTGGCCGTCGATTTGGATCTCGCCGCTGGTGGGAGACTCGAAACCGGCGAGCATGCGCAGCAGCGTGGTCTTGCCGCAGCCAGAGGGACCCAACACCGAGAAGAACTCGCCGCCGCGGATTTCGAGATCCACCTGCTCCACCGCGGGAACGGCGCCGAAGTGTTTTGAAACACCCTGCATGGAGATGAAAGGCTGCTCGCTCATACCGGGAATGGTTGCACACTTCCTGGCACTGCGCGCTATCCGGGCACGTCGCGTCCGCCGGGACCGATGCTATTCTCTCGTCCGTGTCGGCAAAACGTGACGTCCCGCGCGGAAAAAGAACATGGCCGTAATTCAACTGGGGGACGTGACCGTTCAACGCATCGTCGAACACGAGATTCCCGTCTATCGCCCGTCCGAGTTCTTCGACGAGGCCACCGAGGAAGCGGTGGAACCCTATCGCGCGCGGCTCACCCCGCATGCCCTCTGCCCCCGGACCGGATGCATGGTCATGCCCGTGCAGTCCTACCTCGTGCGGACCCGCCACCATTGCATCCTCATCGACACCTGCGTCGGATGCCGCAAGACCTACGCCGAACCGCCGGAATGGCACCAGCGATCGAACGAAGTCTGGCTCCGCAATCTGCAGGCGGCGGGCGTCAGCACGAACGATATCGACTACGTGTTCTGCACCCACCTGCACTCCGACCACTGCGGCTGGAACACGCGCCTGGTCGACGGCCGCTGGGTGCCGACCTTCCCGAACGCGAAGTACGTCTTCGCGCGCGACGAGTACGTCGCGATGGAGGAGGAATACCACCAGATCTTCATCGACAACGTCGAGCCGATCGCGGAGGCCAAACAGGCGGTGCTGGTGGACCTCGACTATGCGCTCGACGACCAGATCTGGCTCGAACCCACCGTGGGCCACTCGGTGGGACACGTGGCCATTCATGTGAAGTCCCGCCGGCATCGCGCCGCCATGTGCGGGGACCTGATCCACAGTCCGCTGCAGCTCGCGGAGCCGGAGTGGAGTTGCAACTCGGACTACGACCTGGCCGCCTCGGCCGCCACGCGCAAGAAGTTCCTGAAGGAGCACTGCGACACCGACACCCTCGTGCTGACCGCGCACTTCCCCTCACCGTCCATGGGCCATGTCGTCTCCCGCGGCGACGCCTACGACTTCAAGTACCTCTGATGGCCAAGGGAGACCAGCCCTCCCCCGACGACGACATCGCCTCGCTGTCCTACATGGCGCAGCAGCATTACCGCAACGGCCGCCTGCAGCGCGCCAGGGAAACGTGTCAACGGATACTGGAGAAGGAGCAGCGCGCCGACGCCATCCTCCTGTTGGGCATGATCGCCCACGAGCAGAGGGCCTTCGAGACGGCTGCGCAACACTACGAGGACTTCCTTCGCCTGGAGCCGGAACACGCGCGCGCGCATTACTACAGCGGCCTCTCCCTCATCCAGCTCGGTCAAGCGGAAGCGGCCATCGAACACCTGCAGAAGTCGATCTCCCTGGATCCCGAAAATCGCGCCGCGCGCATCCAGTTGGGGGATGCCTCCACCAGGCTCGGACGCTGGGAGGACGCGGCCAGGGCCTACAGCCAGGCGCTCGCGCTGCAACCCGACGACGTCGGCACTGCCATAAAGCTCGGCAACGTCTACCTGGCGGGCCAGCTCTTTGCGGATGCCGCCCGGCTCTACGAGCGAACCCTCAAGTTGCTGCCCGACAACGCCGTCCTGCATAGGCACCTCGGCGCGGCGCTGCATCGAATGGGACGGACGCAGAAGGCCATCGACTCCCTCAAGCGCGCAATCGAGCTGCGCCCCGACTACGCAAAGGCGCGCATCGACCTCGCGCTGGTCTACCGGCAGCTCGAGAGAACGGTGGAGGCCATGCGCCAGATCCAGGAGGCCATCCACTTCATGCCCGACGATGTCGACGCGCATATCAGCCTGGCGCTGACAATGAGACAGGAGGGGAGAATGGCGTACGCCGCGAGGCACTTGAGCCAGTTCCTTGCGATCCAACCCCTCTGCGGCGCCGCCTACTACCACCTCTCCATGATTCGGCCACCGCTCGACCTGATTCCCAGGATTCGGCGGCTCCTCGACGAACCCAACTTGCCCGAGGAAGACGCGATACATTGCCACTTCGCCCTGGGCAATGTCCTCGACGCCCACGCGGCATCCGATCTCGCATTCGACCACTACCGGCAGGCCAATACGCGCAAGCGCCGATCGCTCGCCTACGATCCCCGCGACAATACGCGGCTTTTCGAGAGGCTCATCGAAACGTATTCGAACGACTTCTTCGCACGCAAACGGGGCTTGGGATGCGACTCCGACCTGCCCGTCTTCATCGTCGGCCTGCCGAGGTCCGGCACTACCCTCGTCGAGCAGATCCTCAGCAGCCATGGCTCGATCCATGGCGCGGGCGAACTCGAGTCGTTCGCCGGCGTCAATCATGCCATCGCCCATCGTTTCCGGTCGGAGAAGCCCGCGCCCGACTGCATGTCCCTGATCGACCAGGAAACCGTCGAGGAGTTCTCCGCCCGGTACCTGGATGAACTGCGGCTGCGTTCGCCAACTGCGGCTCGCGTCGTCGACAAGCTGCCCGGCAATTTCGTCCGCATCGGACTGATCAGAACGCTCTTTCCCAACGCCTACATCGTGCATTGCAGCCGGAACGCGCTCGACACCTGCGTATCCCTCTACTTCCATTATTTCCAGGCGCTGACCTGTTCCTTCGACCTTCGGGAACTCGGCCAGTACTACCTCGACTACCGGCGCCTGATGGATCACTGGGAAGCCCTCTTCCCCAACGGGATCTTCGAGGTCCGCTACGAGGACCTGGTCAACGACCCCGAGAGGATCAGCAAGGGGTTAGTCGAATACCTGGACCTGCCATGGGACGGGCGGTGTCTCGAGTTCTACAAGAACACCAGGGCGATCATGAGCCCGAGCAACATCCAGGTCAGGCACCCCGTGTACAAGGTCTCTGTCGACCGCTGGAAGCGCTACGAGAAACACCTTGGACCGCTGATCGAGATTTTGGGCAAAGCTGAAGGTGGCGCCGAAGTCCAGTAGCTCTTCCCACGCGAATCGCAGATCACCCCGACCTCAAGGCTTCGGCTGACACGACAAGGGGACATTGCCCGCCAGCCTTTCAGCGATCGGCCGTAGCGCGTTCGCCCCCGCTTGTCCGATCCTGCCGCTGAACGGACATCGGGCGCAGCCCATGGCGAACGCCGTCAGTCACGACCAGAATTTCAAGAACCTGATCCTCGATTACCCCCGCGATGCCTTGGCGTTCTTCGCGCCCGAAGAAGCGCCGCTACCGGAAGACGAGGTGAGGATCATCCCCGCACGGCAGGAGCAACTGCAGGAGCGTCTGGGCGAGCACTACCACGACCTCGACGTGCCGCTCCTCGTGGAATGGTCTGACGGACGACGCGAGGCGATCCTGTTCGCGCTGGAGGAAGAGTCCGATTGGCGACGATTCTCGTTGCACCGGCTCGCCTATTACTGCCTCAACCTTGCCGAACTGTTCGACACAGAACGGGTGGTACCGGTGGCGATCTTTCTGCGCACCGCCGACGCAGTACCTTCGTCCCTGACATTGGGCACCGAGCGCCACCAATATCTCACGTTCGACTACCTGGCATGCAAGCTCGGCGAGATGCCCGCAGATCGGTGGCGGCAGAGCGACAACCTGGTGGCCCGAGTCAACCTGCCGAACATGCACAGCCCCGAAAGCCGAAAGGTCGAGATCTACGCGCAGGCGGTCCGGGGCCTGATGGCGCTGGAGGAGGACGGCGACAAGCGCGCGAAGTACATGGAATACATCGACATCTATGCCGGCCTCACCGAAAATGAGTTCCGGCGATACCAACGGCAATATCCCGAGGAAATCAACGTCATGGCAGGAGCATTTCAAAGGGCCCGCGACGAAGCACGGCAGCAGGGCATGCAACAGGGCCGGGTCGAGGGGGAGCGAGTGGTCCTGGAGCGACAGCTGCGGCGACGGTTCGGTGCCATGTCCCCCGACATCGCCGAAAAGCTAAGCGGAGCGTCCTCCGCCGAACTGGAAACCTGGGCGGAGAACATCCTCGACGCCGAAACGCCCGACGATGTTTTCGATTCAGGCTCTTAGTTCCTGAGGCCCAGTAAATCGGCTCGACCAGACCGTGAAGTAGATCACGCCAGAGTCGCCCCGGTTTTCGTCCGTCACATCGTTCCCCCGGGCGGATACTTGAGCGCGCCCGGCGGAATGTAGTCGAAGATGAACGTGATGCGCTCTTCGGCGCCCCTGTTGGCGACACTGTGCTGCTTCTGGTTGTTGACCTCGTAGGCCTGGCCCACTTGCAACTGGTAGGGTCGCCCGTCGATCGTGAACCAGACCCGGCGGTTGGTCGTGATCGGCACGTGGATGCGGTGCCCGCATCGAAACGATGGATGCACGTCCGCATGCGTCCTGATCCTGCCGCCCGGAAGCAGCTTGGCCGCCATCGCGCGGATCACCTCGCCGCCCGGAGGATAGTGCTTGCCGATGATCTCCCGCATGACGGGCACGGCGGTGTCCGACAGTCGCTCCCAGCCCGGACACTTCTGCACTGCGGTGTTCGGCCAGTCCGAACCGTCGGTGAACACCATCACGATGGAATGGGTCTGGTCGTGGTGGTGGTAGGTCCGCTGACGGTACTCGGACTCGAGCCACGCCGCGTCTTCCTGCGCGAGCACGGCGTCTCGCAGCGGGGCTGAATCGACCTCGCCGAGTTCGCGAAGCGGTATGCCGATATCCATCCCGTCGGGCACTTGTGCGACTTCGATGCGACTCTACCCAAGGGCGTATTGATTGTCATTCGGACCGGCACTATGGTTTCCGGTCGCTCCCCACCAAATGCCCTTGCGGCGGAACAGGCACCAATGGGCGCATACCGAAAGAACTCGCGTGACCTGAAATGAAACAACATGCCCGCGTCGTCGTGATCGGCGGCGGCATCGTCGGCACGTCGGTGCTGTACCACCTGACAAAACTGGGCTGGACCGACGTCGTCCTGGTCGAAAGAAAGCAACTGACCGCCGGGTCCACCTGGCATGCCGCCGGCGGATTCCACGCGATGAACACCGATCCCAATGTCGCGAGACTGCAAGCGTATGGGATCGCCGTCTACAGGGAAGTCGAGGAAATCAGCGGCCAGGACACCGGCATGCACGTCACCGGCGGCGTGCAGGTCGCGGCGACCAAGGAGCGCTGGAAAGTCATCCGCTACGAGCACGCGCGCCACCGCGTTCTCGGGATCGATAGCGAACTGCTCACGCCGGAGGACATCCGGAAGCTATGTCCGATCATGGACACGAGCAACGTGATCGGCGGACTGTTCGACGGCAACGAAGGCCACATCGACCCCTACGGCTCGACCCAGGCGATGGCCATGGCCGCGCGCAAGGCAGGCGCTGCGATCTATCTCAACACCAAGGTCGAGGACCTGGTTCACGGTCCCGATGCGACGTGGACGGTGGTCACCGACCAGGGAAATATCCAGTGCGAGCACGTCATCAACGCGGCTGGCCTGTGGGCGCGCGAAGTCGGCGCGATGGCGGGCGTGCACGTGCCCATCACGCCGATGGAGCATCACTACATCCTGACGGAAACGATCGAGGAACTCGTGGAATTCGACGGCGAGTTGCCGCTGGTGCTGGACCTCGACGGCGAGATGTACCTGCGCCAGGAGCAGCAGGGCGTGCTCCTCGGCGTCTACGAAACGAACTCGACGCCCTGGTCCGTGAACGGGACGCCCTGGGACTTCGGCGAAACCGATCTCCTGGTGCCCCGCCTGGACGACCTCGAGACCGCGTTGCTGAAAGGCTTCGAGCGATTCCCGCCCGTAGCCGAGGCGGGAATCCGCCGCATCGTGAACGGCCCTTTCACGTTCGCGCCGGACGGCAATCCTCTAGTCGGACCCGTGCGGGGAGTGCCCAATTACTGGTCCTGCTGCGGCGTCATGGCCGGGTTCAGCCAGGGCAGCGGCGTCGCTCTAGCTTTGTCCCAGTGGATGATCCACGGCGAACCGGAAGGCGATATCTTCGCGATGGACGTCAACCGGTTCGGCCCGTTCGCCACCGCGGCCTACGCGACCGAGAAGGCGAAGGAGTTCTACGAGAACCGCTTCACGATCCTGTGTCCGAACGAGGAGTGGCCCGCCGCTCGGCCGAGCAAGGTGTCGGCGCTGCATGATCGTCTCAAACGGGCGAACGCGGTGTTCGGGGAATCCTACGGGCTGGAAGTTCCGCTCTGGTTCGCGCCGCCCGGCACCGATCCCATCGAGACGCCGAGTTTCCGTCGCTCGAACGCCCACGAGCATGTCGGAGACGAATGCCGCGCGGTCAGGGACGGTGTCGGCATCCTGGACGGATCATCCTTCGCCAAGTACGAGATTTCCGGTCCGGACGCCACCGTCTACATGGACCACGTCTTCGCCAGCAGACTGCCCCGGACAGGCCGTATTCGCATGGGGCCCATGCTGCTGCCCTCGGGACACATGAAGGGCGACCTGACAGTCATGCGGCTGGGGGCCGATCGCTTCATGGTGGTGGGTTCCGGCTACCTGCAGGAATTCCACATGCTCTGGTTCGAGCAGCACGTGGGCGACCTGCGCGTGCACATTGCCAACCGCTCCGACGAACTGACCGCCATCGCCATCGCCGGACCACGCTCACGGGAACTGATGCGGGCCGTCGGGTCGGGCAACGTGGAACGCGAAGCCATGCCGTTCATGACCGTGCGCCGCATGGATGTCGGTATCGCGCCGTGCCTGGTCGCCCGGCTTTCCTTCACCGGAGAACTCGGCTTCGAAATCTACCTGCCGCCGAGCTATGCCGGCGGCGTCTACGACCTCCTCATGGACGAGGGCGCAAAATTCGGAATCCGGCCGTTCGGGACGCGTGCGCTGGTTTCCCTCGGCATGGAGAAGAGCTTCGGAATCTGGTCGAGGGAGTTCACGCCCGACTACACGCCCGCGATGTGCGGGATGGACCGATGGGTCGCCTACGACAAGCCGGACTTCATCGGGCGAGAGGCGGCGCTTGCCGATCGCGACGCCGAGCACGAACACCGGTTGGTTGCCCTGGAGATCGACTCGGTCGATGCCGATGCATGGGGCTACGAGCCCGTCTGGCACAGGGACGAATACGCGGGTTACGTGACTTCCGGCACTTACGGCCACACCGTCGGCAAGAGCCTTGCCCTCGCCTATCTGAAGACGCCGTTTCTCGAACCTGCCAGCGAGGAAATCTCGGTACACGTCGTGGACCAGCGCCGCCCCGCCAGAATTCTCCCGGAGCCGCCGTACGATCCGAACGCGACGCGCATGCGGATCTGAGGCTACGGTTCTCGCCCGATATAGCGTCAACCGGACGGCACGCGCCGCAGCGTTGATACTCGTTGCCGCCACATCGTTTGTCGTCAGTCCCCAAGCAGGTGAAGAGGAAGCAGGCGTGACCGTCCGGGTCTTGTTCGAGACCGCGCTCGGAGACATCGATATAGCCGTCTATCCGTCGCGCGCACCCATCTCGGCCGGTAATTTCCTCGCCTACGTGGACGGCGGACACTACGACAGCGCCACGCTATGTCGCGCCGCACGCAGGTTGGCGCCAAGATCAATCGGCATCGTCCAGGGCGGGCTGCTGGCAGCCGCGATGACCGGCGAGAGTTCGTACCTGGACCGCGCCACGTCTCCATTTCCACCCATCGACCACGAGATGACCCAGGCCACTGGCATCCCCAACGAGCGCGGCACCCTCGCATTGGCGCGACTGGAACCGGGCACGGCGTCCTCCGAGTTCTTCTACAACCTGAGCGACAACCCGGAACTGGACACCGGCGCCGGTATGCCGGGACGGGACGGGTTCGGATACGCCACCTTCGGCCGGGTCATCCGCGGAATGGACGTACTCGACGCCATACTAGAGCTTCCTGCCGACGGCGAAACCACCATCGAACAGGTCCGGGGACAGATTCTGCGCGACCCGGTCGGGATCCGGCAAGCCTCTCGGGTCCAATAGCGTCCAATAGCTGTCGGTGAGCGAGTTTCGTGGGAATCGCTGGTTTCCCTCGCACTTCCAATTTAATCGGATGGAAATGGATGGACAATTGGATGTAGTCCATGCATGATCTATTGGATGGAAATGGATGACCAAACGGGCGGACGATTCTGCGCATCAGTACCGTCGGTAAACAACCAACTCCTCCGTCTAGTCGCCGAGATCGATGAGTTCAAGGGAGCGTGGGATGCGATCAGCCGGATTGCGCCCGACCGGCTTTCCCTCCTTCGGCGCGTGGCGACCATCGAGAGTACCGGCGCCTCGACCCGGATAGAAGGCGCTGCCCTCACTGACCGAGAGGTCGAACGACTGCTCGCGCGCGTAGACGTCCAGTCCTTTGCGACGCGCGACCAACAGGAAGTCGCCGGCTACGCCGACGCGATGGAGACGGTGTTCGGTAACTGGCGGGCCATCCACCTCACGGAAAACCACGTACAGCAACTCCATCTCGAACTCCTCAAGTATTCCGAGAAGGATGTGCGCCATCGGGGCGCGTACAAGACGCTACCCAACCACGTCGAAGCACTCGATCCAGACGGTCAGCCCCTGGGCGTCATATTCGAGACAGCGACACCTTTCGACACGCCCTTCCGCATGGCAGAACTGATCGACTGGACGTGCGGCGCCCTCGATCATGGAGAACTCCATCCTCTCCTAGTCATCGGAGTCTTCGTCGCCACTTTCCTCGCCATACACCCGTTCCAGGACGGCAATGGCCGCCTATCCAGGATTCTCACGACCCTGCTGCTCCTGCGCGCGGGTTATGCGCACGTGCCTTACAGTTCTTTGGAGAGCGTCGTCGAGCAAAGCAAAGAGGCCTATTACCTCGCGCTACGGAGGACCCAAGGAACGCTCGGAACCGAGTCGCCCGACTGGGAACCCTGGCTTGTCTACTTCCTCACCGCCCTGAACCGACAGAAGGACCACCTCCGACAACGGATCGACCGCGAACGGCTCATCCTCGGCGACCTCCCGGAACTGTCGGTCCAAATTCTCGACATCGCTCGTGACACGGGCCGCGTGAGCGTCGCCGACGCTGCGCAGGTCACCGGGGCCAGCCGAAATACGGTCAAGGGGCACGTACAGGCACTTGTCGCGGCAGGCCATCTAGACCGGCACGGAGCGGGGCGAGGAACGTGGTATTCGCTCGCGTGAAGCCGCTCACGTCGAGCCAGGACTCCACCCTTGTCTTCGAGCCTCGTTTACCGGCCCGGCGGCTCTCCCTATTCGCCATCAACGCCCAGACACCTAAATGCGGCCCAAGGTTCTCCACGAGCGCGACGAATTCTCCAATCACCTTCACCAGAGTCACCCGCCTCTCCTCAGCCTTCGGACTTACGTTCTCGTAATTTGCAGCGGCACCCACAACGTCTTCATGGCCACCGAGCCGCTGGCCGGCGGGCGCATGACCAAGGCGACCGAGCGCAAGACCAAGATCGACTGGGCGCGCTTCCTCGCCGACATCGCCGCGCGCCACGCCGACGCCGAGCGGATCACGCTGGTGATGGACAACCTGAACACGCACCGCCCGGGCGCCCCCTACGAAGCCTTCCCGCCGGCGCGGGCCAAGGCGCTGTGGGATCGCTTCGAGTTCGTCCACACGCCGAAGCACGGCGGCTGGCTGAACGTCGCCGAGGTGGAGCTCAATGTCATGATCCGCCAGTGTCTGAACCGGCGCATCGACTCGATCGACGTCCTGCGCCGCGAAGTCGACGCCTGGCAGAACCACCGGGATCGCCTCAAGGCCAAGGTGAACTGGCAGTTCACGACCGACGACGCCCGCGTCAGACTGAAGCGCCTCTATCCGACATTAGATACGTGACGGAGCACTAGAGTCTTGACCGCTC
Source organism: uncultured Pseudomonadales bacterium (assembly GCA_964518405.1). Taxonomy (GTDB): domain Bacteria; phylum Pseudomonadota; class Gammaproteobacteria; order Pseudomonadales; family Azotimanducaceae; genus VXNE01. The sequence continues at coordinate 5,102 of CAZFGB010000246.1, read as the reverse complement.
CCAAGCTATCGGCTCAACGCCATCGCCCGAATCGATCGTCCGGGCGCACTCGTGCCCGGCGTGGACGGCGTGAACGATGGCCCCCGGCGCCCGGCAGTCGCCGATGCTTCGCACCGAGGCGATGTCGGCATCGGTGATTCGATTCGGATCTGCGGTCAGATCCCGGAACAGCGCATCGTTTCGCGCCCTGACGCCGACCACGACCAGCGACCTGCAGGGCAACGAACTCTCCTCGCCGCCACGATAGACAGAGGCCAGGCGCACTGCTCCGTCGCGAAGGTCCGTCACACGGTGCTCCGTCACAATGGCGACACCGAGTTCGATCATCCGCTCGCGAATCCTGACAAGCTCGTTGTTCATGAATGTCCACGCCGACACGGCGTTGGCCGGCGTCACGATGGTGACCTCATGGCCGCGCCGGCGGACAAGCTCGGCCAGGCAACTCCCCATGTAGTAGTGATCGAAGTCGTAGATGACCACGGAGCCGTGGAGTTCGGCGCCGGACAGGATGTCGTCGGGCGTATACACCGCGTCGCCCTCGAATCCCGGCGCTGGATCGCCGTCCGCGCCCAGGATCTCCCGCGTCCAATGCGCGCCCGTCGCGATGACCGCGTGATCGCAGCCGAAATCGAGGACATCCTGCGCCGTCAGCAGGCTCCCACGATAGACGTCCACGTTCGCCATGGCGTGAATCAGGTGCGTCCGGTAGTCGCGCACCCGCGCCCACGTCGCGAGGCCCGGCAGCGTCGACTCGATGGTGACGCGGCCGCCAAGCGCATCCCGCGCTTCGGCCAGGGTGACCTTGAAGCCGCGCTGCCCCAACGCCCGCGCGCACTCCAGCCCGGCAGGCCCTGCGCCGACGACCAGCACGCGAGTTTCGGGATCTCCGGACGGAATGCGTTCCGGGTGCCAGCCCCGCCGCCACTCCTCGCCCATGGTCGGGTTCTGCGTGCAACGGACCGGGACGCCGTCGTGATAGGACGACACGCAGATGTTGCAGCCGATGCACTCGCGGATCTCGTCCTCCCGTCCTTCGTCGATCTTTTTCGGCAGGAACGGATCCGCGATGGATGGACGGGCGGCGCCGATGAGGTCCAGGGTGCCTCTTCTCACCTGGCGCACCATCTCGTCCGGCGACGTGAAGCGTCCGACCCCCACGACAGGCTTCGTCGTCAACGGCTTGACGAATTCCGTCCACGGTTCCTGCGCGCCTTCCTCGCTGAACCGGGCCGACGCGGTCTCCACCGTCCAGTCCGCCGATTTCACGTCCCAGAGGTCCGGGACTTCGGCCAGCAAAGCAACGATTTCGTGCGCTTCCGAGGGTAGCTCTTCCCCAGGCACTTCCAGGAGCGCGTCGGTACTGAACCGCACCGCCACGGCGCACGTGTCGCCGACTGCCTCCTTCATGTCCTCGAGGATTTCCCGAATCAGGCGCGTACGGTTAGCGAGGCTGCCGCCGTACGCGTCGGTCCGCCTGTTCCGCTGCGCCAGCAGGAACTCGTAGGGGGTGTAGCCCATGCCCGCGTAGACATAGACGATGTCGAATCCGGCGGATCTCGCCCGTCGTGCCGCGTCGACGTACCAGCCGCGCAGTTCCCGTATGTCCCCCAGGTCCATGGGCCGGGGCGTCGCCAGGCCCATCCAGCCCGGATAGGTGCGATGCACGGGAACGCCCGAAGGGGACATCGGCGTCACCCTCGTGAACCGGTTGCCCGGGTCGCTGCCGCCGTGCCACAGCTCGACGCCGGCCAGTGCGCCGTGGCGATGCACGGCGTCGACCATCAATGCGTGGACCGGTATGTCGTCGTCGTCCCACAGGCGACAGTACGGCAAGGGCGAGTCGTCGGAACTGGGATGAATGGAGCAGTAGCCGGTGTTGACCACGCCCCAGCCGCCCTCCGCACGCACCTCGCGCATCGCCGCGCGCGTGCGCGGCATGGCGTTGCCGGTGCCGAGGGCATGAGGCGTCTGGTAGAAACGGTTCGGCGCCGTGACGGGGCCGATCCGCACCGGCTCGAACAGGATGTCGTAACGCGGGTTCCGGCTCACGTCACGCGAGCGCCTGCTCGAGATCCGCGATCAGGTCGTCCACATCCTCGATACCGATGGACAGGCGCACCAGGTCCTCAGGTATGGGACTGCCTTCTCCCTCGATAGAGTAACGATGCTCGATCAGGCTCTCGACGCCCCCGAGCGACGTTGCCCGGGTGAACACCCTGCATCGCTTGACGATGTCCAACGCCTTGTCCGCATCCCCGTTCACGCGCAGCGACAGCATGCCCCCGAACCCGCCGTCCATCTGGCGTCTGGCGATTTCGTGTCCCGGATGGCTGGGCAGACCGGGATACAACACGGCCTTGAGCGCCGGGTGACCCTCGAAATGACGGGCGATCGCCAATGCCGATTCCGAGGCCTTGCGCACCCGCAGGAAAAGCGTGCGCATGCCCCTCTGCAGAAGCCAGGCCTCGAACGTCCCCAGGATGGCCCCGCCATGGAGTCTCACGCGGCAGATGTCTTCCCACAGCCCGTCTTTTCGCGCGGTCACAACGACGCCCGCGACGACGTCGCAATGGCCGTTCAGGTATTTCGTCGCCGAATGCACGACGAGGTCGGCGCCATGCCGGATGGGCTGCGTCAACACCGGCGTAGCGACGGTGGAGTCGACCACCAGAGTCGCGCCGATCCGGTGTGCGATGTCAGCGGCGGCGGCAATGTCGATCACGTCCCAGGTCGGATTGCAGGGCGACTCCATCCAGAGCAGCCTGGTCTTGCCGCGCTCCACCGATCGGACCAGGGCGTCCGGATCCGCCGGATCGAAAAGATCGAGCGCGATGCCCCACTGGTCGCAGAAGGCGATCAGCCACCTGCGCAATCCCCAGTACATGATCCTGGGTGCCACCACCCGGTCGCCGGGTTGCAGGGACTGGACGACGGCCATGGCCGCGGACATGCCGGAGCTGAAGAGCAGGCCCGCCTCTCCCGCTTCCAGCCGGGCAAGGACCTGCTCCGCAACGGCGAAGCCTGGATTCTCGTCGCGCCCGTAGCTGTGGCGCGAGTCGAGCAGCGCATAGTCGTCCTTGTCGCGCACGTAGGTCGTCGACGGAAATATGGCCGGCGTCAGCCCGCCGGTCCCGGCGTCGATCTGGCGCAAGGCCTGCGCGTTCAGCGTCTCCGGCGCAGGATTCTTGTGGTTACGCATTCGATAGTCTCGTCTTGGCCGGACGCGGCGATTCAGACGGCCCAGTTCGCCGACAGCGCCTCCGCCTGTTCGAGCACCGTCCTGGTCGCCTTCTCCTGCTTGTCGGGAGGATAACCGTACTCGCGCAGGATTCGCCTGACCAGACGCCGGAGATTGGCGCGCACGTTCTCCCGCAACGTCCAGTCGATGGTGACGTTCGCGCCCACGGTCCGGACAAGCTCGCGGGCGATGACGCAGAGGGTCTCGTCTCCGAGGACTTGGACGGCGCTATCGTTGGTCTCAAGGGCGTCGTAGAAGGCCAGTTCATCCTCCGTAAGTCCCAACTCCTCCCCGCGCGCTTGGGCTTCCCGCATCTCGCGAGCGAGTTCGATCAGTTCCTCGATGACTTGGGCAGCGGCCACCGATCGGTTCCGGTATCGTCGGATCGCAGTTTCGAGCATTTCCGCGAAGGACCGCGCCTGCACGACATTGCGCCGCCTCCGGCTCGACACCTCGCCGTTTAGCAGCTTCTGGAGCAGTTCGACCGCCAGGTTGCGATGCTCCATTCCGCGCACCTCCGCCAGGAACTCGTCCGACAGGATCGAGATATCCGGTTTCGGCAGGCCGGCGGCCGCGAAGATATCGATGACGCCCTCGGGCGCCACAGCCCGCGAGATGATCTGCCGCACGGCGTGGTCCAGTTCCTCCTGGGGCTTCTGTTCGACGACCGACCGCTTGGCTAGGACGGACTGGACGGCCTGCAGGAAGCCGACATCGTCCCGGATACGCGTCGCCTCGTCGCTCGGCACCGCCAATGCGAACGCACGCGAGAGGTCGCGCACAGCCGCGATGAACCGTTCCTTGCCGTTCTCCTGCGCCAGGATGTGCTCCTGTGCGGCAGGCAGGAGGGCCAGCCGTTCCGGCGCGGTACCGGCGGCCCAGGCGGAGAAGTCGAAGCCGTGAAGCATGCCGAGGCAGACCTCGTGCTTCTCCAGCAGGAGCGCCACGGCCTCCTCCTTGTCCACTGCGGTTCGCCCGGTCCCGCCACTCTCGGTATAGGTGGCGAGCGCCTGCTTGAGTTCGTTCGACAGGCCGAGATAGTCGACGACGAGACCACCGGGCTTGTCCCGAAACACGCGGTTGACGCGGGCGATCGCCTGCATCAGACCGTGGCCCCGCATCGGCTTGTCCACGTACATCGTGTGCAGGCTGGGAGCGTCGAAGCCAGTGAGCCACATGTCACGTACGAGTACGACTCGGAACGGGTCCTCCGGATCCCTGAAACGTTTGGCCAACGCTTCCCGGCGTGCCTTGTTGCGGATGTGCCGCTGCCAGTCCGCCGGGTCCGAGGCCGACCCCGTCATGACGATCTTGATGCTGCCTTTCGCGTCGTCGTCGTCCTGCCAGTCCGGCCGCAGGCGCACCAGTTCATCGTGCAGATCCACGCAGATCCGGCGGCTCATGCAGACGACCATCGCCTTGCCGTGCATGGCCTCTGTCCGTTCGTCGAAGTGAGCAACGATGTCCTCGGCGACGAGCCGCAGCCTTTCCTGGGTTCCCACGATGGCTTCGAGCTGTGCCCATCGACTCTTGAGACGTTCCTTGCGCTCCACCTCCTCGCCCTCGGTCGCTTCCTCGAAGTCGGGATCGATGTTTGGACGCGCGGACTCGTCCAGCGCGAGCTTGGCCAGGCGGCTCTCGTAGTAGATCGGCACCGTGGCCCCGTCCTCGACGGCGCGCTGGATGTCGTAAACACTGATGTAATCGCCGAACACGGAGCGTGTATTGGCGTCCTGCAACTCGACTGGCGTACCGGTGAAGCCGATGAAAGACGCGTTGGGCAGCGCGTCGCGCATGTGGCGGGCGTAGCCGTCGATGAAATCGTACTGGCTACGGTGCGCCTCGTCGGCGATCACCACGATGT
>CAZFGB010000245.1:0-53462 GCA_964518405.1 uncultured Pseudomonadales bacterium | reverse complement strand
CCACCGCCGGGTAGATGCCGAGGTCGGTGATCGCGCGAGACAGGGTGACGGTCGAGTCGACCAGCCGGCAGCTCGACCCAAATGTCGTGGGCCGCGAACACTACGAGACCGCGCGCGGCGTCCAGGAGACCCTGCAGCGTTACCAGGAGCTGCGCGACATCATCGCCATTCTCGGCATGGACGAACTGTCCGAGGAAGACAAGGCGCTGGTCTATCGCGCGCGCAAGATGCAGCAGTTCTTCTCCCAGCCGATGTTCGTCGCCGAACAGTTCACGGGCCAGCCGGGCCAGTACGTTTCCCGCGAAAACACCGTCCGCAGTTTCAAGGCCGTCCTCGACGGCGAAGCCGATGACCTGCCGGAGCAATCGTTCTACATGGTGGGGGACATCGACGGCGCGCGTGAGAAGGCCCAGACCATAGAGGCGTAAACAGAGGCGTAGAGGAGACAGCCCATGGCCGCGACCATGCAATGCGACATCGTGAGCGCCGAGAAAGAAATCTATTCCGGCCGTGTCACGATGGTCATTGCGACCGGCACGATCGGGGAACTCGGCATATTGCCGGGTCACGCGCCGCTTCTGACGGGTATCAAGCCAGGGCCGGTGACGCTCCGGTTCGAAGACGGCGAAGAGGATGTCTTCTTCGCCTCCGGCGGATTCCTCGAAGTGCAGCCGGGCATCGTGACCGTGCTGGCGGACACCGCATTGCGCGCCGACGACATAGACGAAGCCTCGGCTCTCGAGTCTAGGGAACGGGCTGAACGAGACCTCTCGGAACAGGCCTCCGACTTCGACTTCTCCCTTGCGACGGCACAGTTGGCCGACGCTGCGGGCCGGCAGCGGACGCTGGAAGAATTGAGGAAACGCCGGCGCTGAACGACTCTGAAGATGCGCCGCTCTGTGGGTTGGACCGTCAGGTGACCGATAGGCGGGAAGTACGCGTCTCTGCAGCTATTTCGAACGCTTGATCGCGCAGTTCGAATCGGTTGCCGCTATCGGCCAGTGCACCGCTTCGTAAGCCTCGACGAGAGTCACGAGCGCCTCCAGTTCATCGCTCGCAGGCGTGTTTGGCGCGGCGCCCATCAAGCCATCGATCTTCAGCAGAGAAGCGGCGTAGTCGGCTTCACTCTTGATAGGTTTCACCTGCATTCCGAATCTCCGTGCCCACCCACGAGTTTGACGATGGCTCAGTACCGCCGTAGACGTTGGATCAACGACCTCTGCGCCGCAAGGTACTGGTTCGGCGATCGATTTGCGAGTGAACATACGTCATCGCAGAGCCGATGAATCACCAATGCGGCTACACTCTGTCATCGAGCTTGAGACGATTTGGGCGCGATGACGAATAGAGTGACGGAATAATGACATTGACCATCTACGGCCCGCCGATGAGCCGGGCCATGCGCGCCCTTTGGATGGCGCACGAACTGGGGCTCGACTTCCGGCACGAGTACGGGTTCCAGGAGGAGGCCCCGATACCTACGGAAGACCTCGTGGCGGCGAATCCCATGGGCCAAGTGCCCGCGATCGATGACGATGGCTTCACGCTCTCCGAGTCCATGGCCATCAACATCTATCTTGCGAAAAAACACGGAAAGCTGGCACCGGCCACACCCGAAGACGAGGCGCAGACGCTGCGCTGGTCGTTCTGGGTCATGACCGCCGTAGAGATCACGCTGCTCGACGTGCTGCTGAAAGCGCGGGGATTGCGGGGTAACGAACAGGACCCGGAGGCTGCAGCGGTCGGTATCGCGACGTTGCAGCGGCCCTTCAATGTGCTGAACGACGCGCTGTCGGACTGCGACTACCTGCTCGGTGACACGTTCAGCGTTGCCGATCTCAACGTTGCGAGCGTGTTTGCCTGGGCGCGGGCGGCCGGCATCGACTTCGCGGAGCAACCGCATCTGGACGCGTGGCTCGACCGCTGCCTGAGTCGAGAGGCGGCGGTTCGGGCACGGAGGTGATGTCTGGCGGGTCAACCAACCCGAGTGTCTGGACACTCGAAGCGGCGTCCGCTCCAGAAAGTTGGACCGGAAGATCGGGTTCGTGGTACTGTACAAATTATCAGCAATCGCACCTCTCGCATCGGTTGGATCGCGACTGAGATGAATGATCTGTGCACGCCCTAGCGGTCAGAATCCAAGAGGCTGCATACTGGACCGCAGAACGTTCGGCGGGGTGATGGGAGCCGATGCAATACGAGTGGCTTTCTCTGGAGAGAGCTTACATTTTTCGGATTACGCACATACAGAACCTGCGGTGGATACTCGAGCACGGGCTGTATTGTCGAAGTGGCGGAGTGCTCGATCCGAACTTCGTGACCATCGGCGATCCGGAACTCATTGGGCGTAGAGACGGCCACGCCGTCTCGGCCGGCCCGGGCGGGATTCTCGCCGACTACATACCCTTCTACTTCACGCCATTCTCGCCCATGGCCTTCAAGATCAAGACCGGTCACGGGATTCCAGCTGTGCCGTCTCGGGAGATCGTGATTCTTGTTTCGTCATTGCGTCGCCTCGCGACGACCAGTGTGGAGTTCGTGTTCACAGACCGGCACGCGCTATTGGCGACGGCGATGTTCTTGACTTCGTTTGACGAACTCTCCGAGATTGACTGGGAGGGGCTGCGAAACCGTGACTTCAAGTACGATGAGGCCGATCCGGACAAGACGGAGCGGTACCAGGCAGAAGCGCTCGTTCATCGGTACTTGCCGGTGAATCTGCTTGAAGCTGTTGTCTGCTATGCATCGAATCAGAAGGCGCTGGTAGATGGTTGGGCGATGGATGCGGGGGTGGCAATGCGTGCCAGGGTAAGTCCGGAGTTGTATTTCGGATGGTGAAATTCGAACAGGGCAACCTGCTGGAAGCGGATGTCGAAGCGCTGGTCAATACCGTAAATACGGTTGGCATTATGGGCAAGGGAATCGCGTTGATGTTCAAGGAGCGATTCCCCGAGAACTTCCAAGAGTACGCGTCGGCGTGCAAGGACGGAAGAGTACGGCTGGGCGAGATGTTCGTAACAGAGAATCACGAGTTGCTTGGACCAAAGTGGATCGTCAACTTCCCGACCAAAGACCATTGGCGTTCGAAAACGAGGCTGGAGTGGATTGAACAGGGAATGGAAGCGCTGGTTCGAGTTATCAAGGAGAATCGGATCAGATCGATCGCAGTGCCGCCGTTAGGATGTGGGAATGGCGGATTGAATTGGCGGGACGTCAAGCCCGTAATTGAGTCGGCGCTGGCGAAAGTAGAAGGCCTTGCGGCGACCGTCTATGAACCGACGGCGAGGTATCAGAACGTAGCGAAAAAGGTGGGCGTCGAAGAACTTACGCCTGCGCGGGCCCTCATGGCGGAGATGGTGAGACGTTACTGCGTTCTCGGCTTGGGGTGTAGCGTTCTGGAGGTTCAGAAGCTCGCTTGGTTTATTGTGCGGGGAGCCGAGCGGACGGACGTCGAAGATCCGCTCAAGCTATCGTTTGTGGCGCACATCTATGGGCCTTATTCGGACGAATTGCGAATGCTCCTGAACAACCTGGATGGCAGTTATCTCGGCTGCGAACGACGATTGGCGGACGCTGGGCCAAGCAGCGAGATCTGGTTCAACGCCCGAAAGAAGGAGATCGTTAGGGCCTATTTGAGATCGGAAGCGAAGCGCTACGTTCCGGCACTGGAATGGGCAACGGACTTGATCCGAGGCTTCGAGTCTCCCTTGGGCATGGAACTATTGGCTACGGTCGACTGGTTGCTGCGGGAGGATGATCGCCCGGCAACGGTCGCCGACATTCGGGACGGACTCAGGCAATGGGGCCGGGGACGAGACCGCAAGCTGCGGATATTCGATGATCGATTGATCGGCATGGCATTGGAGAGGCTTGGAGACAGCGTTGTGGAACAACGAGGGTTCGTTCCTTGACCGAAACCTGAACAACGACGACCGCTTGTTGTTCGACTTGCGGGCGACAAACGCAGGCGTTGTCCTGACTAACTGCCGGCATCGACTTCGTGAAGCGAACCAGCTCGATGTGTGGCTCGGATGCTGCCTCGCTAGGGAGCCGGGATCCCCGAACGAGGCCGCACGGAAACTCCGAGACCATGAATGACTACCTGTTTGATCCGGTCGAGCAAAGAGCGGGTGAGGGCGGAGCTGGCGAAAGCACCTTTGATTTCCTGCGGCGTGGAGCTCGACCGGAAGCCACTGAAATACGCAAGAATCTTGAGTCGTGGTTCCAAGCAATTCCATGTGAGCATCGAAAAGGTCTCGAGAGACGACTACAGGACAAGAACTTCTGCAACTTCATGGGCGCATATTTTGAATTGCAGCTCCATCAAGTTCTGCTTCGATTGGGTTGCGATGTCACGATAGAGCCCCAGTTCGTCGATTGCCCCAAGACCGTGGACTTTCTCGCTTTCCACGACGATCAGCGATTTCGCGTTGAAGCGACCCTTTGCGGCTTGGATGAAGAACGGTTGAATTTCTCCGGTAACGAGTACTTTGTCGTAAGGACGATCCGTGAGGAATTGACCCGTCAACGCCTTCTCCACTCCGACCTTCACCTTCAAGCTGAAGGGGAGTTGAGTGAAACCCTGGGAAGGAGCGCAATCAAGCGGTTCAGTGTCTTGCTCAGCGAGCATTCTCCCGACGAGGTTCGCAGGTTGGTCAACCAGCATGGACTTGGATATGTGACCTATCCTTGGGAATGCCAAAACCCGCCGATTGCGAAGCTCGAATGCGGAGATTGGAAGTTGGTAGGTTGGCTTGCCCCGCCTATGGCGTCGGATGGGCTTGGTCGCGTTATCGGACCGGGAAGGAGCGATACGTTCGACTGGTCCGAAAAGATGCGGACATCCTTGCGCCTCAAGGCGAAGCATTGGAGAAAGATCGAGGCGACCACTGGTTGGGAGAAATGCGAACTGAACCACCTGATCGCAATCAATGTTTGTGGTCTGGGTCTGCACTGCGAGCCGGAAGTAAGCGACGCCATATTTGGCACCCCTACGCCAAGTCAGGGATTTGGAGAGTTTCGGCGTGACTTGAGGGGTACGAGCGGGATCATTGTGGTTACCAACGGCATATTGGGATACGAAAGAACCGCTCAAGTCCGCCTTTACCGAAATGCTGGTACAGACATCCCGAATTGCCTTGAATCCTTCCGGGATACACAACGCTTCAGTGATCTGCTCGGGATTGGCTATCGAACGCCTGCGGGCTAAGCATTCCGGATGCCGCACCCTATAATCAGTAGATTCGCGCCTCGAGCCGTGCCAGGAGGGCATCCGACCATTTCCGAACCTATATCGAATCTGGAAATCGTCGTGCTGGCTGCGGGTCAGGGCAAGCGCATGCGATCCAGCAAGGCCAAGGTGCTGCACGAAATCGCCGGCAAGCCCCTGCTCGCGCACGTGCTCCAAACCGCCCGGGAACTCGACCCGGCGCAGGTGCATGTCGTCGTCGGCCGGGATGGCAAAGAGGTCGGATCACGGTGTACCGATGATTCGAATCTCAACTGGATTGAGCAGCCCGAGCAACTCGGCACGGGCCACGCGACATCTCAGGCCGTACCGCACGTCGACGAGAATGCGACGGTGCTGGTCGTCTACGGCGATGTCCCGCTGGCGGACGGTCAGACATTGGGGCAATGCGCACGGGCGAGTGCCGAAGGCGATTGCATCGCGGTAGTCACGGCAGAGGCCGCCGACCCGTCCGGGCTTGGGCGGGTGCTCCGCAAAGACGACGGCAGCGTTGCGGCCATCGTGGAGGAAGCGGACGCCTCGGACGCCGAGCGCCGTGTCACGGAGATCAATACGGGGATCCTCGCCGCGCCGGCCGCCTCGCTCAAGCGGCTGCTGGCGGGCCTCGGCAATGACAATGCCCAGGGAGAGTTCTACCTGACCGACATCATCGGCGCGGCGCAGCCTGAAGGCGTTTCCGTTATGGCCATCAGGGCACCGTCGTTCGAGGACTTTGCCGGGGTGAATGATCGGGTGCAGCTCGCGGCCGCCGAGCGGCGCTATCAGCAGCGGTGTGCAGAAGCGCTCATGCGGGATGGCGTGACGTTTCGGGATCCCGCCCGGTTCGACCTGCGCGGGACCCTCAAGGCGGGATCGGATTGCACCATCGACGTCAATTCCGTGTTCGAGGGCGAAGTGGTCCTCGGCGAGGGCGTCTCGATCGGGCCCAACTGCTTCATCCGGGATACGGTCCTCGGCGACGATGTGACCGTGGAAGCGAATACGGTTATTGACGGTGCGCACATCGAACGGGGCGCGACGATCGGCCCGTTTGCGCGCCTAAGGCCCGGTACGCAACTCGGCGAAGGCGTCAAGATCGGCAACTTCGTGGAGACGAAGAAAGCACGCCTAGGAGCGGGCACCAAGGCAAGTCACCTCGCGTACCTGGGCGACGCGGAGGTGGGCGATGACTGCAACATCGGCGCCGGTGCGATTACGTGCAATTACGACGGCGTGGACAAACACGAAACTGCGATCGGTGACCGCGTATTCGTGGGCACCAATGCGACACTCGTGGCGCCGGTCGAGATTGGCGATGACGCCTATGTTGGCGCGGGATCGACGATCACGGTGCCGGTGGACAAGAAGGACCTCGCCGTAGGACGCAGCAGGCAGCGCAACATCAAGAAATGGCGTTCACCCCAGGCCAGGAAGGAGCGGGGGGATAAGTCCTCCGCGGACGGTTAGAGTCGTGTGCGGCATTGTCGGAGCCGTGTCGAGCCGGGATGTCTCAGGCATTCTGCTCGAAGGACTACAGCGCCTCGAATACCGCGGCTATGACTCCGCCGGGTTGGCCATCGTCGGTTCGGACGGCAACGGCGCGGCGGAATTCGCCCACCGCCGCACCATCGGCAAGGTGCAGGCGCTGGTCGACAGTGTGAATGAACGGCCCGTGCTCGGCACTGCGGGCATCGCGCATACGCGCTGGGCGACCCATGGTCCCCCCGTGGAGTGCAATGCCCACCCCCACGTATCGTCAAACCGGATAGCGCTCGTCCACAACGGCATCATCGAGGACTTCGAGCCCCTGCGGGAGGAGTTGGTCGAGAACGGGTACGAGTTCACCTCCGAGACGGATACAGAGGTGATCGTCCACCTGATCGATCAATGCTACGAGCGGACGGGAGACCTGCTGGAAGCGGTGCGCGCGGCGCTCAAGCGTCTCGACGGAAAATACGCCATCGGCGTCCTGTGTCGCGATGAGCCAGGCCGCATCGTCGCCGCACGGGCCGGGAGTGGGCTGGTGGTCGGGGTCGGTTTCGGTGAGAACTTCATCGCGTCAGATGTACTCGCGCTGCGGCCTGTGACCGACCGGTTCATCCTGCTCGAGGAAGGCGACCTGATCGACGTGCGCCCCGAGGGGATAGAGGTATGGAACGTGAACGACGAGAACGTCGTGCGTTCCACGGTGCGGGTCGAGCATGCCCCGGAGGAGGCTGACCGGGGCAATTACCGCCACTACATGCAGCGCGAGATTCACCAGCAGCCTCAGGTTGTGCGAAACACGCTGGAAGGACGGATCGGCCGCGCGAGGGTGCTGGAACGCGCGTTCGGCGTGCGCACGTCGAGCATCCTCGACGAAACGCAGGCCGTGACCATAGTCGCGTGTGGCACGGCCTACTACGCCGGCTGCGTAGCCAGGCACTGGATCGAGGAGTACGTGGGCATTTCCTGCCAGGTGGAGATCGCGAGCGAGTGGCGTTATCGCCCGGTCGTGGTGCCCCCGGGCAGCCTGTTTGTGACGACTTCGCAGTCAGGAGAGACGGCGGATACCCTCGCAGCCCTGCGTATCGCAAAGGACATCGGCTTCCGCCATACCCTGGCGATCTGCAACGTCGCGACGAGTTCTATCGTGCGCGAGTCGGACATGGCGATCATGCTGCAGGCGGGTGCAGAGTTCGGCGTCGCGTCCACGAAGGCGTTTACCGCGATGCTTGCCGACCTGCTTATGCTGACCATCCTGCTCGGGCGGCGGCACGGAATGAGCCGGGAGAAGGAGGCTGAGTTGGTGCAGGCGCTGCACTCCCTCGACGACGCCATCGGGGAAGTCCTGGAGCTTGAGCCGCGCCTGCAGGAACTGGCCGAGGAGTTCGTTGCCCGGCAACACGCCCTGTTCCTCGGTCGCGGCCCGCAACTGCCGGTTGCGCTGGAGGGTGCGCTGAAGCTGAAGGAGATTTCCTATGTCCACGCGGAGGCCTACCCTGCCGGGGAACTGAAACACGGACCACTGGCGCTGGTGACCGAAGCGATGCCGGTGGTGGCCGTGGCGCCGAACAACGATCTACTTCGCAAGATCCAATCGAATCTGCAGGAAGTGCGCGCCCGGGGCGGCCAGCTTTACGTCTTTGCCAACGCGGAAGCGGGGTTCCGCGAGGGGCCGGGCCTCACCGTCATCGAAGTCCCGAACGTGCACGATGCCGTGGCGCCCATCGTCTACACGGTCCCGCTGCAACTGCTCGCCTACCACGTCGCGGTGCTGAAGGGCACGGACGTGGACCAGCCGCGAAACCTGGCGAAATCCGTCACCGTCGAGTAGCGGTTGGACGTATCAGGCATCATCGGGCCCCTGAACGAGCGGCAGCGGGAAGCCGTCACGGCCCCGCTTGGGAACCTGCTTGTCGTCGCTGGGGCAGGCAGCGGCAAGACCCGTGTGCTGGTACACCGCATCGCCTGGCTCGTCCAGGTGGAGGGATTGAGCCCCCAGGGCGTACTCGCGGTCACGTTCACCAACAAGGCCGCTGCGGAAATGCGCTCCAGGGCGGAGGCGCTGCTCGACATGCCCGGCCGCGGCATGTGGGTGGGAACGTTTCACGGTATTGCTCACCGCTTGCTGCGCATGCACTGGGAGGATGCGGGACTGCCGCAGAACTTCCAGATCATCGATTCGGACGATCAGCTTCGCCTGATCCGGCGCGTGATCAAGGCGCAGGACCTAGACGAAGCATCCTGGCCCGCGCGGCAGGTCGCCGGGTTCATCAACGCACAGAAGGATCGAGGCCGCAGACCGAACGAGATCCCGGGCAGCGACGACTTTTCCTCGAGGACGTTGAAGCGACTCTACGAGGCCTACGAAGCCGCCTGTGCTCGCGGAGGATTGGTGGACTTCGCCGAATTGTTGCTGCGGTGCCACGAACTCATTCGGGACAACGAAGCGCTGCTCACCCACTATCGGCGCCGCTTCGGGCAGCTCCTGGTCGATGAATTCCAGGACACCAACACGATTCAGTACGCCTGGCTGCGCCTGCTCGCTGGAAAAACCGGCAATGTCATGGCGGTCGGAGACGACGACCAGTCGATCTATGGTTGGCGCGGCGCCAAGATCGAGAACATTCAAAGGTTCTCCGATGATTTCGAGGATACGCAGATCATTCGGCTGGAGCAGAACTACCGCTCGACTAGCAAGATCCTGGACGCGGCCAACGGGCTGATCGGCAACAACCTGGGCCGCCTCGGCAAGTCCCTCTGGACCTCTGCGGGGGACGGTGAGCCGGTCAAGGTCTACGCCGCGTTCAACGAGGTCGACGAAGCGCGATTCGTGGCGGACCGCACTCGCGAGTGGCTGCGGGACGGGGAGCCCGACGAAGTCGCCGTGCTCTACCGGTCGAATGCGCAGTCTCGCGTATTGGAAGAAGCCTTTCTGATGGCTGACATCCCCTATCGCATCTACGGGGGTTTGCGCTTCTTCGAACGGGCCGAGGTCAAGAACGCGCTGGCCTACATGCGGCTGATGAACCAGCGCCATGCCGACGTCGCCTTCGAGCGGGTGGTCAATACGCCGCCTCGGGGTATTGGTGATCGGACCATCGACAGCGTGCGCGCGGTGGCGCGGGCGAACGAGATATCGCTCTGGCAGGCAGCGAAGGACGGCATCGCCAGCGGAGAGATCGGCGGAAGAATGGCGACCGCGCTTCGGAACTTCATCGACGAGATCGACACGATGTCGGAGACGTTGCAAGACGCCGAGTTGCAAGAGGTCGCCCGCCACTGCATCGATGCCAGCGGACTGCTGGAGTACCACGGCAAGGAGCCGGGAGAGCGGGGCCTCGCTCGCAAGGAAAACCTGGAGGAACTCGTCACCGCGTGCCGGCAGTTCCGGGCGGCGAGGACGTTCCCCGTCGATCCTCGAGGCGACACGGACGAGGAAGCGTCGGACCTGGACGATTTCCTCGATCACGCGGCGCTCGAGGCTGGCGAATACCAGGCAGCGGGCGGAGCCGCGGTACAGATGATGACGTTGCACTCCGCCAAGGGGCTCGAGTTTCCTCTCGTGTTCCTTACCGGTCTGGAGGAGGGCCTCTTCCCGCATCGCAGGTCGGCGGAAGAGCCCGGCCGCATGGAGGAGGAGCGCCGCCTCGCCTACGTCGGCGTCACGCGCGCCATGCGCCAGCTGTATCTCACGTACGCACAGATTCGGCGCTTCTTCGGTTCCGAATCGGTGAACCGGCCGTCGCGATTCCTGCTTGAGGTGCCTTCTGAGACCCTGGAGGAAGTTCGGATGGGCGGGACCGTGTCCCGGCCTGTGCGAAGGATTGGCCTGTCGGGAGAGTCTTCTTCCGGATTGCGCGTGGGTCAGCGCGTGCGGCACGGGAAGTTCGGAGAGGGCATAGTGCTGCAAAGCGAGGGCAACGGCGAGCGCGCTCGGATTCAGGTGAATTTCAGGAAGGAAGGATCGAAATGGTTGATGTTGGGCTACGCGAAGTTGGAGACGTTGGATTGAACCGGGCTTCGCGGTCCTGGGCACAGGGATTGGCAGCCGTGGTTGCAGTGCTGCTCGGCGCGTGCGCGCCGGAGGAACCTCAGGATACGGAGACGCAGGCCGCGCCAGCGCCCTCGACATTCGAGTGGAAACTGGTCACGACCTGGCCGAAGAACCTTCCGGGCCTCGGCACGGCGCCGGAGCGTCTCGCGGAGATGGTGGACGTCATGTCTGCTGGCCGGCTCAAGATCAAGGTATACGCCGCCAACGAACTCGTCCCGGCGTTCGAGGTATTCGATGCCGTATCCGAAGGCAGCGCCGAAATGGGCCACGGCGCCGCGTACTACTGGCGCGGCAAGGCTCCGATCGCCGCCATTTTCGCGACGGTGCCCTTCGGCCTGACCGCCCAGGAGATGAACGCTTGGCTGTATCACGGCGAAGGGCTTGAGTTGTGGCGGGAGCTATACGGCCGATTCGGCGTGGTCCCGATGGCAGCGGGCAACTCAGGCGTGCAGATGGCGGGCTGGTTCAACAAGGAAATCAATACACCCGCCGACCTCCAGGGCCTCAAGATGCGCATCCCGGGGCTCGGCGGCGAGGTCTTTCAACGCGCCGGTGGCGTTGCCGTCAGCTTGCCGGGGAGGGAGATCTTCACGTCGCTTCAGACCGGCGTGATCGATGCCACCGAGTGGGTCGGGCCATACAACGACCTCGCTTTCGGATTCCAGGAGATAGCGCGCTACTACTACTACCCGGGTTGGCATGAACCCGGCCCAACGATCGAGGCCATCGTCAACCAGGATGCGTTCGACACATTGCCCGACGACCTGAAGATGATCCTCGAAACCGCCTGCCGGGCGATCAACCAGGACATGCTGAACGAGTTCACCGCGCGCAACGCAGACTCGCTCAGGACCCTGGTCGAGGAACACGGCGTGGAGGTCCGTCGCCTGCCGGACGAAGTGCTCGACGAGTTTCGGCGGTTGTCCGCCGAAGTCCTGGCGGAGTCCGCAGACGATGAACTGGCGCAGCGCATCCTCGACTCGTACACGAAGTTCCTGAACAGCATGCGCGAGTACCACGCCGTGACGGAGCAGGCCTACCTCAACGTGCGATAGGTCTGCGTCGGCCCTAGCTAGTAAAGGACTCCGGGTAGCCAGGTCGCGAGCTGCGGGACGGCCACGAGCAGCAGCAGCATGCAGATTTGCGCGACGATGAACGGAGCGACGCCGCGGTAGATGTCGACGGTTTGGACCTCGGGTGGCGTCACCCCGCGCAGGTAGAAGAGGGAGAACCCGAAGGGAGGCGTGAGGAAGGACGTCTGCAGGTTGACGGCGATCATGATCCCCAGCCAGATCGGATCGATGCCCATGGAGAGCAGGACGGGACCCACGATCGGCACCACGACGTAGGTGATCTCGATGAAGTCGAGCACGAAGCCGAGCAGGAATATCGTCACCATGACGATGGCCATGGCGCCCCACGCCCCGCCCGGCATGTCCGCGAACACGCCCTGCACCAGTTCGTCGCCGCCGTAGCCCCGGAACACGAGGGAGAACACCGAAGCGCCGACGAGGATGAGGAAGACCATGGACGTGGTCTTGAGGGTGGATAGCGCGATCTCCCGCAGCACGTCCACGGACAACGCCCGGTAGGCGGCTCCGAGGAGCAGGGCACCCGCCGCGCCGACGCCCGCCGCTTCCGTAGGCGTCGCGTAGCCGCCGAGAATGGAGCCGAGCACCGCGACGATGAGGGCGAGCGGCGGCACGAGCCCGAGGAACAGGTCCCGGCGGGCATCGGGCAATCCTTGCGGGTCGCTGCCCGTATTGCGGTCGGCGCCGGGCGCGCGTTCGGGCTTGAAGAACGCAGCCGCGCCGATGTAGATCAGGTACATGACCACCAGGACCAGGCCGGGCACCAGCGCGCCGGCGAACAGATCGCCGACCGACACGGTCTTCGGCGAAAGGACGCCCTGGGTCAGTTGTGCCTGTTGATACGCGCTCGACAGCACATCTCCGAGCAACACCAGGGCGATGGAAGGCGGGATGATCTGGCCCAGGGTTCCGGTGGCGCAGATGGTGCCGGTGGCAAGTCTGGGGTCGTAGCCCTGGCGCAGCATCACCGGCAGTGAAATGAGCCCCATCGTCACCACCGTGGCGCCGACGATGCCGGTGCTGGCCGCCATCAGCATGCCGACCACGGTCACGGCCATGCCGAGACCGCCGCGCGCGGAACCGAGCAGGGCGGACAGGCTCTTCAGCAGCGTCTCGGCGATGTGCGTGCGTTGCAGCGTCACGCCCATCAGGACGAACAGGGGCACTGCGATCAGCGTCTGGTTCGTGACGATGCCGAAGATGCGGTTGGGCAGGAAACCAAGATCGCCCAGATCGAAGACACCGAATACGGCGCCGCCGAATGCGAACAGGAGCGCCACGCCAGCCAGTGTCGGGGCGACCGCGTAGCCCGCGAGCAGCGTGACGAACACCGCCGCGAACATGATGAGCGGCAGGTATTCAGCCATGTGCGGTGTGTGTGGGGTTGTCCCCCTTGGTCGTCAACCGCCGTATTTCCCGCATGGCGAGCAATCCGGTCTGAAGCAGAAGCAGGCACGCGGACGCGGGGATCAACGTCTTCAGCAGATAGACGCCGCGGATTCCGTCGACTTCCTGGGAGCCTTCCAGGATTGACCAGGAGTTCGCGACGTATTCGAGGCTGAAGAAAATGAGGGCGAGACAAAGCGGCGTCATGAGGACGAGGTGTCCTGCGAGGTTCACCATGCTCCGTCGGCGGTCCGACATCCGGCTGTACGCCAGGTCGACCCGCACGTGCTCGTCGTGCTGGAGCGTATAGGAGAAGCCGAGCATGAAGACGGCGCCATGCATGTAGAGCACGGACTCCTGCAACATGATCGCGCCCATGTCGAAGCCGTAGCGAAGCACCAGCGTCACGCAGGTGACTACCACCATGGCGAGGGTTAGCCACGCGGCTGAACGGCCGATAGTGTCGATCAGGCGGTGAATCATGCCAGCGCCCGGTACTCGAGCGCGGCGCCGGCGAACAGCGCGAAACCGACCCACACATTGTTGCGGAAGGCCTTGAAGCAGGCGCTTTCTTCGCGCGTGCGGATGAGCCATTGGTGATAGATGAAGAGCGCGGCTACCGCGGCAAGCGCCACAAAGAAGGCGTGGCGGAATCCGGCCTCCGTGCCGGTCAGGACCAGGAGGGCGAGCGCCCCGCACTGCAGCGCGCCAATGATCGCCCGGTCAGCGGTGCCGAACAGGATCGCCGAGGACTTGAGCCCTATCTCGAGATCGAAACGCCGATCGACCATCGCGTACAGCGTGTCGTAGGCGATGATCCACAGGGCGCTGGCGGCGAACAGGATCCACGCGAAGCCAGGCACGCTGCCGGTGACGGCGGTGAACGCCATGGGAATGCCCCAACTGAAGGCGACGCCGAGCACGAGCTGCGGCCAGTGCGTCCATCGCTTAAGGAACGGGTAGGTGATGGTGATCAGGACGCCTGCCGCGGCGAGCAGTTGGGTTGCGGTGTTCAACGTCATCACGATGGCGAGCGCGAGGATCAGAAGAACCGCGAAAAGCGCCAATGCCCCGGTTGTCGAGACGCGGCCCTGGGGCAACGGCCGATCCTGCGTGCGCGCCACGCGGCCGTCGAATTTCCGGTCAGCGATGTCGTTGATCACGCAGCCGGCCGCACGCATGACAAACGTACCGGCAACGAACGCCAGGAGTATCGGCCAGGGCGGAACACCCTCTGCGGCGATCCACAACGCTGCCAACGTCGGCCACACCAGCAGCAGGGTGCCGACCGGCTTGTCGAGGCGCATGAGTTGCGCGTAGGCGGATAGACGGTGATTCATGCGCGATTATGGAGCGGGAACGTTTAGCGGTAGCATTCGCCTTTCCGTCCGGCGACCCGGATACGATGTCGTTTGGCGAACCATCGTGACTTGAGGTCCTGGCGGGAACCGAAGATGTTAGAACATTGCTGGCAAGGCGTCGTGCATCGCGCCGAAGCCAGTGCGTGTGAACCACCGGGCTTGAGAGTCGTCCCGTGAAGAAGTGGCAATGTATTGTCTGCGGCTGGATCTATGACGAAGCCGAGGGCTGCGAGTACGAGGACATCCCGCCCGGGACGCCTTGGGAGGACGTGCCCGACGACTTCGTGTGCCCCGAATGCGGGGTTGGCAAGGAAGACTTCGAGATGATCGAAGTCGGCTAAGGCCCCTTCGGTTAGACTGGTGGCGGTTGCGTAGTTCATAAGGGGAGGACGATGGCGCAAGAAGAATCAAGGGACGCGGGCATGTGGTCCCGCATCGTAAACGCGCCACTCCATTGGCAGATAGCGGTGGCGCTGGCACTGGCCGTGCTTGTCAGCCTTGTGGCCGATGCCGAGACCACGGTGTTCGGGGCGTCGCTGGTCGAAATATTCAACTTCTTCGGTGGCCTGTTCCTCAATGCCCTGAAGATGATCGTGGTGCCCCTGATCGTGTCGTCGATCATCATGGGCGTTCACAACATGGCCGGGCGCGAGAACTTCGGCCGGGTCGGGGGCAAGACGGTCGGTTTCTACGTCGCGACGGGTCTGATCGCGGTCGTGACCGGCCTGGTGCTCGTCAACGTGATCAATCCCGGGGGCGGAGAGTCGGTCAAGTCGCTCTCCGAGAACATGCCGGACGTGTCGGACCAACTGACGCGCGTCGAGGGACGCGATGCTGGCGACCTGGTGGAGGTGATCTCGCGCGCCGTCCCTGACAACATTTTCGCGGCGGCGGTGAACATGGAGCTTCTCGCGCTGATCTTCTTCAGCGTCGTGTTCGGCTATTTCATGGCGCGCCTCAAGGGTTCACCAAGCGACACGCTGACCAATTTCTGGACCGCCATCCACGACGTGATGATCCTGATCACCCGGTGGGTATTGATGTTCGCGCCGTACGGTGTATTCGCCCTCGTGGGCAAGGCGTTGCTGCAGGTGCCGCTGGAGACGCTCCTGGAGGCGCTCGCCTGGTTCACCCTCACCGTCCTGCTGGCGCTCGCGACGCACTTCTTTGTGACCCTGCCAGTGCTCCTGCGTTTCGTCGGCGGGGTCAGGCCGTATGCGTATTACGGTCGCATCATGCCGGCACAGTTGATGGCGTTCTCCACCGCTTCGTCCTCGGCCACGCTGCCGGTGACGCTCAGCAGCGCCCGCCGCGCTGGCGTCTCGGAGGGCACCACAAGTTTCGTGCTGCCGTTGGGCGCAACGGTCAACATGGATGGCACGGCGCTGTTCGAATGCGTGGTCGTCATCTTCATCGCACAGGCGTTCGGTGCGGACCTCACTGTCGCCGACCAGTTCCTGGTAGTGATACTGGCGTTGTTGACCTCTATCGGCGTGGCCGGAATACCGGCGGCGAGCCTGGTGGCCATCACGTTGATCCTGACCGTGCTGGGACTACCCCTGGAAGCGATCGGGCTGTACATCGCCGTGGACAGGATCCTCGACATGTGCCGAACGTCCGTGAACGTGACGAGCGACCTGTCCGTTACGGCACTCGTGGCCCGTACCGAGGGGGAGGAACTCCCGGAAGTGCGTGCGGGAGAATCTCGCGAAGAAGCGGCGGCCTGATAGTCGCCGAGCCAAGTTGGAAAGGGCTACCCGTCGGGCGGCCCTTTCTGCTAGTCAGGAAGCCCCAACACCCGTTTGGCGATGATATTGAGCTGAATCTCCGAGCTTCCGGCGGCGATGGTGCCCGCCTTCACGCGTAGCCAGGCTCGTGTGTTCGCGAGTTCTTCGTCCGTGAACGCGGCGCCTTCCCAACCCAGCGCCTGGGTGCCGCACATGCGGGTGAGCGTTTCCATGTGGCGGGTGAGCAACTCGGAGTTGTAGTACTTGAACATCGACGTCACGAACGTCGGAGTGGCGCCTTCCCTTTCTTCCGCCGCGCGGCGCTGGGTGAGTTGGAACGCCCGCGCGTCCATGTTGATTCCCAGCACATCCTCGCGCGTCGCTGCGTCCCCGATCCTGCCGTCGGCCTCGCCGACGTACCGTTTCGCGATGCCTTCAAGCGCAGGCGGCGCCGCGCGTTGCGCTGCCGGCATTCGCTCGTGTTGAAGCAGCCGCTTGCCCACCGCCCAACCCTGGTTTTCCCGGTGGACGAGATCGTTCTTCGGCACGACGACATCGTCGAAGAAGCACTGGCAGAACTCCTGGCTGCCGTTGATCAGGGTGATCGTTTTCACCGTGATGCCCGGGTCGGACATGGGGAACAGGACCAAGCTGATGCCTTCCCACTTGGGCACGTCGAAGTTCGTTCGGACGAGGCAGAACATCCAGTCGGCGTAGTGCGCGCCGGTGGTCCAGATCTTCGAGCCGTTCACGAGGTAATGGTCGCCGTGATCGTCGGCGCGGGTTTGCAGTGACGCAAGGTCCGACCCGGAGTTCGGCTCGGAATACCCTTGGCACCAGCGATACGCGCCGCTTGCGATATTGGGAAGATGGCGCGACTTCTGATCCTCGGTGCCGTACTCAAGCAGTGTCGGCCCGATCATGGTGAGGCCGTGGCCGCCGAGCGGTAGCGGCGCATTCGCGGCCAGCATCTCCTCCCGGAGCACTTTCTCTTTCTCGGCGGTCATCCCGGCGCCGCCGTATTCCCTCGGCCAGGCGGGCGCCGTGTAGCCGCGCTCGCAGCAGACTTCGGCCCAGCGCAACGCGTCGGGGGTTATGGTGAGCGTCTTCCTGCCTCCGTTGAAGACCGTGCCCGCACCTCGCAATCCCGGCGGCAGGTTCTCTTCGACCCATGCGCGCGCTTCGGCGCGGAACTCAGCCAACGAACTCATGCTTCCCCTCGTACGCTGCCGGTATGGACGAAGTTTACCGTCATTGCACGATCCTCGGTCGTTTAATAGACTGGTCGACTAGTCTATTAGATCAAGCAGAAACCATGCGAACCATCGGTTCATACGAGGCCAAAACCCGCCTCCCTGAGCTACTTCGCGAAGTCGAGCGAGGCGAGCGATTCATGATCACACGTCGCGGCGTCGCCATCGCGAAGATCGTTGGTGTTGAGGAAACTGCCGATAGTCCCGGTGCGATCATCGAGCGGCTGAAGTCCGCTCGCGCCCGAAGGCCATCCATTGCTCTCGATGAGTTGCTGGCCGCCCGTGATGAGGGTCGAAGGCCCTGATGGCTTTCGTGCTCGATGCATCGGTCACGGCAGCCTGGTGCTTTGCAGACGAAGAGTCCGTCGTCGCGGACGTTGCCATGCAACGGTTGCTCGATGACGAGGCGATGGCACCCGCCCTTTGGTCAATGGAGATTCGCAGCATCCTGATCGTGAACGAACGACGCGGCCGAATCGACACCGCTGACGCCGACGCGTTCCTTCGTGACCTCGACAGTCTCCCGATTCGCGTCCGCCATGACGCGGACCTGCGCGCGCTCCTCGGACTCGCTCGCAAACATCATCTCACGGCATATGACGCTACCTATCTCGACCTTGCGGTGCGAACCTCGGCCGCGTTGGCGACGCTCGACCGATCGCTTGCTCACGCGGCCCGTACGGAAGGAGTGCGACTCATCGCGGAATGACCGAGAGTTGGCGCTCGCGCCCCTTGGTATTCAGGGCCACGCGGCTACGCATCGCGATTGGAAATTTGGCTGGCGTCGTGGCTTCATAGTCGGTTCGCTCAACAGGGGAGACATTCGTGGCAGACACAAGGCCCATCGAGACAATCGACGAGTTCGAAGAGGAATACCGGAAAGGCGCCGGCCAGGCATTGCCGGGCGCAACCTCTTCAAAGGAAGCCAACCTCGACAACATCCAGCGCTGCGGCGACGGCATCGGCGACTACAACCCGCTGTACCGGGACCCCGAACACGCTGCCAACAGCCGCTTCGGCACGGTCACGGCGATGCCCGCGTTCGTATACAGCGTCAGCCTCGGAGTCGGTGCGGCGATCAATGGAGCCATCAATCCCGCCCGGGTGGGAGGGTTCGCCATGAACTATGCGGGAGGCGAACTGGAGTTCTTCCGCCCGATCTGGCTCGGTGACACGATCACCATCCATGAGCACGTGGGGCCCGTGGTTCGCAAGGAGAGCAGCAGGATCGGCCCGTTCTGCATCTGCACGGGGCTCGTGACCTACACAAATCAGCGTCACGAGGTCGTGGCGACCAAGAGAACGCTGATGGCGCGCTACAAAATCCTTGGGGGCGGCACCGAAACGATTACCTACGACCGCGACAACAAGACGGACGTGCAGCAGGAATCGCCTGACCCGCTGGTCTGGGAGCGGGAACGGCGCGGGGCGGAGACGCGCTACTGGGAAGATGTCGCCGAGGGCGATGAAATGCCGCCACTCAAGAAAGGCACGTATACCGTCAACGAACTGTATCTCTTCAGCTTCGGCGTCTGCGGCACGCGCCGCGGCACCCGGGCGTCGGTCGGCGATCGCATAGAGTCCCATGGCCGCTACAACGCGGCGTACGCCAAGAGCCGCCGGAGCATGCCCGGCCAGTTCGACTACGGACCGCAGCGGGTGTGCTGGCTGTCGCAGATGGCGACGGACTGGATGGGAGACGACGGGACGCTGAAGAAGATGGTGACCCAGGTCCGCCATCCGAACATCGTCGGCGACACCAACACGATCCACGGGACCGTCGCGAGCAAGTATGTCCAAGGCGACGAGCACCTGGTGGATCTGGATATTCGCAACCTGAACCAGTCGGGAACCGCCAGCGCCTTTACACGCGCGACGGTGGCACTCCCGTCGAGGGGTTGACGTTGCAATTGGCGCGCGGGAGCTTTGCAGGCTTCCGCGATGCGCCAGGTACCAGGTAGACAGACCATGTCCAAGCCGTTGCGAGTCGGATTGATCGGGACCGGGCGCATAGCCCACTCCCACATGACCGCGTACCTGGATCATCCGGACCGGGTGCGGCTTGTCGCCGTGTGCGACATTGTCGAGCCGGCGGCGCAGGCGTATGCGAAGGAAGCGGGCGTCGATGCGGTGTACACGGACTACGAAGAGATGCTTCGCGACACCGACCTCGATGCGGTCGATATCTGCAGCAGTCACGCCCAGCACTGGCCGCAGACCCTCGCTGCCGCTTCAGCGGGCAAGCACGCGCTCGTCGAGAAGTCGATGGCGCACAACATGCAGGCCTCGCGGGATATGGTGGATGCGGCTGACAGCGCTGGCGTGACGCTGATGGTGGCCCAGAACCAGCGATATACCGCGGAAACCGTGGCCGTAAAATGTTTTATAGACGACGGGAATCTCGGAGACATCCAGGCCGTTCGCACCCACGCCATCATGGGTGTGGTAGGCGTGAACCCGCCCGGTCACTGGATGAACGACGGCGAGGCGGGCGGCGGCGTGCTGTTGACCAACACGATCCATCACGTGGACTTGCTGCGCTACTACATCGGCAACGTCAAGCGCGTGACGGGCGTGTGCAAGTCGGTGCAGCCACAGATGGTCAATGGTGCCGAGGATCTCGCGGTCGCCACGCTGGAATTCGAAAACGGCGCGGTCGGCGACGTGTTCGGAAGCTGGACCACCAGCCTGGTCCCGGAGAGTCAGTACTACATGGTCGTCGGCAGCAAGGGGACCATCCACTCGACCACTCCGCCGCGCGGGCGTCCGGGGGTGGGCCACTTCGGAACCGCCATGTGCGCCCTCAAGTCAGTCGAGGAACCGGCCCCGGAACCCGTTCGGGAGCCAGGTCAAAGACGCTCGCGGCGTAGAGGCGCACCCGCGCGTTTCGAGCCCCTTTCGGTGGAGGATACGGGCCTACCCACGGAAAATGGCGTCGTGAACGAGATCCTGCATTTCGAGGAGTGCTGCAGGACCGGCGCGGAACCGATCAGCAGCGGTCGGGACAACCTGGAGACCATGAAGGTGATCGCGGGCATCCAGGAGTCATCCCGGACAGGCAGGGCCATCGACCTGGATACGCTTTAGCTTAGCTGGGTTCGCAATGGCTAGCAGCCTTCACTGAACTCAGCACGGTCACTTGTGGTAGACGCGGGATCGCGCTTTCTAGGAGGAGTTGCGGTACCGCAACAGGTCTTCTTGTGTCACTTCCGATGCGGGGACAAGCCGATAGTGTTTCTCTTGGACCAGTTTAATCTCGTCGTCGTCAAGAGTGACCTCGAACATCGCGATCAGCTGGCCTTCAGCGAACTGGGTGAGGACGGGACGACATATCAAATCGGGGAGTCTCTCACGACACCAGAGAAAGTCCTGCTCGGACTGGACGACGGATAACTGGTCGCTGCCTCCTTTGGCCTGAACGGGCAGTACGAAATGCCTCCCGGTGCTGTCGACGGCAACGTAGATCTCGTCCACCTCGATCTGGCCGATATCTTTGACAGTCGTTCTGAGGTGGTTCTGGAGGGAATACGCGGATACGCCGAGAAATATGTCCAGCAAGCGGTTGTAGCGAATCTTGGCGAGCAGGGCCTGTTCGTCCGACATGGCGTGCGCAGAGACGATTTCGGGAGTTGCGTCGGGAATCTTGATCGTCAACAGCGCGGGATTGGGGACGATGCGGTTTACCGTCACAAGCCGGAACTTGTAGGCGGCCTGTCCCGCTCCGCGAATGGTCCACTCCATTCCTGCGGGTGCGGTACCGGCGACGGAATCGGGCAGGTCGGTGCGGTACCGGAAAGCATAAAGGACGTCCCCCAGGTTCCTGGGAACCGGAAGACCGAGACTCTGCGCGGCGTCGGCCAGATCCTGCCTGAGGAACGACACTTCGTTGTCGCCCGAACTGTATCGGTCGAGGAAGACCCGTTCGATGATTCTCTGGTAGCGATTCACGCGATAGCGGCAGTGCGCGCCCGTTCGATGTCCTGCTGCTTTCTCTTCGTGGCACCGCTCTTTCGATCTCGCTTGGCGATAGGAACGGCCACGCCCCAATGGGTGGCGGCTTGTGTCATGTCCATGCAGAGAAGATTGGCCGGGCCAAGCGGAATCGAATCCGTGGGACGTGACGGCGTGACATCGAATGCATCGCGCACGGACGAGGCGACCGCCCTGGCCAACGGGGGAGGCACAGAGTTGCCGATCTGGCGCGCCCCATGCCATTTCGTCACATGAAACCGGAACCAATCCGGGAACCCGTGCAGGCGCGCCATTTCGCGCACGGTCACGCAGCGGTCAAAACGGTAGTGTATCGGCCGCGGGCTGGTGAACGCGCCACGCGCGGAGTCGGTGCCGGCGCGCAGGGTGTTCGAGATCCCATTTGCTGCAAGCTTGTAGAACCTTGAGATCGGCTCGACTGTGGCCGGGCGCGTCTCATGGAAACGTCTTCGGGAGATGTCGGTGTGAGCCGTTCTCATGCTCGCCGTCAGCACACTTGGGTCCCACTCCCGGATGTAGCCGTAGTGCCAAGCATCGTTGGTGAGGCATCGCATTGCTCGGGCGTAGTGGCTCAAGCCGACGGTCCGCGGCTCGACGGATACGCTATCGGAGGATGCCAACTCGTCGAAGTCTTCGGCGTTTGGCACGTCTTCGAGGGCTTCGCGGCAGGTCGGTGGCGGCGCGAGGATCTCGAGGAGAGGGTATTTCGGGGTCGGCACTCCTTTGGCGCCCAGCAGGAAGAGACGCTGCCTGTCTTGGGGCACGCCGTAGTCGCGGGCGTTCAGAACCTGCCAGGGCAGGGTGACCGAGTAACCTGCTTGCTGGAACTCCGTCGTCACCTCGTCGAGAAATTGGCGGTGCTTCCCGACGGTGAGGCCGCGTACATTCTCCAGCACAAACACGGACGGCTCTAACTCCGTGACCAAACGCAGGAAATGCCGGACGAGCTGGTTGCGCGGGTCGTCGAGCGCTCGCTTGCCAATCATGGAGAATCCCTGGCAGGGTGCGCCTCCGACCACAACGTCTATCGGGGACATCAATTCTCGGCGAATTTCTTCCCCGCGTATTGTCGTGGCATCGGCACAGAGGGTCCGGCAATGGGGGAAGTTGAAAGCGTGAGTCGCCGCATGGACAGGATCGATTTCCACCGCTGCGACCACGTCGAATCCGGCCTGCTCGAACCCGAGGCCCAATCCACCCACGCCGGCGAAGATGTCAACCACTGTGGGCCGAGTCATGCAACCTTTCCATCAAGGCCGGAGGAAAGGCAGCGCTCTGCGGGGTTCGGAAACCGCAATCTTGGGCCGACGCCCATCGTAAGCCTCCGCGTTCTTGGTGTCGCGGCTACAGTATCTCCTTGTTGTCGACAAATGGAAGTGTCCGGTTTGTGGCGGGGCCGTGCGGCTAAGCTACAGCGTGGGCGGCGGATCGCCGGCCCGGACAACTTGGAAACCATGAAAGTGACCGCGGGCATCCAATAGTCATCCCGAACGGGCAGGGCCATCAACCTGGATGCGCGCTACGGGTCTGCGCCGCAAGGTTCCGGTCAGGCAGCATCCCGCCGGAGGTAATTGCCGAAGAACCGCTCGATGAGCTGGACAACCGTCCTTCCGTAAACGGACTTCGGATCCGCCACATCCACCATGCGCGCTCCTTCTTCGGCCGTTTTCCGATCAAACGCGTGTCC
The DNA here is from genome assembly GCA_964518405.1 of uncultured Pseudomonadales bacterium. Classification (GTDB taxonomy): domain Bacteria; phylum Pseudomonadota; class Gammaproteobacteria; order Pseudomonadales; family Azotimanducaceae; genus VXNE01. The sequence goes on along the minus strand of CAZFGB010000245.1, from coordinate 30,201 downwards.
CAGTCCGGGGAACAGGTGCAGGTCGACCGGCCGACCCAGTCGATTCAGCCTGTCGTGGAAATCGACGCTGTTCGAGACCGGTACCGCATCGTCTTCGACGCCGTGGATCAGCAGGCACGGCGGATAGTCGTTGAGGTCGTAAGTGATTGGGCTGGCTCTGTCGTAATCTTCCTCGTTCGCCTGCTCACCCATCAGGGCGACGTGATTCGCGCGTTCCCGGTCGATTCTCGTCGGCCCATACATCGAACCGACCGCGGCGACCGTACTCGAGTGCGCCGCGTGTCCCCCGCTGCCTTCGAACGAGCACGGCACCGCCGCCATGAGCGCGAGATGTCCGCCGGCGGAGTCGCCGACAATGCCGATCCGCTCGGGATCTATCGCAAGCGAGTCGGCACTGGCCCGGAGGAACCGGATGGCGCATTTCACGTCTTCTATCTGCGCCGGCCAGCATGCTTCCGTCGTTAGCCGGTAGTCCGCCAGCAGGCATACGAATCCAGCCTGACCGAGCAGTTCACCGAATCCCCTGACACTCTCCGGCCTGCCCTTCCGCCAGCCGCCGCCGTGTACGACGACGACGGCCGGGCGCAACCCGACCGCAGCGGTTGCGGTGGGAAGGTAAAGATCCCCGAGGAGATCCCGATTTCCTGCCTTGCCGACAACGACACTCTTGTGGACCGCTACGCCTTCCAGGTTCTATGCCTCGGTCTGCGGCCCGCCTCAGGGCGTATACCAGATCGGCGAAGTATAGGCCCGCTCCTGGGTCACCATGGGGATCTCGTCGGGCAGATCGGTCAACCCATAGAAACTCGCATCGTACGCCGTCCAGCGGGGCGTCGGGATCTCCAATACGCGCAGGTAATAGAAGGCGCGTTCGTCCTTGCTGAAATCCGGATCCGTCCATACCACGGCCAATTCCGGGTCGCCGATGCTGTTCGTGTAGGAGGCGTTCTCCAAGTCAACCGTATTGCCTACCGGCCTGACCTCGCCATTGGCGCCTTCCTCCCGGCCATCGGACAGGGCCACGTTGTGGACTTTCTCGCGCAGCTCGCCATCCGCTTCCTGCCAGCCCTTGATCACCTGCACCCGGTCCAGGTTTGCGCCGTCCGGGTCTTTCACCGCCCGAATCAGGAAACTCGGCGCTTTGCCCCGGGGCGCCTGGGTGAGGTCCCCGCCCATGGGCACGCCCTTGGCGTACCCGATGCGGGCCAGATCCGGCCGAATCGCATCCTCCAGCGAGTAATCCCAGCCGCCGAAGAAACGCACGGTGATACGCGGGCCGGTGGATGCGTAAACTTCCCGGCGACGCAGCGCGCTGAATAGCGCTTCCCGCGTGTTCTCCGTCGCCCACACTGCTGCATAGCCGGAAGCGCCGTACTCCGCCTGGGTCGGCGCGCGGTATGGGCTGGGTTCCTTCAACCCGGAACCGCCCCAGAAGTTGTTTTCGTCGGCTGCCGACAGCGAATTGTGGGTATCGGTGCTACCGATCATGCCGAACTTGAAGGGATTGACGCCCAGTTCCGCTTCCTGGCTCAAGCCAAGCTTCAGTGCGGAACGGGCATAGGACTGTGCTGCCAGCGCAACAGGGTCCGATTGCGATGCTTCTGCAGACGCCGGACCTTTGCCTTGCTCTTTCGATCCTTTCCCGGCCTTGTCGCCCTTGGCCGGCGCCGCCGTGAAGCTGCCCATCGTCTCATAGTCGGCGAACTCGTCCGTCGGCGAAACGAGCGGGTGGGTCTCGCCGTCCCCCTTGGCCTGGGTCACCTCGACGATGGGTTCCCAGCGCGAACGCGCCTGCGCGTAGGCGTTCGTGAAGGGTTGGCGTGTAAGCGTACGGAGGCTGAACATGTTGCCCCCGCTCAGGTTCGCGTTGTGGGGGATGGCAAGTACCTTGCCTCCGGTCCGGTCCTCGTAGTCCTGCAGGTATGCCCAGAGATCCTCCGGGTCACTGCTGTCGAAGCGGGAGAATGGCTCCACCTGTCGGGTCTCGTCGGCACCGCCTTCAAAGAGCACGTTGCGGTGGATCATGTTCGGCTTGTTCGGCGCCGCCCGGGCGCTCCATTCATAGCCGATGAATGCGGTGAACGTGCCCGGGTCGTTATGCCGCTCCGCGTTTGCGATGACCCCTTCCCAGACAGCGTGGCGAGAACGTCTGTCGAGGCCGTAGTCGGCGCCGTGCGCGCCTTTTGTCAACGCCAGGACCACGAAGCCGCGATTGTACTCATCGAGGTCTTTCGCCTGGAGAACGTCCCGCAACGGTGGAAGGGAAGCAAGTTCCTGCGCCCAGCGCCGGCTTGCCTCGGTTGCCGGCACCCAGCCATCGTCCACCGCCAGTCGAGGCAATACGCCAAGATTCTCGGCATGATCCGAGACCATGAGAAAGTCCAACGGCCGGCGCAGGCGAACTTCCTCGCCACCGGTCGCTCGAACCGCCTCTCCCTTGGCGAATCGATACGCCTCGTCCGGCATCAACCGGGTGCCCAGGGCGAAGGCGTCACCCGACAGCGCGGTGTGCACATGCGTATCGCCCCAGTAGACATTGGTCGGGAAGGAATCGCCGGCATGAGGCGAATACGTTTCGTCGGCCAGGGCGCCGAGCGGAAGCAGAGCAAAGGCGTGAACCAGGAATATCGCTTTGCTCACGTGAGCGCGGGTTCCTAGAAGGTCCATTTCACGGTGACGCCATCCACCGAGAACGCAGGCATGTCTTTTGCGGCGAAGCTGGGCCAGAGCGGTTCGATGTTTCCTGCGTTCCACTGCGCATAGCTTGCCCTGATCCTTTGCACGACATCCGGTCGCTTGTCGGCAAGGTTGTTGATTTCCCCGATGTCTTTGGACAGGTCGTAGAGCCAGTATCGGTCCGCGGCGTAGGTCAGTTTCCAGTCCCCGACTCGCGCCGCCCATATGGGGCCGGCCCGCCAGAAAAGCTCTTCGTGAGGTTTGTCGCCGTTCGAACCGTTGAGATACGGGATCAGGTCAACGCCATCGATGGTTCGATCCGTTGGGACGGGGCCGCCAGCGGCGGCGACAGCCGTCGGGAAGATGTCCAGCGCGCTGACCGGATGTTCGTAGACGGTGCCTTTGGGGATCTGTGCCGGCCACTTCATGGTGAAGGGTACGCGGACACCTCCCTCGAACATCGTCTGCTTGCCCAGCCGAAGCGGAGCGTTGCTGTTGACGTTGGAAACGCCGCCGCCGTTGTCGCTGAGAAAAACTACCAGGGTGTTCTCCTCGAGGCCGTTCTCCTCCAGCGCATTCAGGACAACCCCGACGCCGTCGTCGAGGGCAGAGGTCATCGCGACATAGATGCGGCGGCCTTCGTCCTCGATGTGCGGGAAACGGTCGTAGTATTCCTGCGTGACCTGGAGCGGGCCGTGAACGGCGGTATACGGCAGGTAGAGAAAGAACGGCCGTGACTTGTGCCTGTTGATGAACGCGACCGCTTCGCGCGTAAAGGCGTCGGTCAGGTAGTCGTCTTCCTCGACCGGAGTGGTCCCTCGCATCACGGTATCGTTGCCGCGGCCCTCCCATGGGACTTCCGACGATGATTCCGCCGCATTCGGAATCGCCCCTGCGCGACGCATGATCCTGGCGTCCTTTCGCGTCGGGTCAAGATAGTCGGCGGCCGCGGTGACGATGCCGAAGAACTCGTCGAACCCCCGATTGACCGGATGGAACCGTTCCTGCGAACCCAGGTGCCACTTGCCCACCATGCCTGTCACGTAACCGGCTTCCTTCAAGGCATATGCCAGCGTCACCTCTTCCAGGGGCAAACCATCGTCGTTTTCCGGCTCGAACCCGGGGAGGAATTCGTGCCCGAAGCGCTGCTGGTAGCGACCGGTAAGGAGCCCGGCGCGTGAAGGCGAGCAAACGGGACTCGAGACATAGCCATCGGTGAACAACGCGCCCTGGTCCGCGATCTGCTTGATGTTCGGCGTCGGGACTGCATCGCAGCCGTAGAGTTCGCTGTCGCAATAGCCGAGATCGTCGACGAAAATGAGAACGACATTCGGGGATGTGGTGTCGGCGCCGTAGGCATGCAACGCGCATGCAAGCACCAGCATCAATCTCGAAAACAAACGCACGATATGACCTCCTCGCCCGGCGCGGCGGCCAGGACTTGTTGACTACTAGGCTCTGCCCGCCATTGGATCCGTTTCGGGGCGGTAGATCTTCAGCCCTTCCGACGGCATCGAGTCCAGCACGGCCTGCAATTTCGCCCGCGCCGCGCTACCGCCTTGGGTAACGGGATTCTGCTCGAGCACATCCTTGCTGATGTCATACAGCCGGCCGTCGTTGTAGAGCTTCCAGCGATGGTCGCGCGCGAATATCGTGGGGTCGGGCACGGGACCGGGAATCGGTTCGTTGTACATGTAGATCCAGTCCCGGGGTCTTCCCGGCCTGCCGCGGAGCTGTGGCGCGAAGCTGACGCCGTCGATCACATCGCCGCTGGGCAATGCGGCGCCGGTCATACCGGCCATCGTCGGCATCATGTCGCTGAAATCGACCAGGTCGTCGGTGACGCTGCCCGCCGGGACCGTGCCCGGCATGTTGGCGACGAGGGCGACACGCGTGCCGGCATCGGTGGTCTTGCCCTTCCCTCCGTCGATCTTCCTGCCGTGCAGTTCAGATACGATTCCTCCCTTGGCTCCCCCGGGCGACCCGTTGTCGGCCGTGAACAGGATGAGCGTATTCTCCCTTAGCCCGGCTTCGTCGAGCTTGTCGACGACACGGCCCACCAGCTTGTCCATGTAGGCAACCATGTCCTCGAAGTTCTTCTGTGAATCGGTGGATGATCGGTCCGTGCTGTCCGGCGTGGGAAGAAACGGCCCATGCGTGAGCCACAGCGGATAGTAGATGAAGAAAGGCTCTTCCTTCTTCCTGTCGATGAAGTCCAGGACGTAGTCATTGACCAGCGTCGGCCCGTAGGTGTCTTTTTTCTGAACAGATTGGCCGTTGACGGTGAAGACTGGAGTCCAATAGTCCTTCTGGCCGCTCTTCAGTTCGTAGCAAAAGTGTTCGTCGAATCCCGCGTCCGGGGGGAGGGTGCCCGCCCCCTGTGTCTCGGGCGCGAAGGTTCCCCCGCCCTCAAGCTGCCACTTTCCCGCGACGCAGGTGGCATAGCCTGCGTCTTTCATCATGTGTCCGAGGGTCCTCTCGCCGGGGTCGAGAACACCCCAGTGCACGTAATTGCGGACATTGGATTTCCCGGTCATGATCTTGACGCGGCTCGGGGCGCATACCGGGTTGGAGTAGCAGTGGTTGAAACGCATGCCGGTCTCCGCCAACCGGTCAACGCGCGGGGTCTTGTACTGTTTTGACCCGTAACAGCCGAACACCTCGTATCCGGTATCGTCCGTCAGGATGAGGATGACATTTGTCTTCTTGCCCTTGATGGCATGGCTTAACACGGTGGGGAACAGTGCTGCGGCACCAACACCCTTCAGCAGGTGACGTCTTTGCATGACTACAGGATCCGCGATTTCGTCATGCGGCGTGTGGCCGGATTGTGGACAGTTCGAGACTCTCGGCGGCGCATTCGAGGTCGTAGGAGCTTTGCAGATTCGCCCAGAACTGCGCGGTAGTCCCGAAGAAACGGCCTAGTCTGAGCGCCGTATCGGCGGTAATCGCCCGCTTTCCCTTTACGATCTCGTTGATGCGGCGGGGAGGCACATGAATCTCCCGTGCCAGCCGGTACTGACTCAGACCCATGGGCTTGAGGAATTCCTCGTGCAGAATCTCTCCAGGCGTAATGGGCGCAAAATCCCTGATGCTCACAGTTGTCTCCTTCAGTGATAGTCGACGACTTCCACGGCGGTCGCGTTGCCTCTGTGCCAGCGAAAGCAGAGCCTCCATTGATCGTTGATGCGGATACTGTGCTGCCCTTTCCGTTCCCCCTTCAGTGCCTCCAGCCTGTTCCCGGGGGGAACGCGCAGATCTCTCAACTCCACAGCATCGTTCAGCAACTTGAGTTTCCGAGCCGCGATGCGCTGAATGTCCCTCGGCAACTTCCCGGAGAATCGTCCCTGGGCGAGCCTTTCGGTCTCCCTGCATTTGAAGCTCAGTATCATCGACGAATAGTAACGGACGACGTTAATAACGCAAGGATGGCGTGCCGTGCTCCGCTCCAGAGCCAGCCGTCAGCCAGCCGTGCTTGGCGTGGCGATAACAGGCTTGTATTTCGTAGAATTTTGCGCCTCTCTGCGATGTGACGGGAGCGGACAGTGATGGACGATGCTCCCGGTCGGGATCCGGGGCCAAGGCGATGGGACCGCATCCTGTTCGTATTCGCATTGTTGAACGTCGGTGTTTCGTCCGCCGGGGAACCCCGTCCAAACGTCCTGTTTGTCGCCGTCGATGACCTGAACCACTGGGTAGGCCATCTCGATGGTCATCCCGGCACCCGAACGCCGAACATCGACCGTCTTGCCAGCGAGGGCGCGACCTTTTCCCGTGCCTACGCGGCGGCCCCGCTTTGCAATCCTTCGCGGGTCAGCCTGCTCACGGGTGTCATGCCGGCGCATTCGGGGGTCTATGGCAATTTCGAGGAGCTTCGGGAGCGGCTACCGGACGCCGTCACGCTGCCGCAGTACTTTCGCCGGCATGGGTACAGCGTCAAGGGTGCCGGCAAGATATTCCACAGGTCGCTGCCGGGAGATGACGACGCCTGGGACGAGTACTTTGCAAGTTGGAAATCGACTCTGAAGAAAAATGACGCCGAAAAGGAAACTCCGCCCCAAAAGAAGACAAAGTTCACCAAAGAAGGCATGTGGGCACCCTGGGGACCCTTGGATGCCGACGACAGCGAAATGATCGATGCCCAGAATGCCGACCGCATCATCGCCCAACTCAACGGCGAGCACGACAAGCCGTTTTTCCTGGCCTATGGGACGCACCAGCCCCATTTGTCCTGGGAGGTTCCGAGGAAGTACTTCGAGATGCATCCGAGGGATTCCGTCGTGTTGCCGAAGGTCATCGACAATGACCTCGACGACATTCCTCGCTTCGGCCGCAGGCTTGCGGCCGAGGTGCTGGACATTTCCAACGACATAGACCATGCGGCGCCCGGGGGCGATCACGCGAACGTCCTGAAATACAACCAGTGGGAGGCAGCCGTTCAGGGCTATCTTGCCAGCATCTCCTTTGCCGATGCCCAAGTTGGCAGGGTTCTCGATGCGTTGGCCGAGTCACCCCATGCTGACAACACCATCGTGGCGCTCTGGGGCGACCATGGCTACCACCTGGGGCAGAAGGAGCACTGGCGCAAGCACACGCTGTGGGAGGACGGCTTGAGAACAACGCTCGTCATCTCCGCTCCCGGAACCGCCGGCCGCGATGTCCGCAGCGATCGGGTGGTCAGCTTGGTTGATCTGTATCCAACGCTGATTGAGCTTGCGGCTCTGGATCCGCGAGAGGGATTGGACGGGCAATCCCTCGTGCCGCTGCTGAAGCGGCCGGATCTGCCCTGGCCACGGCCGGCGGTCAGCACCTACGGCTTCCAGAACCACTCGATCCGCACGGAACGCTGGCGATACATCCGCTATCACGACGGTACCGAAGAGCTATACGATCACGACGCGGATCCCTACGAGTGGACCAATCTTGCCGTGGAACCTGTCAAGGTAGAACACCGCGAGGTGATGAACGAACTTGCCCAGCACTTCCCCGAAGTCAATGTTCCGGCCCGAACTAAAGCCGAACTGAGGTCGGGTCAATAGCTGGAAGCGCCGGGCGACCCTATCTCGCGGCTCGGCCCCGGCCAGCGGGCTCCCGCACATAGGTGTCTAAGGCTCAGGAAGGTCAAATGAAGCCAATCACCCACATCAGCATCCACACTGGTCCTGAGGACGACGACGAAAGCGAGTTTCTCGTCGGCATTCGAGTGGTCCCTGCGGGGAGGAAGGGCAACATCGTGTACGGACGCGCTCTGAATCAACCGGATTCCGGCAAGGGAATAATGATTAAGGCCGGGGGGGCTTTTGAAATCCCACCAGGAAATTAAAGAGTCACAATGGCAGATGTAGATCGTTACGCCGAAGCGGGAGATGAAGCTGCCCCGTTTCAGTGGACAGTTTAACGTTTGGGCGAGGGGGCTTTCCGTCCTCCCCGCCCCTGGTCGGGGCGATTCCCCGATGCGGAGCGACGCCGTCGATGCGCGCCGCCCGTTTTTGAACGGGCGGGCGGCGCGCCCGCGCGACACCGGTCCGCGCATCCGCGCGCCGGCGGCGACGTTCACGCCGCCTCCCGCATGCGGTCCCAACCGCCCCGCCGCTCGAACTCCGCCGGACTCAAATAGCCGATGGACGAGTGGCGCCGCCGGGTGTTGTAGAACCCCTCGATGAAGTCGAAGATCGCAAGCTCCGCCTCGCGCCGCGTCGAGAACGCCGAGCGGTCGATCAACTCGCACTCCAGCGTGGCGAAGAAGCTCTCGCACAGCGCGTTGTCGTAGCAATCCCCCGCCGAGCCCATCGACAGCCGCACGCCGGCCTCGCGGCAGCGCTCGCCGAACGCGATGGACGTGTACTGCGAGCCCCGGTCCGAGTGGTGGATCACGCCGCGCGCGCCGCGCTGCCCGAGCGCCATGTCCAGCGCGCCGAGCATCAGCCGCGTCGCCAGCTCGGCGCCCATGCGCCAGCCCACCACGCGCCTGGACCACACGTCCACGACCACCGCCAGGTACAAAAAACCCGCCCGCGTCGGCACGTAGGTCGCGTCCGCCACCCACAGCTCGTTCGGCGCGGAGGCCGCGAAGTCGCGCCGCACCAGGTCCGGCGCCGGCGCCGCCGAGGCGTCCGAGACCGTCGTCCTCGTCCACTTGCGCCGATCCGCCCCGCGCAGCCCGCGCTCCCGCATCAGCCGCGCCACCCGCTTGCGGCCCAGCCGCTCGCCCGCCTCGCGCAGCTCCGCGTGGATCCGCGGCGAACCGTAGACGCCCCGCGAATCGCGGTGGATCGACTCGATCCGCGATCCCAGCTCGGCGTCCCGGCGCGCGCGGCGCGACGGCCCCCGCCGCAGCCACGCGTAGTACCCGCTGGCGGAGACCCCCAGCACCCGGCACATCGTCGACACCGCATGGTCGGCCCGGTTCGCCCTCACGAACGCGAACACCTTTCCGGCACCGCGTCGGTCTCCCGCGCGAACCAGGCCGCCGCCTTTGCCAATATGTCCCGCTCTTCGCGCAGCCGCCGCATCTCGCGCTTCGCGCGCCGCAGCTCCGAGCGCTCGCCGCTCGTCAGCCCGTCAGCGCGGCGGCCCTCGTCCCGGTCCGCCCGCCGAACCCAGTTCGCGATCGTCTGCGCCGTCGGCTCGAACTCCCGCGACAACTCCGCCGGACTGCGGCCGGACCGAACCAGCGCCACCATCTTCTCTCGAAATTCCCGCGCATACGGGCGTCGAGTCCTCGCCATAGGAACACCTCCTCCTCAAAGGATCATGTGTCCACTAAAGCGGGTCAACTCCAAGATGACGGATACGCCCCGGTAGTCAACACTGTCTGGACGTGGCTGCAGATTCCGCCCCATGGCCACAAGCGCGAAGAGTTCGTCAGGTATCTCTTGGCTGCAGCTCGCCGTCTGGACATAGCTCATAGCCAATGCAGCGCAGTGCTAAGGTTTCTTGACGATTCGACAGACGAGAAGGGCTTTCCGGCGCGAGAGGCCTTCTTTGGCTAGAATACCAAAGAGCAGACGGCTGAAGCCGCCCGACCCACGCTCATGAGAATATCCGTCCTGCCGTGCGAATGGGGCAGTGCCCGTCCCGCCGACATCCAGAACCTGCTACATAATGTCGCCTCGCACATCGAGAAGGAGCTACGCGACCCCTTTCAGGGGGACATTGAAGTCATGAATTTGCCCGGTAGCAAGGAGCCCCGAACACACTACCGTAATCAAAATGACCCTCCCAATCCCCCGCCCGGCGCGGCCTACCCGATAAACTTGACGGCCAAGGATAGGTATTGGTGCATGTTTGCCTATCAATTCGCTCACGAGTTCTGCCATGTTCTTTCGGGGTATGAACGGTTGCACGGCAACCCCAACAACTGGTTTCACGAGTCGATCTGCGAAATGGCTTCCATCTTCGTGCTTCGACGGATGGGCGAGCGATGGCAGCATCAGCCGCCATATGAGAACTGGACCAGCTATTCCGCGTCACTCACGAAGTATGCCGATGACCAATTGAGGGGTCATGAATGTCTTCATGCCAGCAAAAGGCCACCGGATTTCCATGTTTGGCTATTGGAAAACGAGGCGGACTTGCGGGCCAATCCGTACCTGCGTGATAGGAATGGTGTCGTGGCATCCAAGTTGTTGCTGGATTTCGAGCAAGAGCCAGGCGGCTGGAACGCCATCAGACGACTACCGTCGACAGCCGGGAACATTCGAGAGTACGTCGAATCGTGGCAGGCTTCCGTCGATGCACAAGATCGGGGCTTCGTTGAAGGGATCGCAGCAAGCTTGGGGCTTGTGGAGTCAACGGGATAGTCCTTCCCCCTTTTGTTTGGCAATTATATGTTTGGCTCCCACGCATCCTTAAGCCAAATACAAAGTCCTTTTGACCGAGGAGAAAGGGAGGTCTGTGATGTCACGTTGCATCCTATTTGTTTTTCTTCTGGCGGGATTCACGGCTTCGTTCGCCGATGAGCGCGATGAGCGAAAACTCAGGGATGCGATCATTCGGATGGAATTGTCAGCATGGGAGAAAACCTCGCGCGCATGGCGGGCCGTTCGGTTTCTATCCTGTAAGCCATTCGGCATGGACATTGTCGGAAGCGCGGCTACAGAGACGGAAGAATCCCCCTACTTCAAGGACCGTGAGCGCTATTCCGAGTTTCTTCGAACCGAAGCGCGAGCCGCCGTCGAAGATAGGATGCGCTACGCAAAGGAACGCGGACTCTTGTACCAGGAGGAGGTTCCATCGGGATCACAGCCGGAATCAAGCCTGAGAATATCCTTCACGCTTCTCGACGAGACGTATAGTGTTGCGCTTCGGTACCAGAAGAGACTCTATGACCCGATCTCGAAGGAGCGCATCTTCCGCACCATGTGGGAGATTCCAAGCGCCTTTGTGCAGGGAGGAGAGGACGATATGCTCAAAGACGTGTCGATTTTCATGGACCTCTTCCTGCTGAGATACACAACCGTCAACACCATTGAAGATTGCCAACCGAATCAAAGCTAACTCGCGCGCGTCACGCGCTGGCGGTTGTGTAGCGTTGTATATGATTCCGTAAATTAGGAATACAAATCCCAAAGATTAGCCTTCTTTCCCCCGCTCCCCCTCAGCCCTCTCCAGTGCGCTTTTCTAGGATCGAATCCGGCTGGTAGCCACGGCAATGATCTTGGGAACTGGCGCTTCCATCGCCGGAACCGACATTCCGGTGTCACCTGGGTTGACACCGGTCTGTCTGAGAGGCTCTTTTCTGCGACCAAGGCTCTGGATGGAATCGCACCACACCAGAGAAACTACGACATGGAGCTTGCCCCGAGGTGCTTTTTCCGCCGTTGTAACCTAGGTACCGGCGAAATCGACAACTCGCTGGTCTTCGCTTTACTTCCTACTCGTACGTCTAGGGGACACCTTCGCGCGGCCTCAGTTCACTTGCCGTGTCCCACTTCCTCTGGTCCGGCAACTGCCTTCAATAGTTTTGTCAAAGCAGCCACCTCCTACCGGGGATTCGTCTGCCTGCCTATGTATGCAGGCGGAACCACAGGACCCATTCCCCGGTCTCAGGGTCCTGATTCATCAATCTCTTGCAGAGCTTCTTGTTTTTAGGATCAGGGTCGTGTGACTGGAACGTATCACCGAACCCGTCAACCAATTCAGCGTACTTCAGGTACGCGGCGATCTTTGATGGCCCTCGGACTTCGTCGGTCATTCCACCCATTTTTTCAAACTCAGCCCAGTGACTTAGAGCATGTCAGTGCTTGAATTGGACCACTATCCGCTCGCCATTACTACCTCGGAGGTCGCTTGCGGCGAACCGACATGACCGCACGGTTCGTTCCAGTATCCGACTACGCGCCCTGACGCCGAACCGAGCTAAACTTAGATTGGAGAAGGGCGCCATGACCTCAGACCAGAAAGACCTCGAAGAGATAGGATTTGAAGTCGTCGGCCACTGGCAACTTCAGGACGATGATCCGCACTACGTTCTGCATCGGTTAGGTGACGCCGCCCCGGTGCTCTATGCCTTCGCGATCGACGGAGCAGTCATGTACGTGGGCAAGACGGTAAGAACGCTCGATCTACGCCTCTACGGTTACAAGAAGGGATCCGGCACACAGCGAACAAACATCCGCGTGAGGCACGAAATTCGTGCTGCGTTGCGGCAAGGTCGCGAGGTAGACGTTCTCGGATTTCACGACCCTAAGCCATGGCGGTTGGGACGATTTAGGCTCAATCTGCCAGCGGCGCTCGAAGATGACATCATCCGGAATCTCAACCCGCCTTGGAACAATCCGCGCAAAACTCGCGAATCGGCAGTTAATGAGACCGCCGTGTCGAAACAAGTCCCTCAGCACCGGACCTCAAAAGGGAAACGAACCGGTTCGGAGCCCCGCGATTTTTCTGCGGCCAAGACTTCCGCTGCTCCCGCGTTCGTAATCTCGGTCGGACAGACCTACTTTCGGCAGGGCTTCTTCAACGTCCCAAGGACCCACACGCACCGCTTTGCCACAGACGGCCACCTTGTCGAGATTCGATTGCCGGGAGCGACGCGCCATTGCAGGCCAAAGTGAATCGAAGGGCCAATCTCAATGGAACGCCGCGGATCATGGGTGGTGCCAGGCTGCGCGACTGGTTTCAGAAGACCGTCCGGATAGGTGGCTCGATCCGCGTGCGAGTCGAGAGCAAGGATCGCATTGACATCGCTCCCGCCTGATGGCCGGAGCAGGTAGCCGAGTACGGCCATCAGTCCGAACTTCTCTTGTCCAATTCGCTGAGCGGTGGGAAATAGTTGCCCGTTCTTGGCTAATGGAACGTCGGGGCGGCGACAATCAGACGCACTGTGGCAATATCCCCGTCCACAGGAATCGAGACGATGACGGAAAACGTACCGATATCGGAGGGTGCAATATCAGGCACCAGCCCAGCGCTCGACGTGTTCGCCCTCCGCGATAGCGTCGTCGACGAGTACAAGGGCTTCGCGACATCGTTCACGACCATTCACGCTCCGGATATCCGCGAGCAGGTCGAGCGTATCTACGCGGAAGATCGCTACTGGCCCGAACCGCTGATCCAGATCAATCCGAGCTACAAGAGCTCGACGGACGTAGGCGCCATGGTCGCGGATGGCGTCTTGCACCCAGGCTGCGCAGACATCTTCCGCGCGGACGGCGAGGCGCTGTCTCTGTACAAACACCAACAGGAGGCCGTCGTGCTGGCCGCCGAGGGCCAGAGCTTCGTCGTGACGACCGGTACGGGGTCCGGAAAGTCGCTGTGCTTCTTCATTCCCATCGTCGACCACGTCCTGAAGGTGCGCAGGACGACTACTGAGCGGCGAACGCACGCCATTGCCGTCTACCCGATGAACGCCCTCGCGAACTCGCAGTTGGACGAACTCGCCAAGTTCATTGGTCAAGTACCCGGCGAACGACCAGTCACATTCGCCCGTTACACCGGGCAGGAGGACAGAGAGGAGCGAAAGCGCATTGCAGACCACCCGCCGGACATCCTGCTCACGAACTTCATGATGCTGGAACTCCTCATGACGCGGCAGGAGGATGTCGACCGTCGCGTCATCGGCAACTGTGCAGGATTGCGCTTCCTCGTGCTTGACGAGCTGCACACTTATCGTGGCCGTCAGGGCGCGGACGTCGCGTTGCTGGTACGTCGTGTCCGCGAGCGACTACAGCCGGAGGGACTGGTGTGCATCGGCACGTCGGCCACGATGGCAAGCGAGGGGTCTGTCGAAGACAAACGCGAAGTCGTCTCGGGCGTGGCTTCAAAGCTCTTCGGGACTGGCATCGCCGCGAACAACGTCATCACCGAGACGCTTGAGCGCATCACAGATTTGACGGCCACCGCCGATTCGGTCAAGCCACAGCTCGGCTCGGTCATCGACACCCGAACACCGCCGGACATATCCGACTCAGCCCTCCGCGAACACCCGCTCGCCGTGTGGGTGGAGACGCGACTAGGCATCTCGTTCTCGGAGGTCGATCAACGTTGGGTGCGCGCCAGGCCCAAGACGATGACCGAGGCCGTGGCCGCCTTGGCGAAGGAATCTGGCCGGCCCCGGGACGCTTGCCGCACCGTGTTGCGAGACTTCCTCTTGGTATCGAGCGAGACCGAGTCATCCAGGACCGGGAACCCCGCCGCAAGCGAAAAGAGCTTCTTTGCGTTCAAGCTCCACCAGTTCATCTCGGGCGCGGGACATGCCTATGGGACGATCGAGCAGCCGGGCGAACGCAGCGTGACGGTCGACGGGCAGCAATTCCTCCCCGGTCAACCGGACAAGCGCCTCTATGCCGTGCACTTCTGTCGAGAATGTGGTCACGAGTACCACCCCGTGCGGTTGGTGCATGGGGCGGAAGGTCCGATGTTTCTTGCCCGCGACATCGACGACGCGCCCCCGTCCGTAAAGGACGGAGCGGATGAAGACGCGATTGAGACACGCCCCGAGGGGTTGTTTGGGTTCCTGACGCCGCATCCGCACGATGATCCCACCTTTACGTTCGACGACCGCGAGGACGATTACCCCGAGACGTGGCTGGAGTTCGATGCGAAAGGAAGTCTGCGGCTCAAGAGATACTACCGCGACGCCCGTGCTCGCGCCTTCGTGGTCGCGCCCGACGGTCGCATCGGTTCAGGGACGAAGGTGTGGTTCCAGCCGGGCAGGTTCCGGCTCTGCATGCGTTGCGGCAACACCCAAGGCGGTGCGGCGCGTGATCGTACCCGTCTGGCTTCGCTGTCTGCGGAAGGCCGGAGTTCTGCCACGACCGTACTCGTCGCGAGTACGCTGCGCTGGATGCACGGTGCCGATTCAGCGATGGACGTCTACACGCGGAAGCTTCTGGGTTTCACGGACAATCGCCAAGACGCCGCTCTGCAGTCGGGTCATTTCAACGACTTCCTATTCGTGAGCTTGATACGTGCTGGGTTTCTCGGCGCGCTGCGGAACGCTGGCGCTAACGGCTTGCGCAGCGACGAACTTGGTATCGCTCAACAGCGTACCTTGGGCTTTGACCGGGCGGACGCTCAGATTCGCGCCGAATGGCTGCTGGAACCCACGCTACGCGGCTTCAACCTGCAAGAGGCCGAAGGCACACTGCGGCAGGTGCTTGCCTATCGCATCTGGTTCGACCAGCGACGCGGATGGCGTTATACCAATCCCAACCTCGAGCAGCTAGGCCTGGTCCAGGTTCAGTACCTTGGCCTCGACGACCTTGTTGCGGATGACGATCTTTTCGCCGAGTCGAGTCCGGTGCTGAAGCACGCGGAGCCCACCGTCCGGGCGGCCGTCTATTGCGAACTGCTCGACCACATGCGGAAGTGGATGGCGATCCGCAGCCAAGTGCTCGATACCGCCGTCCTCGAACAACTCGTGGCCCAGTCGCACAGCCGCCTCCGTTCTCCGTGGGGGCTCGGCATCGACGAGAAGCCGCGGGCGGCAGGCTGGTTGATGATCGTCGCACCCACGCGCCGCACGAGCACATTCCGAGACATGGACATGATCGTGCGGGGTGGTTCGCGTAGCGGGCTCGGGCGGACTCTGCGTGCCTCGAAGCTCTGGGGCGGCGACGCATCCATCCGCGACCTGAAGCCAGGAGAGTTCGATCAACTCGTCGAAGACCTGCTCCGCGCGGCCGCGACGCATGGCCTGATCTCGGAGGAGCGCACGCCGTTCGATCAGACCGGCTGGCGCCTGAACGACGCCTGCGTCCTCTTCCGCCTAGGTAGTGGGCAGGAAAAAGGAAGCGGCGCCACGCAGAACGCGTTTTTTCGGGATCTCTACGAGAATATGGCTGGGATGCTGCACGCTCCCACTCACCCGCTGTTCGGGTTCGAGGCGCGCGAGCACACGGCCCAGGTCGATCCCGACAACCGCGAAATCCGCGAGAAGCGCTTCCGCTTTGGTGAGCGCGAACGTCAGGAGCTGGATACGGAAACGCAACGCCTGCGGGAGGCGGGTGAGGCCAACCGCTTCCTCCCGGTGCTCTTCTGCTCTCCGACGATGGAGCTCGGTGTGGACATTGCCGCGCTGAACGCCGTACACATGCGCAACGTGCCGCCGACGCCCGCAAACTACGCGCAGCGCGGCGGGCGAGCAGGTCGCAGCGGACAGGCGGCACTGGTCATCGCCTATGCGTCTGCGCAGAGTCCACACGACCAGTACTTCTTCCAGCAACCCGAGGCGATGGTCCACGGCGAGGTCCGAGCACCGATTCTCGAACTCGCGAACCGCGATCTGATCGACAGCCACCTCCAAGCGGCATGGCTTTCGTGCGTCAGCCAACCGTTGGACCCTTGTATTGCCGAGCTACTCGTCCTCAACGACCCGAACCGGCCGATCGAGCCGGACATCCAGTCCGCGCTGGCAGAAAAACGGGTCGCAACCCAGGCGGCCGAACGAATCCGGCGCGTCCTCGACTTGGTGGCGGACGAACTCACGCCCGAACTGGCGCCGTGGTACACGGGCAGGGACGCCTATTCGGCTGCGATTGTGGCGACTGCGGCGCGGCGCTTCGACGACGCGTTTGATCGCTGGCGGGATCTCTTCGCCGCCGCCGAAGAGCAGCGGGATGCTGCCCGTAGGACGATGGACGATTACTCCGCCTCCTACCAGGACAAACGCGCCGCTCAGACCCGCCACGCACAAGCCGTGGACCAGCTCAACCTGCTGCAGCGTGGCACGAGCGCGTTCTCCAGCGACTTTTTCACATATCGGTATCTCGCCACGGAAGGTTTTCTGCCGGGCTACAACTTCCCGAGGCTACCGCTGCTCGCCTACGTTCCGGCCAGTCGAGATGGCCGTGGCAAGCAGGCGTATCTACAGCGACCGCGCTTCCTTGCGCTCGCGGAGTTTGGTCCGCGCAGCCTCGTCTATCACGAGGGACGCGCCCACCGGGTCGTGCGGGCACTGCTCTCGGCCGCTCACCGGGAATCGGCCACGTCCGATACGCAACTCACAACCAAGGCCGTGCGAATATGCACGCACTGCGGGGCGGGGCACTTCCGCGACGATGTATCGATGTGCCATGCCTGTGGAACATCCCTAGGTGATGCGGAGGTGGTAGGAAACACCTATCGGATCGAGAACGTCGCCACGTATCCGGCTGAACACATTACGGCCAACGACGAAGAACGGCAGCGCCAGGGCTTCGATCTACAGACCACCTTCGAGTGGGCGATCCGCGACCAAGAGGTCGATGTGCGGCTGGCGACGGCCTCCGACGCGGAGGGCGAGATCGCGCATCTGGCCTACGGTCCCGGTGCGACCATCACGCGCCTTAACAAGGGGCTACGCCGCAGGGCGAACAAGACGCTTCTTGGCTTCCGCATCGATCCGGTATCGGGGTACTGGGCCAAGAACGAGGACGAAGACGTGGACGGGCGCGAGCTCGATCCCACGGCGGCACCCCGGCAGTGGATCGTCCCGAGCGTCCAGGACCGCAAGAACGCACTGCTCTTTCGACCGGTCGGCGACGGCCTTTCGGAGGTCACGCTGACCACGGTGCAACACGCACTTCTGCGTGGTATCGAGGCGGAGTTCCAACTCGAGGAAGGTGAGATGCTGGCCGAACCGATGCCTACACGCGACATGCGCAAAGGCTTCCTGCTTTACGAGGCCACCGAAGGCGGCGCTGGCGTGCTCACCCGGCTCGTAAGCCAGGAAAAGAGCCTTGCCGAGGTCGCAAGAACGGCGCTCCAGATCATGCATCTCGACGTCGGCAGCGACGAGCCCCTGCCCGAGTCCCGATCGGACCTCGCGGACCGGCCGGGGGCGGACTGCGTCGCTGCCTGCTATCGCTGCCTGATGTCTTACTACAACCAGCCCGACCAAGAACTGCTGGATCGGCGGGACGAAGACGCCCGCGCCATACTCCTGCGATTGGCGTGCGGCGGCACCGTGTCTCGCGAGGATCAGCGGTCACCGGTAGCTGATACGGTTGTCGGGGACGACTCGCGCGAAGGACGGTGGCGAGTCGAGGCGTCGCGGCGTGACATCCCCGCGCCGGACGCAAAACCTCTCGTGGCGGGCGACTGGTCCATCTATGGCGTCTGGCGCAAGCACTACGTTGCGGTGCTTGTCGAGGAAGCGGATCTCGCGGCCTTGCAGCCGCTAGAGGATCTCGGCTTTGAAGTCATTCAGTTCGAGGATCCCGCAAGCTGGAATGCGGCCTTCGCGCGGCTCGCCTCCGCCTTGGGACGGGTGCCATGAGCGCGATTGTCTATGCGCCTGGGAGCTTGATCAGCGCCCGCGGCCGGGAATGGGTCGTCCTCGGCGGGAGTTCCGCGGAAACGCTTCGGGTCCGGCCGGTCACGGGATCGGACGAAGACCAGACGCTGATTCATCTTCCGCTCGAAATAGAACCGGTACGCGAGGCTCGATTCCCCTTGCCGAGCGCTCACGAACTCGGCGGACATGACTCGGCCCTCCTTTTGCGCGATGCCTTACTGCTTTCGCTGCGGCGGGGGGCCGGTCCTTTACGGAGCTTCGGCCAAATCTCTGTGGAACCGCGTGCATACCAGCTCGTGCCGCTCCTCATGGCCCTCAAGCTAGATCCGGTGCGGCTGCTCATTGCCGACGATGTGGGCGTCGGCAAGACCATTGAAGCCCTGCTCATCGCCCGCGAGTTGCTCGACCGAGGCGACATTGACCGGACGGTCGTTCTCTGCCCACCACATCTCGTGGACCAGTGGATCACAGAGCTGGAGGTGCGCTTCCACATCCGCGCCGCCCCGGTCACCGCCCGCAGCGCGCGGCGCTTGGAGCGTGGCATTCCGCCGGGCGTGAGCATCTTCTCAGTGCACCCGCACACCGTCGTGAGCCTTGACTACGTGAAGACGCGCGAGCGGCGCGACAACTTCCTCAACGCGTGCCCCGATTTCGTCATTGTGGACGAAGCCCACACCTGCGCCTCTTCCGGCCAAGGCAGGCATCAACGCTACGAACTACTTCGGGGACTGGCCGACAGCCCGAGACGGCATCTAGTGATGCTGACCGCGACGCCCCACAGTGGTAACGATGCGGCCTTTTACCGGCTCCTCGGCTTGCTCGACCCGGAATTCGAGCGTCTGGCGGATGCTACGGGCAATGAACGCGGACGGCTCCGCGATCGCCTCGCGAACCATTTCGTTCAGCGACGCCGCCCGGACATCGCGGAATGGCGTGAAGGGAATATCTTTCCACGTCGCGAGACTAAGGAACTCACCTATGAGCTCAGCGGAGCATGGCAGACGTTCCTCAACGATGTCCTTGATTACTGCGCCGAGGTGGTGGAGGCGGATGCCGGGGATGCGGAACGTCAGCGCCTCAATTTCTGGGGGACGCTGGCGCTGCTGCGGTGCGCGGGGTCGAGTCCGATCGCGGCGGCACTGGCCTTGCGTACGCGTGCGGGGGAGGACTTGGGGGACGAGGCACGCCAAGATCTGCTGGATCGCGTCTTCGATGGAGCCGTCGATGGCCTCGTCGCTGACGATCTAGAACCCGCTGCAGGCGGCGATGCTCCGGCGCTGAGGCGGCTCATCGGGCAGGCAGAGAGGCTCGCTGGCCGAGACGGCGATCCGAAGCTCCAGACCGCCTCGGAGCATGTGGCGGAGCTCGTCGAGGCAGGGTTCAACGTGGTGGTCTTTTGTCGCTTTATCGCGACGGCTCATTACGTGGCCCGTCATATCGGCAAGAGCCTAGCGGGTACAGCGGTCGGGGTGGTAACCGGCGAGATGCCCCCGGAAGAGCGCGAGGCACGGGTGGCACGTATCGGCACCGACGAAGGCGGAAAGGTCTTGGTCGCCACCGACTGCCTTTCCGAGGGGATCAACCTGCAGGAGTACTTCGACGCCGTCGTGCACTATGACCTGTCGTGGAATCCAACGCGCCATGAACAGCGCGAGGGGCGCGTTGATCGTTTTGGTCAGCCGAGCCGGACGGTGCGTGCGACGCTGCTCTACGGAGTGGATAACCCAATGGATGGTGCGGTGCTCCGGGTCATCCTGCGGAAGGCCGCCCGCATCCGCGAAGAACTCGGCGTCCCGGTGCCTATACCGGACGAAGGCCACTCGCTCAGCCAGGCGCTGCTCAAGGCGGTCCTCCTACGACGACGGGGGTGGTCGGACGCGACTAGTGCCGAACAGCTTGAGCTGTTCGAGAGACAGTGGGATGACACCAGGGCGAAGGCGACGAGTAACCGGACCGTGTTCGCCCAGAGGCGCATTCACCCCGACGAAGTGCTGCCCGAGTGGCACAAAAGCTTGGCCGCCATCGGTGGCCGTGAAGACGTGCGGCGCTTCGCGAGCCGCGCACTCGCCCGTCTTGGTTCGGGGCTGGAAGCAGGCCGGCGGGGATTCAAGGTTCCAACGATGTCCTTGCCCGATGCCGTTCGCGAGCGTTTGGAGGCTGAGAGCATCGCGGGCACCGTGGCCATCGACTTCGCCTATCCGGCGGCTCCCGGCTGCCGTCCCGTACAACGCAGCCATCCCCTCATCGCCGTGCTCGCCGACACTCTGCTCGGGCGAACCCTTGAGGAGGACGATAGCGCGGTATCGACCGGCGACCCGGCGGTGCTTGGGCGCGTCGGGTGCTGGATTTCAGAGCAAGTAAAGGGTCGGACGACGGTGGCGCTGCTCCGGCTTCGCCACCATCTGCTATCGCGACGGCGGCGTCGCGAGACCACTTTAATGGTGGAGGAAGCGGCTGCGTTGGCTTGGGTAGCGCCGCACACCGAGGAGCCGATCTCAGGGTCCAATGCGCTCTCTGTGCTCGATTTTGACCCGGTAGGAGATCCCCCACAGCATGTGCGCGAACGCGAGGCCGTGCGGGCACTAGCGCTGCTTCGGGAGCGTGGATCGGATCTGGAAGCGTTTACGGTGGCCCGAGCGAACGCTCTGCTAGAGGACCATCTGCGCGTGCGCGGCGCGAGCCGGGCGACGGGGAGCACTTCGGTCCATGCCCTGCCCCGGCCGGACGTGATCGGCGTGTACGTACTCCTGCCCAAGGTCGACTGACGATGGCGTCCCGTCGAAGCCATACGGGCGAGACCCGCATCGCCTTCGAGGCACTTTCGATCGAAGGTGGCTTGCTCGCGGCCGACTGGCTCGGGAAGGTGGCCCAGCTTCAAGCCGACGCGCAAGAAACCATCGACTATCGTATCCCGAGCGGACTGAATATCCGGGACGAGATCGCCCGCAGTTGGCGGATTGCCCAAGCATGTTTCCAGAGGATGGAGGCGGGCCGTGCCAGCGGGGGCGACCATTCCGCGCTTGTGGAGCGCTTCGTCGAGGGCTTCTTGCGCGACGCCTTGTGCTTCGTGTCCCTGACGCGAGAGGAATCTACACTGATCGACGACCGTACTCATCCTGCCAGCTTCTTCGCACTCGGTGATCGAGTTCCCATCACGCTGGCCCCTTTGGGAGCGGGCTTGGACGTCCCCCTGCTGGAACTCGGGGATGATCACCGCCGCCGGAGCGCCTTTGGCCTCTTGCAGGAGACGTTGAACGTCTCTGGCGCGGCGCTCTGGGGGCTCGCGACGGACGGCTTCTCGCTGCGTATCGCGCGGGACAACGCGAGCCTCACGCGGCCCGCGTGGATCGAGGCGGACCTCAGCAGGATGTTCACGGAGGATCTGTACCCCGACTTTGCGGCGATGTGGCTCCTCGCGCACGAATCCCGCTTCGGCCGCGCCGAAGACGCGCCGGAGACCTGTCCACTCGAAGCTTGGCGGGAGGCTGGCCGGGAGGAAGGCACGCGGGCGCGGGACAAGCTGAGCGCGGGCTTCCAACTGGCGCTTGAAGTGCTGGGCGAAGGGTTTCTGTCCCATCCCGCGAACCAGGAGCTTCGCTCGACGTTACGTGATGGGACATTGACCACGGAGGGGTTCTTCGGACAACTGCTGCGCTTGGTCTATCGGCTCGTATTCCTCCTCACCGTCGAAGAGCGGGGTCTGCTGCACTCGAACCATGCTTCTAAATCGGTGCGGGCGCTGTATGCCGAGGGATACGGGCTCCGCCATCTTCGTGACCGGGCCGTCCGCCGAAGCGCCCACGACCGCCAAGGCGATCTCTGGGAGGCCGTCAGGATCGTCTTCCGGGGTCTTGTTAGTGGAGAGCCGAGGCTGGGGTTGCCAGCTTTGGCGGGACTGTTCGGCCCGGAGGAATGCCCGCACCTCGACGCGGCGAAGCTGGAGAACCGTGCGCTCCTTGGTGCCTTGTTCCAACTCGCTTGGCTTCGCGAGTCCACCGGTCTCGTGCGCGTCAACTGGCGGGACATGGGCCCCGACGAACTTGGCTACGTCTACGAAGGCCTGCTCGAACTGGTCCCCCAGATAACCGGAAACGGACGTTCCTTCTCCTTCGCGAGCGCGGACGAGAGCGTTGGCCATGCACGGAAGACCACCGGCAGCTACTACACGCCGGACGAACTGGTCCAGGTTCTCTTGGGCACCGCGCTCGATCCAGTCATCGAGCGCACGGTCGATGCTAATCCCGAGCGTCCCGTCGATGCACTGCTGGACCTCGCCATCGTCGACCCAGCGTGCGGCTCCGGGCACTTCCTGCTCGCGGCGGCGCGACGGCTCGCGAACCGGATTGCCCATCTCCGGGCGGGAGGCATGCCGGCGCCGGAGGACTACCAGCGCACGCTCCGCGACGTGGTCCGCCGATGCATCTATGGCGTGGACGCGAATCCGTTGGCGGTGGAGATCTGCAAGGTGGGCCTCTGGATGGAGTCGATCGACCCGGGGCTGCCGTTGACGTTCCTGGAGAGCCACATCCGCTGCGGCAACTCGCTCATCGGGACGAACCGTGCGCTGATGGGCGACCGAGTGCCGGACGCGGCATGGGCGGTCCTTGAAGGAGACGACAGGAAGCTCACCAACGCGCTCAAGCGGCGGAACCGAGTGGAGGTCGCTGGCCAGACACTCCTACCGTTCGAAGTACGCGACGAGACGGACGGGGTGCGCGAAGCGATGCATGCGGTGGAGGAGGTCCCGGACACCGACGCCGACGCATTGGCGGAGAAACAGCGACAGTGGGAGGCGCTCCTCTCCTCGCGGGCCTATGAGCGGGAGAAGCTCGTGGCGGACGCGTGGTGTGCCGCCTTCCTGTGGCCGAAGGGCGAACAGGGGCCGGTCTTCGAGGCGGCACCGACGACGGACGCTTGGCTTGCGCTCCGTGATAGGCAAGCACCGCCGTCCCGGGCGTTTCTCGAAACCACGGAACGCATTGCCGAGGAATACGGATTCTTCCACTGGGAGCTCGCGTTCCCGGCGGTCTTCTCGCAAGGCGGTTTCGACGTCGTGCTCGGCAACCCACCCTGGGAGCATATTGAACTCAAGGAGCAGGAGTTCTTCGCCAAGCGAGATCCATCCATCGCCAACGCTAAAAACGCTGCGATTCGCAAGGACATGATCGCGGCTCTTCCAGCGACCGACCCGAATCTCTGGGCCGAGTGGAGACTGGCAAAACGGGCGGCCCAAGGCGAAGCCCACTTTGCCCGCGCCAGTGGTCGCTTTCCGCTCTGCTCTCACGGCCGCATTAACACCTATCCGCTGTTCGCTGAGCAGAATTGGCGCGTCCTTGGACCACGCGGCCGCGCCGGCTTCATCGTACCGGGCGGGATTGTCACCGACCACACGACGAAGGAGTACTTTCAGGCCCTTCTCGACCACAGTGCTCTCGCCAGCGTTCACCACTTCGAGAACGAGAGTCTCGTCTTCAAAGGCCTCCACCACGCCTATCGGTTCGTGCTTCTGACGGTCGGGGCGTCCGGTCAGGCTGACCTCGTGTTCTATGCCAGACGTGCAGTCGACCTCGATGATCGGCGGCGGCACTTCGCCCTGACTCCCGTGGATTTCGCCGCGATCAACCCGAACACGCGGACCTGTCCTACGTTCAGGTCACGTCGCGATGCTGACATCAACCTAGCGATGTACCGACGCGCTGGTGTGCTTTGGCGGGAGGGGGAGGCGGATGGGAATCCTTGGGGGGTGAGGTTCATGCAGGGAACGTTCAACATGGCCGCGCATTCACAGCTCTTCCGTACCAACGGCGAGCTCGCCTCGGCAGGGTGGCTGTTGCGCGGCAACCGGTTTGAGAAGGACGAGCGAATCATGGCGCCATTGTACGAGGCGAAGATGATCCACCAGTTCGATCACCGATTCGGAACCTACGAGGGGCAGACCGAGGCCCAGGCGAGCCAAGGCAAGCTTCCCGAACTCGACGACGTTGCTCATTCCAATCCGGCGCAGACAACGCTGCCGAGATACTGGGTCGCCAACGACGAGGTTGAGGCGAGGCTGGATGGTGTCTGGGATAGGAGTTGGCTGCTCGGTTGGCGCGACATAACGGGTGCGGAGAAGATCAGAACCGTCATCGCGTGCATCATTCCGAGGAGTGCAGCGAATCACACGTTCCCGCTGGCAATGCCGTCTCTTGATCCGCAAGTCGTGGCCAGCCTCTACGCGAACCTGTCGAGCATTCCACTCGACTACTGTGCAAGACAGAAGGTTGGCGGAGTTCACTTGACGTTCTTCACCATGCGGCAGCTTCCTGTGCTAGGTCCGCAGGCGTATGCCACGCCTACGCCGTGGGCGATTTCAACGCAGATTCGCGAGTGGCTCTTCCCGCGGGTCCTTGAGCTCACCTACACCGCGTGGAACCTGAAAGCTTTCGCCGAAGACTGCGGTGATGACGGCGGACCATTCATCTGGGACTCCGCGCGACGCCTTCAGCTACGGTGCGAGATCGACGCTGCCTTCTGCCACTTGTACGGCCTCTCGAGGGATGACGCTGCCTACGTCCTCGACTCGTTTCCTGTTCTTGCGCGGTCGGAGGAGCGCGAGCACGGCGAATACCGGACGAAGCGCGTGGTGCTGGAGACGTACGATAAGCTAGCGGCCGCTACCGCGCGAGGCGTACCCTACGAATCGCCGCTCGGACCACCGCGGAGGGCGACATGAGCCGCTTCCAGTTTCGCGAAATCCGCCTTGAGAACTATCGTTGCTTCGACGAGCTGACGCTTACGCTCGAGGAAGACACCACTATCCTCTTTGCCGAGAACGGCGGCGGCAAGACTGCACTGCTCACGGCCCTCGCGATGGGCCTTTCCGTGTTCCAGCGAGGTACGCCGAATGCCCTGAAGCTTGATGTGCGGCGCGATCCTAGGATGCTCACACTCGATGAGAAGGGACGCCGCGAGCCTGCGGGTGGATGCGAAATCGAGTGGACCGCCATGGTCGGTAGATCGGAGTCCGTATTGTGGTCGACAGCGGTTCGATCAGCCTCCGGACGTAGGTCCAACCGGCACCGCCCCGTTCTGGAGGCCATTGAACAAGCGCGTGAACCGGGAGTTCGGTGGCCGTTGTTTGCATGGTACGGGGTGGACCGGCTGGGACGGGAACGCGGCCGGCGTCGTAAGCTCGATCGCAGCGGAGATCGTTGGGAAGGCTACGCTTCGTCGCTCGACCCTAATCTGGATGAGGCGCCGCTACTCCAATGGCTTCAGGACGAAATCCTGGGGGATGTCGTCCGGAGACAGCAGGAGGACCCGGAGCGCTTCTTCCATCAGGTTGTGATGGATGCCACTGTCCAGGCAACACCCTTCATCAAGAGCGCTTGGTACGATCCGGTGGAGCAAGGGCCGATGGTACGCTTTGAGGACGGACAGGTCGCCTCGTGGTACGAGCTGTCGGACGGGTACCACGTATTCATCGCGCTAGTCGCAGACATCGCCCGCCGTGCCGTAATGCTCAACGAGTTCGACGGCGCGGAGGCATCGGCACGTGTGGAGGGGGTGGTGCTCATAGACGAACTCGATCTGCACTTGCATCCGCGATGGCAGAGGGTCGTCCTACCGCACCTTCGCGAAGTGTTCCCGAGACTGCAATTCGTCGTCTCGACGCACTCACCGCAGATACTAAGCAGTGCGGAAAACCGCCAGGTGCGCCGCCTCGTTGACCGGAGGCTTCAGGAGCAGGACGTGTTGGTGTCCGGGCGCGACACCAATGCGATCCTTCGCGATCTTATGAACACCGATGATCGGGACGACGTGGGTGCGGCCGCGCTCCGTGAGCTACACGAGGCGATCGACCGAGGCAACCGGCGACTTGCCCAGCGACTCCACGAGAAACTGGTGGGGAGATGGGGTTTCAACGACCCTGCGCTCATCCGCGCCAGAGGATTCATGGAGGAATAGATTGCGGCGACTGGAGAAGCCCCAGCCACCCGAGAATGTAAGCCCTGACGGTCAAAAGCCGCTGCCATTGGTTGATGCGGAACAGGAGTTCCTTGAGGACTTGGAAAACAGGGCCAACAAGGCGCAGTTCGCGAGATCGGAGTTCAACCAACTCGACAAGCCCAAGCTACGCCAAGTCTTGTACGGCGAGCAAGGGTCCATCTGTATCTACTGCGAACGCAGACTCTCGGAGGGCGGATCGCCACGAGTGGAGCACTGGTGCCCCGTGAACGCCGCGCCGGAACTTGCCTTGCATTGGAACAACCTCTACCTCTCCTGCTCAACGAGGGACACCTGTGATATCAGGAAGGGCCGTCGTCCACTCAAGGCGAAGGACGCGGACCCGCACCTTCCCTGGCCCACCGATTTTGCGTACGAGTGCTTGATTGGCTTCACCAGTGCGGGCTACATGTACGTCCGTAACGACGTTGACATGGACGAGGCCACCCGGAAAGCTCTCGAACTGGCTATCGAAGATCGGGAAGACGACGGCCGACTACATAGGGCGATCCTCAACCTCAATCACCCCACGCTCCGCGAGGCGCGGAGGGAGGCATTGGACAGCGAGCGAAGGCGGCTGGAGCGTAACTTCGGTCAGGGCGTCCCATCGGCGGTGGAACGGGCGATGCACGCCAGCCAGATTCTCGACCGAGATCAGCTTCCCGATTACGTGAGCATCCGTGTCGCATCGCTGCTCGAGACCATAGGACGGGGCCTGTGATGCTGCCGGCAGTCACGATCACCCTCTTGGAGAAGGCCGCGACCGACAATGGCTTCGACCTTCAACTGGGGCCGGCGGCCGATTGGCTCGCCTTCGGCAGCAGCCAGACATCGATGGAAGTTTGGCTTACGTTTGTCGAAAAGTCTCGGTTCATTGCCGCCCTGTCGCGGCCAGACGTCCTCGATGGGTTGGCTGGCTTCGGCTCGACATCCATCGAAGTACTCCCGAGCGCCGCCGCTGGCGCACTCAACGTCGACGATATCGGTGCCCTTCACGGCTTGCTACGCCGTGCCTTCCAGCTCTCTCGCACACTCCCAGACGCCCTATTCCATGTCTTCGAAAACGAAACTGCGAAACTCCCGCGGACCACGGAAGCAGAGCGTGTGGTCATCGAGCGTGTCGGCCAGCACATCTTTCGCCGTGGCCTGCTGGAGTATTGGGACGGCCGCTGCGCGATCACCGGCTTGGACGTACCCGAACTCCTGCGTGCCAGCCACATCAAGCGCTGGGCCGACTGTGACACGGACGCAGAGCGCCTCGACGTGTTCAATGGGTTGCTGTTGGCCCCGCATCTGGATGCGGTGTTTGATGCTGGGTTCATCACGCTGGCGGAGGATGGGGCTGTGCTCATCTCGGATGCGCTTTCGACGGATGCGCGGTCGGTCCTCGGGCTTGAGAATCGGCTAAAGGTCCGGGGACTTCAAGGCGCTCACGAGGGCTACCTGACTTGGCATAGGGCTAACGCCTTCCGCGACAACGTGGAGGAGGCTGAGGGGTGACTCTTATGGTCACACGCCAAGACCTTGCCACGGCCCGGAACCTATAGGACCCACATCAAATGGCCAAAACGGATCCGTGGCAAATCGCGTGAAGAAAGCGCTGGTAATCCTGGGTGTCGTCATCGCCGTCGGCGCAGGTCTGTACGCCGCATACTGGGGCTACGGTGACCAGAAGTGGAGACAACACCACCCGATCACCGAAATTGCCGTGAACGGCGTGGAGCGGAAGTACCACCTGTTCGTGCCGGCCAATCCGCCTGAAGGCCCCATGTCACTGCTGGTATTTCTGATGGGCGGTGACGCGGGGAGCTGGGTGTTCCCGCAACAAGGCAAATGGGAAGAACTGGCGGAAAAAGAGGGAATCGTCCTCGCCTTCCCCGTGGGCAAACTGGTGCCGCCCAACGAGGGCGCGTGGCAGTTGAATACCGATGCCCAGTCGCGCCAGGACATCGACTATATCGGGGCGATGATCGACGACATCTCATCCAGCCATCCGGTCGATGCGTCGGAGGTCTACGCAGTCGGCTATTCGCTAGGCTCCATGTTCTCCTACGAACTCGCGTGCCAGATGAGTGAGCGTTTCTCGGCGGTCGCCTCGTTCGCCGGCACCATGCCGGTCTCGCCGAAGTCCTGCGATCCGGAACGCAACGTCCCCATCATGCACGTTCACGGCGTCGAGGACCGCATCATCGCGTATGGGGATTCGTGGGACTGGAAGAACTGGGACTCCGTAGGAACGATGCACGACATACCGAGCCTGGTGCAGTTCTGGCGCGACCGGTACAAGTGCCAGACCGAGAGCCGGACCGAGTCGGAGGGTGAGATTCACTTCGTCTACGACCAGTGCGAGCAGGGAGCGCGAGTCGAACACTATCGACTGGAGACGGTGGGACACTGGTGGCCGGAAAACCTGAACGGCGTCGCGACCCATAGCGTCATGTGGTCGTTCCTTCGCCGCTTTGCCACGCCATAGCGCAAGAAGCGCGAGAAGCACAAGAAAAAGACAGTGGACAAAGACAGCGCACGGACCCGTGGATCGGGGCAGCGGCGATACCTCCTTCTTGATACTCGTGTCGTGGAAGACGCGCAGAACGCGGAACTCACGCTGGGGGTTGTGCGGAAGCACGGCGGCAATCCCCTGTTTGGCGAGGACAGACCATGGGAGGCGCGCTTCGACAATCTCTACGCCAACGTCATCTACGACGACGAGGAACACTTGTACAAGTGCTGGTACAGCCCGTTTATCGTCGACAATTCGTCAAAGGGGATGAGCGCTCGGCAGCGCGAAGAAGTGAAATATCGCGCACCCCGTAACCGGGAAATGGGGATCTGTTATGCGACGTCGCAAGACGGTCTAACCTGGTTCAAACCCGACCTGGGGCTTGTCGAATACGACGGGAGCAAAGCCAACAACATCCTGTGGCGAGGCGGCGGAGACACCTGGGCACTGCAGGCGGGACCGCATGGATCAGGGATTCTGAAGGACCTCCGGGACCGGGATCGGACCCGCCGCTACAAGGCGTTTCTCAAATCCGAGATCCTCTCCGTTGCATTCTCGGCGGACGGTATCCATTGGGAGCCTCCCATCGCCTGTCCCGAAGCAAATAGCGCCGGAGATACGCACAACAACGCCTTCTGGGCGCCGACCTTAAGAAAGTACGTCGGGATAACCCGCCAGTGGAGCAAACCGTTTGGTCGCCAGGTCGCATGGACGTCGAGCCCCGATTTCCTCAATTGGGACAAGACGCAGATCGTGCTGGAGGGGTCGGACGCGAGATACCAGACGTACTCGATGCCGGTCTGTTTTCACGGTGGCGTATACATCGGGCTCGTTGCCATTCACGACCAGGAAGCGGACCGCGTCTGGACAGAGCTGACCTGGAGTCCGGACACGAAAACATGGCACCGCGTGGTTCCCGGAACCCCGCTCATCCCGAATGGCGACGAAGGCGAATGTGACTGGGGTTGCGTGTACGCCGCGGCGCGCCCGGTTTTCCTCAAGGACGAAATCCGCTTGTATTACGGCGGGAGCGACGGGCTTCACACGAGTTGGCGAAACGGGTTCTTCTGTCTGGCGACGTTGCGTCCCGACGGTTTCGCCGGCTACCGGGCGTCGGACGTGTCGGAGCCCGCGACGGTAACGACAGCGCCCGTCTTCGACGGAAAGGCCCCGCTACGGGTTTCGGCGGACATTGCAGAAGGAGGCAGCCTCGTCGTACGCGTCCTGGGCGATGAGAAGCAAGTGCTGGCAGAAAGCCATCCGCTGGCGAGTACGGTGTCGTATGCGGAAGTGCGGTGGCTGGACGATAGCGCCC
>CAZFGB010000244.1:0-13984 GCA_964518405.1 uncultured Pseudomonadales bacterium | reverse complement strand
ACCTGATGTCGTTCACGGTGGACGTGCAGTACCGGGTGACCGATCCCTACACCTACCACTACCGGACCACCGATCCCGAGCGCGTGATCTCGGCGTTCATCTCCGGCCACATGCGGTCGTTCATCTCGGCACGGCGCCTCGAACCACTGCTCAATGTCCACCGCGGGCCGCTCGAGGATCACATTCGCGCTCTCTTTGACGAGCCGGAGTCGGGGCGGGACCCGGTGCTGAACTCGATCGAGCTCGTCAAGGCGAACCTTGTCGACGTCAGTCCGACGGCGGAGACGGCGAGCGCGTTCCGCGAGGTGTCGAGTGCCCAGGAGGACCGCGAGCGGATCATCGTGAACGCGCAGCGCTTCCTGGTGGCGCTGACGCCCCAGGCCTACGGCAACGCCTTCTACGAGGTCGAACAGGCGCATGGGCAAGCGTTCCGCAAGACGGCGGGCGCGAGGGCGGAGGCCGAGGCGATCTCGGCGGTGGCGGGCGCGACCCGTACCGCGCCGGGCGTGCTGCGCAACATGCTGTGGCGGGAAAAGCTGGAGTCGGCGCTCTCGGGTAACGCCAAGGTGATCGTCCCCAACGAAGAGAGCCTGGACAAGGTGGCGCTTTGGAAGCGCAGGACGGGCGACGCCGGAAACGGCCATCACGGAGGAGACGGACGATGACACGGACCGGCAAGGCCATCTCGTGGGCGATTGGTGCAACGGTTGCTTTGGCCGTCGCCTATGACAGCTTTTACATCGTCAAGGAGACCGAGCAAGGCGTGCTGACGCACTTTGGCCGAATCGCGCCGCCGGTGCGGCAACCCGGCTTCCATCTCAAATGGCCGCGTCCCGTGTCCAAGGTGTACAAGGTCGACCGTCGCATGCAGACGATGACGGACCTTCCCCAGGAACTCATCACGGAAGACCAGAAGAGCGTGCTGGTGGACGGCTACCTCCTGTGGCGGGTGGTGGACCCGATCCTTTTCGTCGAGGCGATCCGCACGGACGAGAACGCGCTCGAGAAACTGCGCGACGTCTATCTCTCGAGTGTGGGCGTCGTCGTCAGCAACAAGGCCCGCGACGCATTCATCGGTCTCGGCCTGGAGCACGAGGAGTTCGACCAGGCGGCCGACCAGATTCTCGCGCGGGTGGCACCGGTGGCCCGGGACAACTACGGCATCGAGGTCATGCGTGCCGGGGTCGTCGAGTACACCCTGCCCGCCGAGAATCGGCCGAGCGTCATTCAGCGGATGGTGTCGGAACGGGCACGGATAGCGTCGCGGTATCGCGCGGAAGGGGAAGAAGTCGCGATGCGGATCGAGGCGGTGGCGGTCAACGAACACGAGAAGCTGGTGGCCGAGGCGCACGCGGAGGCTACTGTGATTCTCGGCAATGCCGAGGCCGAGGCGATGGCACTTCTGGGAGAAGCGTATCGCGAGGACCCCGAGTTCTACGAGTTCATCCGGGCCCTCGACAGCTATGACCTCATCATCGACGAGAACACTACGCTGATGCTGCCTGCGGACAGCGAACTGTTCCGGTATCTGGACAGCCGCGCCATTCCGGGTCGCGAGCCGGAAAGCAGCGAGTGACGGAACAGGCGCTACCGCGGAGTACCCGCGCGATCTACGCGGGGTTCGACTTCGTGGGCCTTCGCTGGCGCCTTTTGACGGTGTTGACCGTCCTGTTCGGTCTCGCGGCTCTCGCCGCGAGCGGCCTCTACATCGTCAAGAAGGAGGAGCAGGCCGTTCTCACGCGGTTCGGAAAAGTGGTGGACGCCGAGGTCGGCCCCGGTGTGCGCTACCGGATTCCGGTCATCGAGGCCGCCCATATAAGGCCGGTGAAGCGCATTGCCCGCCTGGGTGTGGCGAGCAAGAGCGGCGACACGGTCAACTTCACGATCCTGTCGGGGGATACCAACCTGCTTGAGATCGAAGTCGTGGTCCAGTATCTGATCGGGAATCTGCGCGACTATCTGTTCGCGGCCGCCGATCCCGTGAAGCTGATGGAGATGGTGGTCCGCGAGGGACTCGTCGACGCGGTGGGGAGCAACTTCATCGACCTGATCTTCACGAGCAACCGAAACATCATCGAAGAGCACCTGTTCGAAGACGTCGCGGACCGGGTCGCGGCGTACGGCATTGGCGTAGAGGTCGCGGCGCTTACGATCGTGGATGTGCGACCGATCGACGAGACCGTCGCGGCGTTCCGGGATGTCAACGACGCGATCGCCGAACGGACGCAGGCGGAGAGCGAGGCGAACCGCCGCGCGGAACGCTTCCTCGCGCGTACCCGCGGCCAGGGCGAGTCGTTGGTTCTCAATGCGCGCGCGCGGGCAAACGAGCGCATCGGTCAGGCGAGGAGCGCGGCGGACGCCTTCCGGGCGTTGCTGGCGGAATTCCGGAGCGAGCCGAACCAGGTGGCCGTCACCCGCTATTGGCAGCGCATGCGGACCATATTCTCCCAGGCAAGCCTCGCGGCTGTGAATCCGAGTGACGCCTCGACCATCGACATCAACATGATCGATGGCGTCGGGGTGCCGCCGATCGATCTCGGTGTGGTCGGCGCGCCGCCGGCTGCAGGCGATGACGGCAGTGGGCGGGCCTTGCTCGCGTCGACGGCGCCGCGGGACCTGCATGTGGGGACCGATGGCGAAATGGACCAGTTGACTATGGACGGACGGTTCCACGACCGTAGGATGGAGAGGGACCACATGGGTCCCGCATCGCCTCGGTCCCTGATCTTCGACTCGCCGTCGATCTTCGCGCACGACCATGTCCGGCGTACGGGTCCCGTGGTGGAACGGCAGCTGGAGCAGAAACCGCTCGTGGAGACCATTCCCGAGGAAACCCCGGATGCCGGCGCGACAGAAAAGCATGAGTAGCTTCGCGATGCGGCTCCTTGGCGTGGTGGCTGTCGGCTTGTTGGCGTGGCCGGCGGTCGCTACGCCAGGCGTTACGGCGGAAGCGGTGACATTCGGCCAAAGCGCCTGCTTCTCCGGCCCGAACCAGCGCCTCGGTATCGACTACCGGACGGGCATCCTGGCTGCGTTCGAGGAACGCAACGCTGCGGGCGGCGTCCGGGGACGGCGGCTGGAATTGATTGCGCTTGACGACGGCTACGAACCAGAGCAGGCGGCTCAGAATGCCGAGCGATTCGCGGACGCGAACGACGTGCTGGCCGTGGTCGGAGGCGTGGGAACGCCGACCGCCGCGCGCATCGCCCCCGTGTTGCGCACTGCGGGGATTCCCTTCATAGGCCATGTGACCGGAGCCGACTTCCTCCATGATGGGGAAAGGTTTCCCAATGTCGTCAACCTGCGGGCGAGCTACTTCGACGAGGTCCAGGTTCTGGTCCGCCATATGGTTGAGGAACGTGGCCACAGGAGGCTCGGCATCATCTATCAGGACGACGCGTTCGGCCGCTCGGTGATGCGCAGCTATCTGGCAGCGCTGGCGGAGCACGACATCCCCCTGCTGGCGAAGACCACGTACTCGCGGAACACCCACGCTGTGCACGCCAGCCTGTTCGGCCTCGCGAAGGCCGATCTGGACGCCATCCTGCTGGTCGGCAGCTACGCGGCGAACGCCGAGATCATCAACCTTGCGCACTCCCTGGGTCAGGACTACACGATGGCCAACCTGTCGTTCTCGCTTTCGCACGAGCTCCGCAGACGCGTGGAGGCGCCGAGCGGGCGGATTCTGGTCACCGAGGTCGTGCCGAGTCCGCGCGACGGGACCAGCGCCCTCGCCGGCAGTTTCCGCCGCGCCATGGCGGCTCGGGCCGGTGAGGGCGAAGTGGTGATGAACGAACTCTCGCTGGAGGGCTACTTGCTCGGGCGCTATCTCGCGTCCACGCTGGAGCGATTGGACGGCGAATTCACGCGCGCCGGGTTCATGGCGCAAGCCATGCCGCCCGATCCCGTGCTCGTCGACGACTGGACAGTGGCATTCGGATCGGGCTCGAACGCCGGTTCCACCTATGTTCGCCTGACTGACTTCGCGCCCCGGGACGGCCCATGAAGCGAATGGACGATTTCTCGGTCGAAGAGACTGGCGAGGAGTGGCTGCGAGAGCTGTACAAAGTGGTCGCGCAGCGCCGCGGCGTGATGTTTCGGCTGATCACCGAGTCGACCCGTCTTCTGCTGCTTGGAAACGCGGGTGGAGCAGCGCTGATCATCGGCATCATGAGTGCGTCGGGAGGCGCAGAGGATCCGGCATACCACTGGTTCGCGCTTCTGACGCTGTTGATGTTCGGCGTGGGGGTCCTCGCGTCGGCGTCGACAATGATCCTGGTGGCACTGGTGGCGATCAAGGAAGCGCACGGTGCGGAGACGGGTCTCAAGCGGTTCGTAGACGGGGAGATCGATCGTTCCGAGGTTCTCTTCACGGTTGAGGACCAGACGTTTCGCCTCGCCGATCTGGCGACCGCTTCAGGAGTGCTCAGCGCGATCGGCTTCATGGTGGGCGGTGTGGCCAGCATCGTACTGCTAATGTTGTTTTTCTAGGCACGGGGCCGCAACGCCCATGAGTGCCTCCCCGCCGGTGCTGCTGGCCGCCTATTCCATCGCGGTGTTCGTGGCGTCGATAATTGGTGGGCGCCTGTCCGAGTACGGCGCGATGACCCACATGCGAACGCAGGTGGTGATGAGCTTTGTGGCCGGCTTCCTCGCGGGTGTTGCCCTTTTCCACCTCCTGCCCCACAGCCTTGAGCGGATTCAAGGGCCCGAAGCGGTGGAGACGGCGATGCTGTGGGTGGTGCTCGGCCTGGTTGCCATGATCGTTCTGTTGCGGGCATTCCCGTTCCACCAGCACGATTTCAGCCCGGAAGCGGACATGCACGGGCACGACCGGACCAGCGGAGGCGGGCTGGCGGGCATCGCACTGGGTCTGGGCCTTCATGCTGCGACTGAAGGGGTCGCCCTTGGGGCAAGCGTGCGCATTGGTCTCGTGGAAGATGGAATGCTGCCCGGGCTCGGCGTATGCCTGGCCATCCTGCTGCACAAGCCGCTGGACGCGTTTTCGATCACGGGAATGATGAAGCACAATGGCAGTGGACGCGGCGCCAGGCTCGCGGCCAACGTCTGCTATGCGCTGATCTGTCCCGTGGCCGCGACGGTGAGCTACTTCGGCGCCGGGATGCTCGGTGCAGGTGTCGGAGGATCGGGAGTCGGGTACGCGCTCGCCTTCGCGGTGGGCGCATTCCTGTGCATCGCGCTCAGCGATCTATTGCCGGAGGTGCACTTCCACCGCCACGACCGCGGCAAGCTCCTGCTGGCGCTGTTCGTGGGGGTCTCTCTCGCGTACGCGCTCTACTTCGTCGAGTCGATGGCGGTTCATGCGGGAGGGGCGCATCACTGAAGATCGGAGGGTGACGGGGGACGTTTTGGCCCGTTGCGTCGAAGCATCGCCGGAAAGACCGGCCGGTGCGGTGGCCGCCATGGGGACGGCAATGCTGTCCCTCGCACTGTCAACGACCGCAATGGGGGAGGATCGCTCCCCTCTCGCGGGGTTCGTCCGGGACGCCGTGGCGGCCAATGGGACGGTGCTCGCCGCGGAGGCGGCGCTGCGGGGGGATACGGAACGCCAAATGGGGGCCGCGCGGTCGTACGACAATCCCGAAGTTTCGTTCCAGACCGAGGAGGTCGGCGCTTTCGATGGCGCCGAAGCCGACAGCGAGCGTCGCGTGGTGTTCGGCATGACCAAGACGCTGGACCTCCACGGCAAGCGTCGGGCCCGGATGACCGTCGCTGAGGCGAAACGGCTGGTCGCGCGCGCGGAACTCGACGGCGTACGAACGGAGGTTGCCGCGGAGTTGCTCGACGCGCTGGCGCGCTGGCGAACCGCATCGGCCCGGGTCGGACTCATGGCGACGCACGAAAGCACAATGGCGGACTTCGAGGCGCTCGCGGAGCGACGGCGCGACGCCGGCGACATCAGCCGGATGGAGGCGAATCTGGCCACGCTGGCTCTCGCCGAAACACGCATGCGTTTGGCCGCGGCGAAAGCGGAACAGTCGGTGGCGGCGGAGGGTGTTCGCAGCGTGACGTTCGCGGGTGACGAGCAGCGATGGCCTGCGCTGGACTTCGATCTCCCGGCGCTGGGCCCGGTGGGGTTGGACAGCGTGTCGGCGCTGCCGGTCGTGCGTGCTGCCTTGCTCAGGGCCCAGGTGGCGGCGGCGGAGGTTGACGTGGCGAGGCGCGACCGCCGGCCGGACCCGACCGTCAGTCTGGGCGTTGGCCGGGAAGCGGGCGCAGGACTTGCCGAGATCGGCGTGTCGGTGCCGATTGCCGTGCTCGACCGCGGTCTTCACGCGGTGCCGGCAGCGACGGCGGACGCTACGGCGGCGACGCGCGCGGGCGACGATGTGGTCCGACGTGCCCGGGTCAGGTTCGAGTCCAGCGCCGAACGTTACCGGATCGCCAGGCGTGCCTGGGAGGAGTGGCTGCGTGACGGGGCGGGTTCGCTGGGTGAACGGGAGTCACTGGCGAGAAGGTCGTGGGAGGCCGGAGAACTGGAGCCCGCGGATTACCTCGTGCACCTGGACGCGGCGATGGAACTGAGTTCGTCCGCGCTCGACCTGCGCCAGGCCGCGTGGAACGCCTGGTTCGAGTGGCTGGTGGCATCGGGAGGTCTGGACGATTGGCTCGGGATGCAGGCCAACGAAGGAGGAGTTTGAAGTGAGTGCCGGTACGGTCAGAATGACCCGGGCGATCGCCTTGGCCGTCGCGCTCGCCGGAGTGTGTACAACCGCGAGTGGCGATGCAGGCGCGGAGCACGCCGACGAGGGCGAGAGTTTCGTGACGCTGACGCGCCATGAGCGGATCGATGCAGGAGTCGAGACCGAGCCCGCCGAACTGCGGAAGCTGCGCACGACGGTCGTGCTTCCGGCGGAGGTGGTAGTGAACGGCTACCGTTCGGCGCGCGTCACTCCCAGGATTCCCTCCATCGTCGAGGAGCGGCACGTCCGCCTCGGTGATGACGTTGAAGCGGGAGAGCCGCTGGCGACCCTTTCGAGCGTCGTGATGGCCGAGGCGGCAGGCGAACTCATGCTGGCGGCGTACGAGTGGCGGCTGGTGCGTGAGCTCGGGCGCGATGCGGTTTCAGGGCGGCGGTACGCGGAGGCTGAGACGGCACAACGCAAGGCGATGGCGAGAGTTCTCGCATACGGCTTGACGGAGAGCCAGGCGGACGCGCTGTCGAAGTCGGACGACCTGCGCGCACTTTCCGGCCGGTTCGACCTGCCGGCACCGCGCGCGGGAACAGTGTTCAGCGACGATTTCGTGGTCGGCGAGCTGGTTGAGCCGGGGCGCGTGCTGGTGGAGATCGTCGACGAGTCGAGCGTGTGGGTCGAGGCACGTGCGGCGGACCTGCCGGATGCGGAGCGGGGCGACCCGGCGCATATCGTGGCGGGCGATGGCGGGCGGTTCGAGGGCCGGGTGGTGCATCGCCACCACAGGCTGGACGAGGCCACGCGCACCAGGGCTTTGCGGATCGAGGTGGACAACGTCGGCGACAGGCTTCATCCGGGGCAGTTCGTGGAGGTCGAACTCGAGACCGGCGTGACCGAGCCCATCCTCGCCGTACGGCGCGCTGCCGTCACCCTGGTTGAAGGCAGCGAAAGCGTTTTCAGGCTGGAAGGCGACGAGTTTCACCCGGTTCGGATCACCAGCAGTGGCGACGTGGGTGACTGGGTCGTTGTCGCGGCGGGGCTCGAACCGGGAGACATGGTGGCTACGGCCGGGGTCTTCCACCTCAAGTCTCTGCTCCTCAAGTCGTCGCTCGGAAGCGGGCATGCCCACTAACGGGCGAGGCGGAGCCTATCGGGCCGGACGGAGCGGATAGAGCGTGCTCGGCCGACTGGTCGAACTGTCGCTGCGGTACCGGTTGCTGGTGCTCATCGCCTCCGGGGGCGTCGCGTTCCTGGGTTGGCGGGCCGTGCAGACGGTGCCGATCGACGCGTTTCCCGATGTGACGCCGGTCCAGGTCAGCGTCTATACGGAATCCCCGGGGCTCGCCGCCGAGGATGTGGAGCAACTGCTGACATTCCCCGTCGAGTCCGGACTGGCGGGGTTGCCGGGCGTGACCCAGATTCGGTCCGTGAGTCTGTTCGGGCTGTCGTACGTCGCTGTGTATTTCGAGGACGACGTCGACATCTACTTCGCCCGGCGCCTCGTGATGGAGCGGCTGCAGGAGGTGGGAGAGCGGCTGCCCGAGGGTTACGGGACACCGGAGATGGGGCCGAATTCGTCGGGGCTGGGACAGGTGTTCTGGTACACGGTCGAGCATGCGGACGAGGCGCTGCCCGACGCCGTGACAGACATGGAGCTTCGGACGCTCCAGGACTGGACGGTGAGGCCAATAATGAGGACTGCCGCAGGCGTGGATGACGTCATGTCGTGGGGCGGCCACGTGCAGCAACTACAGGTGGTTGTCGATCCGATGCGCCTGATTGCGTACGACCTCAGCTTCTCGGACGTAGTCGAGGCGGTGGCAGCCAATAATCGGCAGGTCGGCGGGCAGTTCGTGGATTTGGGCTCGGAGCAGTATCTCGTGCGTGGCATGGGTCTTCTGCGAAACGAAGACGACCTCGGCGACATCGTGCTGAAGGTGCTGGATGGGACGCCTGTGTTTCTCAGCGACGTGGCTGACGTTCGGGTCGGCGGCGCGGCGCGATTCGGCGCCGTCACGCGCGACGGCCGGGAAGTGGTTTTGGGGATGGCGCTGTCGCGAACCGGCGAGAACGCGGCCGGCGTCGTCCACGCAGTACAGGACAAGGTCGCCGCCGTGAGGAACGCGCTCCCGGAGGGCGTTGTGGTCCGTCCGGTCTACGACCGGACTCGACTGGTCGACGAGGCGACCTGGACGGCCATTCGAGCGCTGCTTGAGGGTTCCCTGCTGGTGGCCCTCGTGCTTTTCCTGTTCCTGGGCGATTTTCGTTGCGCAGCAGTCGTGATCACCGCACTGCCGATGGCGATGCTGATCGCGTTCATCTGCATGGGGCAGGTGGGCATGTCGGCGAACCTGATGTCGCTGGCCGGCCTCGCGGTCGGCATCGGCATGATGGTGGACGGCGCCGTGGTGATGGTGGAGAACGCCTTCCGTACGATGGCGCATCGGCGTTCGGCCGGCGGTCAGGTGGATCGGGCGGGTGCCGTGCTCGACGCGGGCCGGGAGGTCGCGAATCCAGTCGCGTTCGCAATCGGGATCATCGTCGTCGTGTTCATTCCGCTGTTCACGCTGGAAGGGCTCGAAGGGAAGCTCTTCAAGCCGATGGCGCTGAACATCGTCTTCGCGATGGCGGGTTCGCTCCTGCTCGCGCTGACGCTGATCCCGGTGCTATCGGCGGCCTTCGTCAGGCCGAAGGAGGAGAAGGACACCTGGCTGCTCCGCATGGCGAAAGCGGCGTACCTGCCCCTGCTTGGCTGGGCGCTGGCCAACCGGAAGACGGTTGTGGGCGGAGCGCTGGCCCTTCTGGTCGGAGCAATCGCACTGTTCCCGATCCTGGGCAGGGAGTTCATGCCGACGCTGCAGGAGGGAGACATCATGTGGCGCGTCACCGGCATTCCGTCGGCCTCGCTCGACCAGTCGATCGCGGTGTCGATCGAGATCGAGAACGCGCTCGGCCGCTTTCCGGAGGTCGAATCGACGGTGGCCATGATCGGCCGCGCGGAGAGGGGCGAGACCGTGGACGTGAACTACATGGAGATATACACCGACCTTCGGCCCCGCGAGGAGTGGCCCTCGGAACACGACTACGGGAGCCTCGCGGAGGCGATGCGCGAGGAGATCGAGCGGGTGGCGCCCACGACCGTCGTGGCGTTCACGCAGCCGATCCAGATGCGTGTCGAGGAACTGATCTCCGGCGTTCGCGCTACGCTTGCGGTCAAGATCTACGGCGAGGACCTTGCCGAGCTAAGCCGGCTGAGTGCGGAAATCAAGGACGTTGTCGCTGGTGTCGAGGGCGTTGCGGACCTGTCGCTGGAAGCCAATCTCGGTAAACCGCAGATACGCATCGAGGTGCGTCGCGACCGGCTGGCCCGGTACGGCATGAATGCGGAGGAGGTTCTTGAGGTAGTGCGTACGGGCATCGGGAACGAGCCCGTAACGTCTCTCCTGGACGGTGTGCGTCGTTTCGACATCACGGTGCGGTTGAACGACGCGTCGAAGGCGTCTGTCGAGGCGATCCGGCGAATCCCGCTCAGGGCGTCGGACGGCGCCATCGTTCCGCTCGCGGCGGTGGCAGACGTGGACGTGGCAGAGGGACACTCGTTCGTGCGACGGGAGCAGTTGAGCCGCTATGCGGTGATCCAGATGGATGTGCGCGGGCGCGACGTGGACGGGTTCGTGAAGGAGGCCGATGCGTCTATCTCCTCGAAGGTGGATCTGCCGCCGGGGTATTCCATCGAATGGGGTGGCGCGTTCGAGAACCAGCAACGGGCGCTTGAGCGGCTGGCATTGATCGTCCCGTTGACGGTGTTCCTGCTCTTCGTGCTCCTGTACACGGCTTTCGGCTCCGCCCGATACGCGGCATTGATCATTGCGAACGTGCCGTTCGCGGCGATCGGGGGCGTCGCTGCGCTGTTCGTCGGAGGCCAGCACGTGTCCGTGCCGTCGGCGATCGGCCTGATTGCGGTGTTCGGGGTGGCGATGCTCAACGGTATCGTGTTGGTGAGCTTCGTCAACCAGCTTCGGGTGCAGGGTGCAAGCGTGCAGGAGGCGGTTCGGCGGGGTGCGGAACTCCGCTTGCGGCCGGTTCTGATGACCGCGAGCGTCGCGATCCTGGGCCTTGTGCCGATGCTTCTGTCCTCGGGAGTCGGCGCGGAGACCCAGCGGCCGTTGGCGGGGGTCGTGATTGGCGGGCTGGTGACATCGACCTTGCTGACGCTCGTTTTGCTTCCCGTGATGTACGAGTGGCTTGAGGACAAGGATGACAGGCGCGTGGCGGAGCCCGACAGGTGACGCTCCTTGTCGAGCAGTTCCCGGCGTGCCGACACGCGCCCGTCGGCGCGTACTGTGGGCGCTGGCCTCCGGTGCCGCAGCTTCGGGAACGTCCCGTCACCTGTTAGTATTGGCGCCGTGTCGAGTCCGCTCTTGAACCGTCATCGCATTCTGCAACGTCTGGCTTTGCTTGCGGCCATGGCACTGTGTCTCGGCCAGTCGGCCGCCGACGCGCACCTACATCTGGACGAACTCGAGGACGAGGCCTGCATCGTCTGCGGATTCTCCGATCCGGGACAGGGCCTCGACGTTGAAGGCGTTGACGGCGTGCCATCCGAATGGCGCCCGGCCGACAGCGTGCCGCTGTTCTCGACCCTCCTTGTTTCCCGTCAGTTCGAGGTCAGCCGCTCCCGCGACCCTCCCATCTCCTGACCGCCAGTAGGGCAAGACCGCGCGACTGTTCTCGAACGTCTCGCGCCTGTTCGTTTGTTTGGAGATGGGATATGAACCGCAATCCGTTTTTTTTGCTGGCCATCGTGCCGTGGCTGGGGCCAGTCGCATTTGCTGAAGAGGCCGCCGCCGGGGAGGAACAGTCGGAAACCATTGAGGAGATCATCGTTCTGGGTCATCCGCTGTCGGGAGAGGGACTTGCGCAGGCCACCGACGTGATGTCAGGGGAGGAACTCGACCGCAAGGCGGCGGACAGCATCGGTGCCACCGTCGGCAACGAAGCGGGAATCCACAACAGCTCCTTCGGCGCTGCTGTCGGCCGGCCGGTCATCCATGGGCTGGACGGAGCGCGGGTGCGGATCATGGAGGATCGCATCGATACGCTGGATGTCTCCGTCACCAGCGGCGACCACGCCGTGACCGTCGACCCGTTCATCGCGAACCAGATCGAAATACTCAAGGGGTCCGGCACGCTGCTGTACGGCTCCGGTGCGATCGGCGGCGTCGTCGACGTGCATACCGGGCGGATACCGCACAACGCCCTGGATAGAGTGGGCGGCAGGTTCGACCTCAAGCGAGGGGATAACGGTGACG
This sequence comes from uncultured Pseudomonadales bacterium, assembly GCA_964518405.1. Lineage (GTDB taxonomy): Bacteria > Pseudomonadota > Gammaproteobacteria > Pseudomonadales > Azotimanducaceae > VXNE01. Next base: position 2,016 of record CAZFGB010000244.1, on the reverse strand, counting down.
GAACGAACGGCTCGTTCCGCATGGACGGAGGCATCGGGATGTTCGGCTGGCATCTTGACGGTTTCTCGCGCCGCGCGGGCGACTTCGAGATTCCGGGTTTCGCCGCATCCGCGCGGGAACTCGCGAGAGAAGAGAAAGAGGAGGAAGAAGAGCACCACGACGAGGAAGAGGAGGAAGAAGAAGAGGAAGGCCACGAAGAGGAAGAGGAGGAGTTCTTCGGCGTGCTGCCCGGCAGCGGCTTCGAGGTGCGGGGCGGGTCTGCAGGATTCTCCCTGGTCGACAACGGTGAGTTCATTGTCGGGGTCTCCGTGAGCAGGATTACCGCCGAGTACGGGATACCGGGGCACGGCCACGAGGAACACGGCCACCACGAGGACGGCGAAGAAGAACACGAAGTAGGCGAAGAAGAGGATCACGCGGAGGAAGAGGAAGAAGAAGGCCACGAGGAGGAGGAGGGCACGCCCATCGCCGACCTGGACCAGACGCGGGTGGACTTCGAGGCGGCCGTCGCGAACCCGCTGCCGGGCTTTGCCAGCCTGAACCTTCGGTTCGGCGTCAATCGCTACGCCCACAACGAAGTGGAACCCTCCGGGGAGATCGGTTCGGCGTTCGAGAACGATGCCTGGGAGGCGCGGGGAGAGATGTCCCACCACGTCGTGGCGGGATGGGAAGGCGTGGCTGGCGCACAGATGGGCGACCGGCGCTTCTCCGTGGTCGGGGAAGAGGCGTTCACCCCGCCGGTAGACACCAGGACGTTCGGTGTCTTCTGGGTGGGAGAGCGGTCTTTTTCAGGCTTTCAACTCGAGTCGGGCATTCGCTTCGACAGCGTCGAACACGATCCCGCCGAAGGGGCCAGCAAGAGTTTCGGCGGCATCAGCGCCTCCCTCGGCATGGTGATCCCGCTTGAAGGAGATTGGACGGGCACCTTGCTCGCGGACTACTCCACCCGTGCGCCGGTGGGAGAAGAGCTCTATTCCAACGGCCCCCATTTCGCCACCCGAAGTTTCGAGATCGGCGATGCGGGCCTCGGCGAGGAGAAAGCGCTCAATCTGTCCGGGACATTGACCCGGCGCGGAGACGGCTGGACGGTGCTGGGGACCGTATATCGCACGTCGTTTTCCGATTTCATCTTCCAGGCGGCGACGGGCGAGTACATGGAAGGACTTGCCGTGCGGCAGTTCAACCAGTCGGATGCGACGTTCGCGGGGCTGGACCTGGAGGCATCGGTCGAGGTTGCCGCCTGGGACGGCGGACAGCTTGAACTCAGGGGACTGTTCGACACCGTCTCGGCGAAGGTCGACGTGCCGGGCAACGACAACCTGCCGCGCATCCCGCCGGCCCGCGTGGGTGTCGGCATGGCGTACACCGGGGGACCGATTTCCGTCCACCTGGACTACATGCGGGTCTTCAGCCAGGAGGAAGCGGCCGATCTTGAGTTCGAAACGGATGGCTACAATGACCTGCGCGCCTATGTGGGCTGGGACGTGGTGATGGGCGACATGTCGGTCAGCCTGTACCTGCAGGGCAGGAACCTCACCGATGACGAGCAGCGCAAGCACACGTCGGTGGTGAAGGACCTTGCGCCCGAACCGGGGCGCACTGTCGAGGCGGGGGTACGGATTCGATATTAGTGTTCCGTCACCAAGATAACGTTTGCACTTGAGTTACTGTGCGAGCGGAGCGCTGTCGAGGGGTCGGCGCATCTGGCGAGGCGTAGGGCGTCATGACGTCGCGGGCCAGATACTTGCGCCGGATCCTGCCGTCGCGGTCGCGGTGCTCGGTGGCGAACAGGCAGGGCCGGTGGAAGTTGAGGAACGGCGACAGGGTGGCGTGGGCGAAGCGGTTGACGTCGTCGGCGAAGCGCCGCGGGATATGGTCGTGGCCGAGCCACTTGCGCACCACGTTGGCGTTCTTGCCCTCGACCAGGGCGTTGTCGTTCGAGCGCCGGGCGCGGGACTTGGTGAAGCGCTCGACGCGCAGCTTGTCGAGCAGCCGGGCGACGCGGCGGTTGATGTA
>CAZFGB010000243.1:0-37819 GCA_964518405.1 uncultured Pseudomonadales bacterium | reverse complement strand
CCTTCACCGGCATCTTGCCGGGGCGGAAACCGTTGACCCGAGCTTCCCGCGCTACGACCCGCGTTCTGTCCGCGACCCGATCCTCGAACGATCGGGCGGGCAGCGACAACTTTATGCGCCGCTTCAGGCCTTCAGTGCTTTCGAGAGAAACCTGCAAGTCTGCTTGTGCCATCGGATCAGGGACCTGTCGCGCAGGCCGGTTAGTCAATCCCCGCCTGCCATCGCCGCACGCAGCATCTCGATGATCTCAGCCAGAGCTGTCAGGCCTCCGCCGGCACCGTGACCCGGATCCAGATGAGAAGCCCCGGTAAGGACCAGATCGCTCCGGCGGACCGCCATATTCAACGCTGTTTCTCCCTTGTACTCCGCACTTGCGTCCGCCCCCGCTGCGAGCAGTGCGCGAACAACCTCGGCGTGACTCCGCAACGCGGCGATCTGCAGCAGCGAAACCCCTCTCAAATCGTAGTTCGCGTCCGTGCCGGCGGCAAGCAGTGCGTCTACAACCTCGGTATGCCCTTCGTGAACCGCGCCGAGCAGGCCCAGCGGATCCGCCTTCGCCGCGCCGAAAAACCGCACGATCTCCACATGGCCCCTACACGCGGCTGCCGCCTGCGCCAACTTGACTTGCGTCCGCCACTTCTCGTCGTCGGAACGAGCGCCACTCGTTTCTCGCGCGGTGACCTCCCGATGCACCCCTTCCATATCGCCAATGGAAGCCGCATACAGCAATCCTTCCTCTTCACCTTCTCCTTCACTTTCACCAAGGCTTTTGCAAAACGAGGTCATGGAGGCCGCTCCGGTCAGCAGTACCCGGAAGGAAAACTGATTCCGGCCATGCATGACTCGAGGCAGGTCGGCATTGGAGGGGCGCGCCAAAGTACGCGCAAGCACCAGTTCAGGACTCATGTCGCCCTCGGCCTTCTCGGACTGCGTGCCCCAATCCCCGCAGCGCCTTTCGAACCTCCGCAGATCTTGCCGGGCCGCTTTCAGGTCAAAATTCCACGTCTTGCCGTCCACCAGCTTCGCGGTAAGCTGCCTTGCACTCCGCAAACGATCCAGCCACTGATCTCCGTCGAACGAAAACGCGACATCATCTCTCCGGAGCCACTTGAGCTCGGTTTCGGGCTGGTCATCGATCAGCAAGGTCACGCTCGTGCGCGCACCGGTTTGCCACCCCAAGCCCCTCGAAATCAGTTCCACCTGCACGAATAACCCTCCGCGGCACCCGAATATGAGTATCCCATCGAGGGGTGTTCCCCAGCCCCCCTCTTCGGCGGACACGCCCACCGACAGCTTGCGGGCATCGGCGGACACGCCGGATTCGTCAATGAGTCTTGATTCAGCCAGGGCTGCGGAGGCCAACAGAATTGCGACGGGAAGCACGACGGTGGGAATCAGGACGACAACGCCGCGCGGGCGTGCCACTTCTGGACTATCGAGTTCTGGACTATCGAGCATATCGAGGGATTGGCTGGCCGACTTGGCAATCATAACCCGATATGGGGTGGACGATGGGGTTTGAACCCACGACCGCCGGATCCACAATCCGGAGCTCTACCAGCTGAGCTACGTCCACCATCGATGCGGCTTCCTGCCGCTGCGCCTGTCCTGACTTCCATGCATGCAGCCGAGTCGGCCACGAAACTGGCACGCCCGGCAGGGCTCGAACCTGCAACCCTCGGCTTAGAAGGCCGATGCTCTATCCAGTTGAGCTACGGGCGCAATCGGCGTCGCCGCTTCTCATGACCCACTTCTCATGACACACGTTCTGCAGGGAGAGCCGGCGTTCGTGGTCGGGGTAGGGAGATTCGAACTCCCGACTTCCTGCTCCCAAAGCAGGCGCGCTGCCAGACTGCGCCATACCCCGCCATTCGCTTGAGCGTTGCCCTGCTGAGCGCGCGCATCATACTGGCGGCCATAGGGGCGGTCAAACCTCGCGAAGCTCCAGAAAACGGGTCGAAACAGTGTCAGTGGCGGCGGGATTCGTGGGTACCGCGGGAGTGGTCATAACGCTCGTGGTGCTGGCGCAGCAGGTCGACCCCGTAGTCGCCACCGTTGGGTGTGCGCACGATCGTGTGGATGTGGTTCCGGGACGGCACGGGATTGTCGAATACCACACCCGGGTGATGGTCGAACTCGATCAGGACCACGGGGCTGTGTACCCGGTAGTAGAAGGGTCCGTCGTCGGTCGTCGTTCCCATCCAGGAGAACCAGGTCTCGTCGAGGTGCGCGTTCACCTCCCCCATTCTGATGTCGGCGTGTTGGTCCCGGGTCCAGCCAACGTACGTACCGACCAGCGATAGCAGCAACCGTCGCTGCGCATCGCTCAAATCGCGGGCCACAACACCTTCGTACGGAACCACCACATTGTCGTGGCCGGTCCCGCCCACCATGCGGCCATCGAAGGGGTGCTTGAGTTCCTGCGGCAGGTCGTCCGGGTGAATGGACGGGCGCGTGACCGCTCTCGATCGCTGTGCGCCGTTCAACGAACGAATGAGATCGAGTCCGGCGCGCTCTTCGGTGACAAAGACACTGGTACCCGGCAGCAGCGTATCGGACCCGTCGCAAGGCTCGGATCCCATGAACGTCGGGGTCATCACCAGCCGATCGCCAATCACCATGCAGTTGAGGTTCAGGTGATGTCCGTCGAGTTGCCAACCCCAAGGCTCGGTGTTGGAGGGCTCACCGAAGATGGAAAGAAAGTACGGCCACTCGCCGAACTCGTCGGGGCTCCCGGAGACGACCGCAAGTAGGCCGTTCAGACGCATGATGTCGCGCGCCTGCTGGAATCCCCGGGCGGAGAGTGATGCAGCGACCAGGTCCAGCGCCAGCTTGCGGGTCGCGTCAGGCAGATCCTCCAGCATCATCCCATGGCGCCAGCAGTTGGGATGGATGTTGTTCCAGGTGCGCCACTCGTCGGCATCGATCGAATGGACGGTTCGCGCGCGTTGCTCCGCGCCAAGCGCCTGCAGAAACGTCTGGGCCGCCTCGGTGATCGGCTTCGTCGAGACCCCGGTCGACGCCAACGGGAACAGTCCGTCGCGCACAGCTCCGTCGGTGGTGATTCCCCGGACGGGGTCCTTCAACGTCGCCAGACGCTCGTCAAGCAGCCGCGAGAGGCCCGGACTCTGTTCAACGCGCATCCGGGCTGACATATGCCCGCCCTTGCGGACCGGCAATCTCGTCCAATGCTCGGTCATCTCAGCCTCCAGTTCATTGCCAGTCGCCTTTGCGCGTTCGACGTCGCGCCGGCGGCTGTCCTTGCCACCGCCGCTCGTTGGTCCGACCGCCGACACGGTACCCATAGGATACGAAATGTGAGGGGCCGGTCGGACGACATCACATCACCGGCACGCCGAAGAGCACGCCGTGAAGACCCGCCAGGATCCCGGCGACGATCAAGCCACCGATGACAGCAGCGATGTCCATGGTGATACGAGGCACCGGCTCCGTCGGCGGGACCTTCCCTCGCGCCACGGCGCTGACGATCTCAACCACCGCGAACGATGCGAAACCGCCGAACAGTACGACGGAGCGTAATTCACCGTTCGCGAGCAGGTGGGCGAAGGCCCACAGCAGCAGCCCGAGCAACATCGGATGCCGAACTAGGACGCGCATGTGGGTGGGCATGTTGGCCGCAGCGAACAGCACCAGCGCGATCGGCACGAGGATCATCGAGACTTGATGGCCCCAGGCCGGGGGCACGTAGACCCCTTCCAGGGGAGAGCGCGAATAGCCCCACACAACGACCGCCAGAGAGAGCAGCGCGACCACACTGAACACGCCGCGATAGGGCTTCTCTCCCAACCTCTCCACCAGTGCAACGCGCACTCGCGGGGCACTCGGTATCAGGTGGACCGCCGTGAACAGCACAAGGCCAGCTACCAACAGTGACATGCGCATACTCCAGGCTCAGTTGTCGAGACAATGAGACCGCGTACCGCTTCGACGCCACGTATCACCTGGACGATGGTCTGGCGTTCCATGCCGGTATCGGCTTCCGCGACCGAGTGCGTGACTGGCGCCGCTGTTGTGAGTGGGTGGTCGGTCCCCGCGCCCGCCACTTTGGCCCTATCGGCAGCGAGGGCCTGGGCATGGTCGATATCGAATACACTGTCTTACCGGTCGACGACCTCCACTCCGGCATTGGCGGCATCGAGTCGCCCAAAACCTTCTTGATGCCGATTGCCGACTCGGTCAGGGATATATATCGCTTCGGCCGTGCGGACGAGCTTCCGCCTTCGGTCGCGGCAAGGGCGTCACGCTCGCACGATGAGGACTTCGACTTCTGGGAGGAAACCCTGTCCGTCTACTTCATGATGGATGTGGCCGGCAGCATCGGGGACATACCCTGGTCCGGCAACGTCGGCGTCCGCTGGATCTCGATCGACCGCGCCTCGACCGGCAACGTGCAGCCCGTTAACCGGATCTTCTTGAACGATACGGTGGGTATATGGGAGTTCGAGCTCGGGCCCTCCGAGTTTCAGGAGCACGGCAACCGGCTCGCCGAGCTCTTGCCGTCGCTGAATCTGAAGTTCGATATAACCGACGACCTTGTCGGTCGTTTCTCCTGGGGCAAAACGATGACGCAGCCTTCGTTCACGCAGCTGAATCCCGGCGGCGAGAAGGACAATAATCCGATGGTTGTCGAAGAGGGCGACCCGAAGCTCAAACCGTACATCGCCGAGCAGCTGGACATCGGGCTCGAGTGGTACCCGATGGACGATGCGATCTTCGCCGTGCATGCCTTCGGCAAGGAAGTGGATGGGTTCATCATCAATGTTTCGGAGCTGAGGGACTGGATCGACCCGGCCACCGGTGGGACGGTGTGTTGTGAGAACGGCTCGAACGTTACGGTGTTGTTCCAGGGACCGGCTAACAGCGACGATGTGTTCATCGGGGGATTCGAGGTCGCAGCACAGTACCTCTTCACGAACCTGCCCGCGCCGTTCGACGGTTTGGGCGTACAGTACAACCACACCTGGGTCACCACCGACGCTGACTTGAGCAACACGCTGAGGACCGCCACGTTCACCGTGCCGGGCCTGTCCGAGAACACCACCAACATGGTGCTCTTCTACGAGAAGGACAGGATCAGCACGCGGCTCGCATGGAACAAACGCGAAGGCTTCCTGACGGATGTGCCAGCCCTCCACCCGCGGTACACGAACGATTACTGGCAACTCGATGCCGGGTTCAGCTTCAACATTACCGAGGACATCTCGTTTCTGGTTGAGGGCATCAACCTCACGGACGAGAGCGTCGACTACTACAACATCATCGGCCAAACCTCGACGAAACAGCACCTCTCCTTCATCAGCAACAGCGGACGACGCCTGCAGGCGGGCATTCGCGCTCAGTTTTAGGGGCGGGCGGCTTAGGTTCCGTCGTTTAGGCGGAACGAACAATCTATCCGGGGCGGCCCAGGTCGCCCCGGCTTTCATTGTGATTCACCAAAACTAACGGGCGAGAACATCGGCAAGCAATGAACTCAGTGGCGCAGGCCCGCGGGTGGTCCGACCTTGACATCATCGAACCACCAGGTGTCGATGACGCGGGCCAGGCCATCAGTCAGATATTCGTACATGGCGGCAGAGTCATTGGGGCGGCCGAACTTGTCCCAATACAGGAAACGTTCCCCATCCGGCATGTTGAGGGGAATGCGGTAGAACCCCCACAAGAGGATACGGTCCAGTGCCCGGCAGGCAATCGATGCGGTTTCCATATCCGGTGTACGCCGGGCACGCTCGATCAGGAAATCGACCACCGGATCACGAATACCCGCAAGATTGGCGCCCGCTCCCGGCTCGGCATATTCGGAACTGAAATAGTAGTGCAACGACGCCATCGGCGGGTTCACAAAGGAAACGTCATTCAGAAACATGTCGAACTGGCGTTGTTGCCTCACCCTGACCGCCTGGACGGTTTCGAGCAGCCGCAAACGCGCATCAATGCCCAGAACACCAAGCGATCGGATATAGGCAAGCAGTAGCCGTTTCGCCCAGACATGCTGCGTTGCGATCTCCAGCGTAAAAGGCTGGCCCTGCTTGTCCTGCAGCCGACCATCGACGATCACCCAGCCCGCGTCCGCCAACAACTGACGTGACCGGTCCAGCACAGCGCGGTTCAGGCCGTGCCCGGGCGATACGGGCAATGCATAGGGTTCCCTGAAAACGCGTTCAGGGATCCGGTCGCGAAACGGCGCCAGCAGCGCCACCTCCTCCTCGCCGGGCAAGCCCGTCGCCGCAAGTGTCGAGCCTGCAAAGTAGCTCAGTGCCCTGCGCTGGGAACCATGCTGAAGCACACGATTCTGCCACTCGAAGTCGTAGGCCAGGGTCAACGCTTCCCTGACTCTGGGGTCATTCAACGTCTCGCGTGCGGTATTGAATACCAGCGACCACTGCTGCCCGATGATCCTGGCGACCCGACGCGTATCCCTCAGGAGACGACCTGACTGCAGCGCGGGAATGTCGTTTGCCGCATGCCAGTAGCGAACATCTCTTTCCACGTAAAGGTCGAACAAGCCCTTGCGGAACGCCTCCCGCGCCACCGTGGCGTCCCGGTACACGTCGTAACGGATCCTGTCGAAGTTGTGGCGACCGCGGTTTACCGGAAGATCACGAGCCCAGTAGTCCTTGACGCGCTCGTACTGGACATGGTCTCGATCATGACCGGTAACCCGATAGGGCCCGTTGCCAAGTGGCACCTCGAGCGAGATTTCATATGGGTCACCGCGGTCCGCATAGTAATGCGCCGGTTTGACCGGAAACGTGGTCATCGCCAACAGATTCGAATGGGTGAACACGTCACGATGGCGAATCACCAGTTCTCTTCTGTTCAGGACCTCGAACGACTCGATCCAGGAATCCAGATAAGCCCTGCTGAAAATCGAGGATGTGGCGAACGACGCCAGAGCATGGTAGGAAAAATGCACGTCACGGGTGGTGATCGGAACGCCGTCGTGCCAGCGCGCGGCCGGGTTCAATCTGATGAACAGCGACTTTCGATCCGCCGAAAGCGCTATACCGTCCGCAAGCAGGCCATACACCGCTGACAGTTCATCCGCCGACCTCACGAACAACCTGTCGTTGGTTCTGTGCAGACCCGGGGCAGAGCCTACGCCCATACCCCAGGATCCAGAGAAGTTTCGGATCGGGAACGTCGTCGACAGCGTCAGGCGCCCGCCCTTGGGCGCGGACGGATTCGAATACGCGAAATGCGTGAAATCCGCGCGATATTTCAGGTCGTGCAGGAGTGAAATCCCGTGCTGGTATTGCGGTTTCTCGGCAAGACAAACCGATGACAGCAACAACAGCGTGGCCACTAGCCTTATGTGGAGCATTGCACCTGAAACTCAGGCGAGCCGGTGATCCTGATCGATAGTCCCTGTCCGAAAGATCGAGCCGTGCGAGAGGTCGAAAGAAAAAAGACCGGCCCCTGGCGATGTCGCGGTTATGGGAGAGAGACGCGAATCACCAGGGGCTGCCATCGGCCGGGCTGCGCGCTACAGTCTCCAGCGCACACCGGCTTGGAATCGACGGCCGGCGTGGGTCGCCCCCACGATATGCTCCATCGTGCTGGTCCCCAGCGCGTTGTAGTAGTACACGTTCTCGTCCGTCAGGTTGATGCCTTCCAGCATCACCGAGACGTTGTCGTTCACTGCATAACCGAAGGACGCATCCCATTGGTCGTACGCGTCGACGAACCTGGGGTGCCCCTGGCCGTCGGCAATGGCATCCAGGAAATCATCCCGATAGTTGTAGGACACGCGACCACTCCACGGACCCTTCTCGTAGAACAGGGTGAAGTTGATCGTATCTTCGGACAATCCCGGAATACCGTAGGCCGCACCCGTTAGCTCGTTCTCGAAGTCCGACCCGGAATTGATGCGCGTATAGTTGGTGACTATGCCGAGCCCATCCCACGGTGCCGGCAGCAGATCCGTAAACGTGCGCTGGAACGCCAGTTCAATACCCGTCAGGTCCGAATTCCCGGTGTTCAGCGGTCTGAAGGCAATCAACACAAGCGGTTGGTTGGTCTCAGGATCAATGATACCGGGCCATGGGGTTGGAGTTTGTTCCTGCTGAACGAACCCTTCGATGTTCTTGGCAAAAAGACCAACGGAGGCAATCGAGTAGTCGTCAAAATACCATTCCACCGCCAGGTCGAACTGCACCGCGGTGGTCGGGTCCAGCGTACCGTTGCCGCCACGCGTGGTCCGGTTCCTCGCCTGAACGGTTTGTCGCGGACTCAGGTCGAGAAACCTTGGGCGAGTCATCACTTTTGCTGCCGCAACTCGCACGACGATTTCGTCTGTGGGATCGAATCGTAGATTCAGGGAGGGCAATATCTCCGTGTAATCATGGGCGATTTCGAGAAACTCAGGAGCGGAAGTAATGATATTAGGCGCCGTTGGGTCGCTATAATCGATATGGATGGGTCTCGAGATTTCCCCTATCGACCCGGTGCTGTTGTCCACATGGCGCACGCCGATGTTGCCGGTATACGGCGTATCGCCGAGTTCACCGGCAAACGTCACCATGGCGTAAATCGCGTTGCCATCGTCGTCGTGATTGAGGTCTTCGTTAAAGGGCAGGCTAAAGTCCGGAAAGTTGGCCTGGGACTCCGCCGTATGCCCCTGCCAACCAAAAAGTTGCTCATGCGAGACGTTTGCAAGCTCATTTATCAGAAAGTCACGGTTTGGGGCAGGAGTATTCGCCGGGAAATCCATGCCGAGTCCGGAGAGGAAGTCTCCCTCCGCCGGGTGCGCGACGCCACCGCCGTGCGCTGTTATCGGATCCCCCCGCCAAGTGGCGGTACCCATATATCGAGACCTGTCACGGCGATCCTGCCGGTACGTTCTGGCACCCACCTGGACTGTCTGGAGCCAAGCACCGTCATGCTCGTAAGTCACATCTACCCTGAATTGAGAATTCCGATCATCGACCAGGTGGCCTGCCCTGGACGACCAAACGACGTGATACCAGGCGGGGTCGGTTATCGGGTCGGTCGAGGTCATCGACGGTAATCTGCCCGAACCGTACTTCTCCCAGGTCATCTGCGTGGTGGTGTGTCGCATCAGCGCACCCTCAAGGAAAATGGGCGCTTCCGTGTCAGAGACCGACGCATCGACGTTGACGGCAAGGTTATCCGTGGCCTGGAATTTCACATTGACACCGAGATTCACGTTTTCCGCCTCGACCTCCTCTATCTGGTTCGAAAGGAATAAACCCGCCGTGGTAGAGATCTTGGTGAATATGGTCTCGCCATTGTCCTGTATGAACTCTGCTTCTGTGATCCTTCCATTCCCCTGGCGGATGCGATAGTCCCGCCAGTAGTCAGCCTCATTCGTCTTGTTGTTGGCATACAGCACATCGAAGGTGATATCGAGCTCATCCGACGGTTGCCATTGCAGGGACGAGGAGACGTTCAGGCGATCGCGGTCCGTGGTATGCAATTCCGCATTGAGCTGCTGCGGGTAATAGCCGCTGCCTACTTGCACGCCGTCGACGTTGACTGTTCTGAAAACATGCGACCATCCCCGCAGCTGGTCTGTCCGAAAGACTCGATTGTCCCACTGTGCTGACACCATGAAACCCAGGTTATCGGTCAACACGTCGCTGTACATCGCAAATACACCGGGCGCTGTGTCGTCCGCCAGCTCATTTAGCGTGGAGTCGAAAGAGAAGGCGGCGTGCCGCTCGCCCAGTTCAAGGGGTCTGCGTGGCTGAACGTCGACGAATCCACCCAGACCACCTTCAACGTGGTCCGCCCGCGGCGACTTGTGGACCTCCACCGCCTGCACCAGCCCGGACTGGAATGCGTGGAAGCCGACCGCGCGTGACTTGGGGTTGCTGTTGCCCACGCCGTCGAAGTCTCCCGGGGCGACGTTGGACGCTGAAACACGCCCATGGATTGTCGTCATCACAAACTGTGGGCCGAGTCCACGAACGCTGACAAACGCTCCCTCGCCCGACTTGCGGTCGATGGCGACGCCGCTCACCCGTTGCAGGGATTCGGCCAGGTTCTGGTCAGGAAACGCGCCAATGTCTTCCGCAGTGATCGCGTCGACAAAGTGGTCTGCATTTCGCTTTCTTTCCAGCGACTGCTGGAGGCTGCCACGGATACCCGTGACGACAATTTCTTCGATGACTTCCTCATCTGCCGCTTGTGCTTCCGCCGCGCCTGTTGCCGGCGCCAGCACGGCCACCGCCGCGGCCAGTAATGTCGTCGCTCGTCTGAAAAATGACTGATTGCCTTGCATGGTTTCGCTCTCCATTAATGACTCCCTGGTCTGATCGACGCCGGTGCGTTGCCGTGTCGCACGACGATCACGTTTCATTTTATCAAATCGAAAAACAATAGAACGGGGCTGTCAGCGAGGATTTGCGCGAGCGCCTCCTCTACGGTGAACGGACCCTTTATCCCGGGGTCCGGACCTGTTCCACATCATTGGACTGAAACAACGTCAGGAATTCGGTTTGTTCGGCCAGCGCCTTGAGGGGCACATCGGCTGTCCCGGCGGGAATATCCAGCTCGGATGTCGGGCCATCAGCCCCGGCCTCATACGCTCGACAGCTGCGCTCAACCCCCCTTCCCCCCGGGCGCACCACGGCGCGCCCGAAGGGGGAGACGGATTTCGTGGCGCCAGGAAACTGTGCTGGCTGAAGGCTTCCATGGAAGTACGCCTCCCCCGACGGGGGGCGCCGGCACTTCCTTACGCGTCACCGGCCGGGGAAGCTCCCTTTATCCTGCGAGGGGTATCCCCCTCGCGCTCCCCGGCTGAGGGCTCTTTCTTGCGAGGGGTATCCCCCTCGCGCTCCCGGGGTTGAGGGCTCCTAAAGCTGCATCTTCAAACCCAGGGTAAAGGTACGGCCCCGAGGATCATCGAACTTGGCGTTAACTACACCATCGCTAAACATTTCGCCGGAAGCGGCCTTGATGCTGCTGTGCTCCGCAAGATCATCAAACAGGTTGGTAATCCGCAGGCTTAGCACCGAATTGGACAAAAGGCCGAACCGCTCGCCGAGTTGATATTGACCGCTCAGATTCACGTACAGCGGTTCATCGTGAGTCACCTTGAGTTTCTCCCCGGGGAGGAACCATTCCTCATAGGTTGTACTCACCACAGATGTGTAAACAGCGCCCAGCCAGGCCGACCAACGCTGATCGGCGGATTCGAACCCGACACTCAGCGTACTGCGGTATTCGGGCACCAAAGCCCAGATACGGCGAAAGGCTTCGACATCGCCGACATAATCGTATGCCTCACTGCCATCTCCGATGTCCTTGTAGAACGAGTCTGTCTGGGTTGTCAGCGCGTCGATGCTCCAGCTACCCCAATACCCCAATCCGTTGACCGATCGTAGCGGACTTGAAGGTCCAGCCCTTCGTTGGTCCATGCGGCGGCGTTGACCGATCTGCGATCCGCGTAGTATGCGCCGTTGCCACTCGGATCAGGGAAAATGAAGGCATACGCTTCGGCCGGGTCCACGCCAACATAGTGAGGAACGTCACCGCGATTGCTTGCCCCGACAATCTTGTTCGTGTAGTCCACCGATCTCCAGGTCAGGTCTATCGACAGTCCCGGTATGGCCTCAGGCGTCAGTTCGACACCCACCGAAATGCTCTCCCCTTCTTCGGGCACCAGATTCGGGTTCCCTCCGAATACAAGGTGAGAGAAGTAGATGAACGACTCTCCAGGCGTGGTCGCCAACGAGCCGTCGGGATTCTGCCGTCTGGTCGGGTCGCCGAGACAAACGCCCCCCGGCTCCAGTTCATCCCACTCTGGTTTCAAGTAATTGCAACGCCAATCCTGCCCAATCCAGAAATAATTGGGATCTTCCAACCCGTCCCGGGCGGTTGGGATGATGTACGAGGTCGAAACGTTCGAATGCAGCCTGACCGAGCCGATCGGGCGCCAGACCGCGCCAATCGACCAAGTGGTGTCGGAATCATAATTGTCGTAGTCATCCCACCTTACCGCCGCGGACAGATCCAGCGATTCCAGAACAGGCGCCGCGAACTCGGAAAAGAGCCCGATGTTGTCATTTACGAATTTCTTGTCCCAAATGCCGAATCGGATCCCCAAACCTGGCTCCTCGGTCCAATAACTGCCATTGTTGCTGTTGTGACCATAGGAATTCTGCTTGTTGTCGGTCTGCAACCCCGTCGAGCGCCAGGCAGCGCCCACCACGAACTGCGCATCGCCTCCCGGCAAGCTCAGCCAGGAACCTGACAGCGTCGCTTCGGCCCAGTCGGTGGTATTCGTCCAACCGCTTGACAGCTCCTGGCCCCACATTTCCCTGAAGAGATCTATTCCCACGAACTCAACATAGTCAGGCCGGACGGATGCCAATTCCCAGGCCCGATACTGGTCCGCCAGGTGGGGCGGTATTTCAGGATCGTAGGTTACATACAAGTTACCCGTGTGCCGATTGTCACTTCGATCATTGGTAGTGCCGACGCCAAACGCCCACTCCATGCCAAACACGGAACCGGTCAGATCGAAGTTCAAGCGCAATACTTCCTGTGTTGCGATGGAGTCCCTATCGATCCCCGGCACCGACCAACCCATGAACGCTCGGTCACCGTCGGCCGCTGGCCAAAGCCACTGGATAAAGTCTGCGTCGCCCTGATCCGTCGTTGTGGTGCGATCCATATAGTAGGCTTGCGCCGACAGGCGCGCGGCGCCTAAATCATGATCGAAGCCCAGCATCACGCTGATCCGGTCCTGCTCCGGCAAGAGCGATGCACCGTCCACCGTTGACTCCTGCCCGATCCAATTGTCAGCCAAATCTCGCACCTTGATTGCCAGCGAGCCATCGGGTTGCAGTTCCGTCAAATAGATATGGGCTACCCCGGGGGAACTGGTGGTTATGCCATGTGGAAGCTGACTTGGCCGGTAGAGTGTTCCCTGGTACTCGTAGATGTTGCGGTAGTAGCAACCCTTGTCGCAAAAGGTGTTCGTATCGTATTTGCCGGGGCGGTCCCGGCCATACAAGTGGCTGTGGCTACTGGCCTGCACGTTGCCTCGCCACCGGGTTTCACCCCACAACCATGAACCGGACAGCGTCAGCGCGCTTTCGTCGAATCCGCCCCGGCCCGGCACCGAATGCATCACCTCCAGCTCCGCGCCCTCGTAGTCCTTGCGGGTAATGATATTCACCACGCCGCCCACCGCATCGGAGCCGTAGATGGCGGATGCGCCGTCCAGCATGATTTCCACCCGTTCGATGGAGGCGGTCGGGATACCGGAGATATCCGTTACCCCACCGGTGAGGCCCGAGGAGCCAATCCTCTTTCCGTCCACCAGCACCAGGGTCGCCCCACTCCCCAGACCTCTCAGGTTGATCGCCGATGCGCCGCTCAAATTGGTCGCGCCGTTGAAGTGCTGACCCCCAAGCCTTGCATAAGTCGCCGTCGAACTCGCGCCGAGTTGATTTTGAGGCAGCGTACGCAACGCCTTGTCGAGACTGGTTTCGCCCGTGGCCTCAAGCATGCCCGCATCCAAAGTCACAAGGTTGGCCGCGATCTGGCTGGGCGTACGCGCCAGACGCGTGCCGGTGACGATGATTTGCTCGACATCCCGGGCATCCGACACTTCGGCGCCGTCGCTCGAAGCGTCGCTGTCGCTACCCGGCTCGTCCTGTTCCGTCTCCTCGGACTGCGCCAACAGGACCGGCTCGGACGCCGACGCGCGGCCTCCCGGCGCAGAATCCTGCTCTCCGGCTTCGGCCCGCCGAGCCCCGATGGCTACCGTCCTGGCGTTGACGTACTGGTACGCAAGTTCAGTACCCTCGAGAATGTCGGCCAGTGCCGCATCCGGCAGGGTTTCGCCTCGTGTTCCCGGCGACTGCTTGTCTTTCGCCAGCGTGGCGACGTAGGCGAGTTGCAGCTTCGTCTGATCCGAGAATTCCCGCAAGGCGTCGGGCAAACGCCTGACTCTCAATGTCAATGCTGTCGGCGGGGCCTTGCGCGGCAGTTTGCAGTGCCACCAGCGAAGCGCAAATGGCAAGCAGGGGCATGGCGCGATGATTGAAACTCATGGGTTACAGTCTCCATTGGGCAAAAGGGGGATTCCCTTGGGAGATAAGAGGGGAATACCCCCGGAATCGGGCACCTTTGCTGAACTACTGACCCAAGTACCCCCGGTCGCTGGCGCTCCCGGAGCCGTTTGTTCCATGCGAGTCTACTGATTCGGCTTGTCGCCCGACATCCCTCTCAGGACGACGGTGCCGTCGGCGCGCGTTGAATGCTCGGCGAGTTGCATCTGGGAAAGGAACTCCAGGAACGAATTACGATCGATGGAACGGAAGACCCCGCTGATCGGCAGCGATTCCAGTTCCTTGTCCGCGATCACCGTCGGTGGATCGTTGTAACGATTGAACTCTTCGATCACGTCCTTCAGCGGCAAGGACTCGAACACCAGCCGGTGCTGCCGCCAAGCCGTCGCCTTCTCGACAGAGGCATCGGCAACAACCGGCTTGCTACCGCCTGATTTCACCTCCGCCTGCTGGCCAACCTCGAGCCGGACCGGTTGCGATGAGTGCCTTGCGTTCGGCTGGCCGTCCACGAGCACTTCAGCCGTAGCTCCACCAAGCTTGGGCAATACGTCGACCATGCCCTCGACCACTGTAACCGTGACCTCACCGATACCCTTGCGCACATTGAATTGCGTGCCTACGGCTTCGATGACCGCATGTTCGGTGATGACGCGGAACGGTCGCCAGGTGTCCCGAACGACATCGAACAGCGCTTCGCCATCGCCAAGATGGACGTCGCGATATTCGTCCGAATAGGCAACGCGCATCATTGACCGGGTGTTGAGCGTAACCAGCGACCCGTCCGGCAACGGTACGGACGACTGTTCGCCCGTCACGGTTGCATGGAGATCTGGATCTTCGGCGGGAGGCGAGATCGCGAGGAACGCACCAGCAACAATAGCCACGGCTACAAGAAGCCCGGCGGCGCGTCCCATCCAGCGGGCGCGGAAACGGGTCCGTCCCGGGGTTGTTCCCGATTCAGGCTGGCCCCTGTCCGGCAGCGCCACGACGTTAGGCTCCGTTGCCGCCGCGCGAACGAGTTCTTCGATCGAGGGTTGCGAAGAAAGCTCCGGCAGCATGCCCCAGATGGCCGAGACAGAGAGAAACTCCCTGACGTGCTCGGGCGATTCGCGCAACCAGGCCGCAAACGCCTTTCTGGTCTGCGCGTCGGCATCGGCGAGGGCGACAAGCCAGTCAGCCGCTTCCTCGGCGATGACGTCGCCACGCCTTGACGCTTTTCCTTCGTTCATCTCTCGGTGCTTCTCAGTGCTCATTAAATCGGCGCAGCCTCGACCGGCATCGCGCCAAACCTTGCGATAGATGCTTCTTGACCATTGACGATGAGATGCCAAGTGTCCTGGCGATCTCATCGTAGGTCATGCCGTCGCGCCGATGCATGAGAATCGCCGCGCGGCACTTGGGCGACAGATGCCGCAACACGTCCTCCAGCCGCTTCATCTGCTGTGAGATCTCGGTCCAGTCCTCTACCGACATGCCCTCGTCAGCGAGTTCGACCTCCTCCAGGGGCACACGAGACGGCGGCGTCGACGTATACCACTCGTGCAGGAGATTGCGGGCAATCCGCAACAGGTACGCAACCGGGTCGTGAATCAACCGGGAATCCGACGCGCGCAGCAGCCGCAGGTAAGCCTCCTGAGCCAAATCCTGCGCGTCCTGCTCGTTTGCCAGACGCGCGCCGAGGAACCGCAACACTCGAACGTATTGCGTTTCGGCGGCTGCCGCCCCTCGACCGAGATGCTCCTCGCTGTTACGCAGACGGATCACCCTGTTGTCGCCTACTCTGATTGAGGAGTGAAAAGCAGTGGATTTCGGGCACCTGTTTCCGGGAGCCTGGGTACGCGCCAATATACCCGATCGGAAACGAGACCCCGGTCAAACGTGATCTGTGCCGGTGCCGCTGGCAAATCGAAGGGCGCCAGCGGCGTTTCGCCGACGACTCTCACGGCGGCGGACACCGGGTACCGCAGTGACGCTTCTCCACCGAAATACGCGAAGTCAAACCCGTCCCCGCTGCCAAGAAAGGCAGTCGAGGCGGCGTGCGCCGATGGGTCGCCGATGGTATTCGCGTCTATCGACACATGGCCGTTGTCGAACGTCAATCTCGCTGAAACAGAGATATCGTCGCTTGCCTCGTCAATCACGAAATCCAGGGCCGCCCCCGTCACGTCCAGTTGAAAATCCTCGAACAGCGCCTGTGAATCCTCGCTCGCGACGGCTCCCAGCAACGAAAACCACCCGTCGGAGTCGATGCGGGTAATCCCCACCGCAGCCTCGTCACCTGACACCGGAGCGAGAACGTAGACAAACACCAGTGCCTTGGAATCCCGCATGGCAAGCGACGGGGGCTCGCAATGCATGACACGAAGCTGCAGCCGGCCGGCACCGTCGATCTGCCGCACCCTCGGCGTTTCGCCCACCATCCGCTGCAGGCGCCCGGCGTCGACGGTCCATTCCACAATGAGACGGTCACACGGCCATGCAAAACGGGAATCCAGATCGCCGGTCCTGGACACGGGAGTTGAACTGCATGCGGCCATCGCCACTACCATGGCCGCAAGGATCATGGCCGCGCTGGCGCATGACGCGCGAAACGGGAGAATTCCTGCAATCCCAAGCGTCATCCGAACATCATTGCGTGGAACAAACGTCTCCGATCCCATGGAAGATGGTGCCCGCCGCCGTATGGACGGTCAAACTTGAAGCATGTCAAACTCTTGAAGTGAGGCAAACGGCACGTTCCAGCCATGGCAGGACGGATATCATGACCGGCCGAATTCTCGACGGCAACGCGATCGCAGCGTCCATTCGGGCACGGATCGCCGCGGCCGTGGCGGAGCGGCGCGAACGGGATCTGCGACCGCCCGGCGTCGCCGTACTGCTGGTCGGAGACGATCCGCCCTCGGAAATCTATGTCCGGCTGAAGCAGCGGGATTGCCGCGAGGTGGGTTTCAAGCACGACATACGCCACCTGTCGGCCAATACCCAGCCATCGGAGCTGTCGGCGATGATCGACGAACTCAACGCCGACGACAGCATCGACGGGATCCTGGTGCAGTTGCCCCTGCCGCCGCAGTTCGATGCCTCCCGAATCCTCGAACGCATCGCGCCCTCGAAGGATGTCGACGGGGTGCACCCCTACAACATCGGTTGCCTGGCGCTGCGCAGGCCGACGCTGCGATCCTGCACGCCCAAGGGCATCATGACGCTGCTCGAGCACACCGGGCGCGAGTTGCGCGGGCTCGACGCGACCATCGTCGGCGCATCCAACCATGTCGGCAGACCGATGGTCCTCGAATTGCTCCTCGCCGGCTGCACGGTCACTTCGGCGCACAAGTTCAGCAGGGACACGGCGAGCCACGTGGCATCCGCGGACATCATCATATCCGCTACCGGTCAGCGGGGCCTCATTCGCGGCGACTGGATCAAGCCCGGCGCAATCGTCATCGATGTCGGCATCACGCGCGAGAACAACAAGCTCTACGGCGACGTCGACTTCGAGGCGGCGCGCGAACGCGCCGCATGGATCACACCGGTGCCGGGCGGCGTCGGCCCCATGACGCGGGTGTCGATGCTGGAGAACGCGCTCGAATCCGCCGAAGCGACATGACGGCGCTGTTCGTATCGGACCTGCACATAGACGCCGACAGGCCGCATGTGCTCCAGGGCCTGAATGACCTCGTCGAGCGCGAGGCGCCGTCGGCCGATGCCCTCTACATACTTGGTGATCTCGTGGAAGTCTGGCTCGGAGACGACGACGACTCCGAGACCGCACAGGCCATCCGCGATGCCCTGTCCCGAGCGGCACGTCTCTGCCCTTTGCGGATCATGCACGGAAACCGCGACTTTCTGTTCGGCCAGCGGTTCGCCCGGGACGTCGGCGGCGAACTCATCGACGACCCGCACATCGCCGATATCGACGGTCACCGGGTGCTCCTGACCCACGGCGATGCGCTCTGCACCGAGGACACCGCCTACCAGCTCGCCCGCCGGTTGTTTCGTTCCGAAGCGTGGCAAAAGGACATCCTCGGCAAGAGCCTCGAGGAGCGCCGCGAACTGGCGCGGCAGATGCGGCAGGAAAGCCGGCGGGCCAACGCGAACAAACCCGAGAACATCATGGACGTGACACCCCACGAAGTCGGCGCATTGATGCGCCGGACGGGTTGCACGACGCTCATTCACGGCCATACGCATCGACCCGGGATGCACGACGTGCCCCTCGGAGACACGCTGGGGACGCGCTACGTGTTGGGCGACTGGGACCGATGCGGCTGGTTCATCCGTTTCGACAAGGCGCCCGAACTCGCCTGCTTCCCGCTCTAGCCCGAAGTCGGCCCCGGCGGGCCGCCGTGGAACCTCAGATCCTTGTCCGGCGCCAGGATCAATGCCCTCTCCGCCTCGAGCAGTTCCCGTACGCGTTCATCGACCGGGGATGATCCCGCGCAATGGCGGGCGAGGCTCAGGTAGATCTGGAAGTGGCGCGCTTCCGAAGCCAGCAGATCCGCGTAGAAACGTCCCAACTCGCCGTCGATCCGCTGCGAAAGCCGATGGAAGCGCTCGCACGAGCGCGCCTCGATGATGGCGCCAACGATCAGGCTGTCGACGACGCGTCTCGGTTCGCGCTGGCGGACGTGGGAGAACAACCCGCCCGCGTAGCGTGACGGCGAAAGGTGGCGATAGGTCACGCCGCGGGACTGCATCACCTTGAGCACCTGCTCGAAGTGCCGCAGTTCCTCCCGTGCGAGCTTCGACAGGGCGGTAAGCAACCGCGGCCGGTCGACGTAGCGGAACAACATGTTGAGCGCGGTGCCCGCCGCTTTCTTCTCGCAGTTGGCGTGGTCGATCAGTAGCGTGTCGAGCGATTCCAGCGCGGCGTCCACCCACGCGTCTGGAGTGTCGCAAGCCAGAAACGCGCGAACGGGAGCGATGTCCGTATCGGTCATTGCGCGAGAATACGAAAGTTGCGTTCGTAGGCGGCGGTGGCCCGGGCGTAGAACTCGCGGTCGATGGCGCCGAACAGTTCCTGCGCCTCGATGCCGGCGGCGAAACGCGAACGGGTGAGTCCGAGGGATGCCAGGTCCGGCGTGTCCCGGGACCGGCGCAGGATCTCGTAGGCGGCGCTCAGACCGGACCAGCCGGGCATCGGGGCGATCCTCAAGCGCGCGGCGGCTTCCAACAGGACCGCCTCGTTCTCGATGCGCACGAACTCGGCGACGGCAGCGTCGCGCAGTTCCCGCAGGCGCTGCCAGACAGCCTCGCGCTGCGCATCGGCATAACCGTTCCAGCCGGTGACTTCATGGGCGAAACGCTTGCAACCGCGGCAGATCAGGTCGCCATAGGTTGTCGAACAGATACCGATACACGGCGTTTGCCGCACCCTCAAGCCCCACGCAACCGGCTGGCGACACTAAAGGTCATGGTTGTGCAGCGCGATCTGATCTCCAACGAGTTCGGTCTCCCGGCGCAGCTTGCTCGCGTCGTTCCGGTCTAGCGACAGCCGATCGAGATACGCGTCGTCGATGTCACCGGTCACGTAGTGGCCGTCGAATACCGAGCAGTCGAAGGCGCCGAGCCCGGGATTGCCCTCGTGCGCGGAGGCAACGAGATCGCCGATCGTCTGGTAGATCAGCCAGTCGGCGCCGATGATTCGCCCGACTTCCTCTTCCGTGCGGTTGTACGCCACGAACTCGTGCGCCGCCGGCATGTCGATGCCGTAGACATTCGGGTAGCGAACCGGGGGCGCCGCGCAAGCGAAATACACCTTTCTCGCGCCGGCCTCCCGGGCAAGCTGGATGATCTGCGTGGTGGTGGTTCCCCTGACGATGGAATCGTCCACCAGCAATACGTTCTTGTCCTTGAACTCCAGTTCGATGGCATTGTGCTTTTGCCGCACAGACTGCCGTCGCTGGCTCTGTCCGGGCATGATGAAGGTCCTGCCCACGTAGGGATTCTTGACCAGGCCCTCGCGAAACTTGACGTCCAGTCGATGCGCCAGCGGCAAAGCCGCCGTGCGCGCCGTGTCCGGGACGGGAATCACCACGTCGATATCGTGATCGCGCTGCGAGTAGTGATCGACGATGCGATCGGCTAGCGTCTCCCCCATCCGCAGGCGCGCCTTGTACACCGAAACTTCATCCATGATCGAGTCGGGGCGCGCGAAGTAGACGTGTTCGAAGATGCACGGGGAGTAGGCGCGCTCGGGACCGCAGCGCTTCGTGTGAAGGTTGCCGTCAACGTCGATATAAACGGCCTCGCCCGGCCTGACGTCCCGGATCAGCTCGAACGAAAGGGTGTCGAGCACGACGCTTTCCGAGGCGATGATGTATTCGGTGCCGGAGTCCGTTTCGCGCCGTCCGAAGACCAAGGGCCTGATGCCGTAGCAATCGCGAAAGCCCACGATGCCGCCGCCGATGATCATGGCCACCACTGCGTAGGCCCCCCGGCAGCGCCGATGCACGCCTTCGACGGCAGCGAATACGTGGTCCGCATCCGGCGTCCGGGCGCCGGTCTGCTCCAGCTCGTGGGCGAAGACGTTAAGCAGAATCTCCGAATCCGAATCGGTGTTGACGTGACGTCGATCGGCGTGGAAAACCTCCCGCTCCAGTTCCGCGGCGTTGGTGAGATTGCCGTTGTGCGCGAGCGCGATGCCGTAGGGCGAGTTGACGTACATGGGCTGCGCTTCGGCCGAACTCGACGTTCCCGCAGTCGGATAGCGGACGTGCCCTATTCCCAGGTTCCCGACCAGGCGCTGCATGTGGCGTTGCTCGAAAACGTCCCTTACGAGGCCGTTCGCCTTGCGCAACTGAACCCGCGTGTCGTCGCAGGTAACCATGCCCGCCGCGTCCTGGCCCCGATGCTGCAACGCGGTCAATGCGTCGTACAGCGGCTGGTTCGCCTGATTCCTGGCAACAATTCCGACAACGCCACACATGGATCTATCCAGTCAGGTTTCGATCAGGGGGGCGTCGCCGGTATCGGGAACCGCCAATTCCGCCTCCGTCGCCCAATACAGTTCGAGGATATCGTCTGCGAAAACCATCAACTCCGGCCGCAGCAACGAATCCTCCCACCAAACGCTCAGCTCCGGGAAGGGCCGCGTCACCATGAGCGCGCCGATTACCACGAGGCCGCCCCGCAATGCACCGAATACAAAACCGAGAAATCGATCGATTCCGCCCAGGCCGGTGGATTGAATCAACTTGGCCAGCGACCACTGCAGCAGGCCGCCCGCGATCAGCACGCCGAAGAAGACAACGGCAAACGCGACGGCGACGCGGA
Organism: uncultured Pseudomonadales bacterium; assembly: GCA_964518405.1. GTDB lineage: Bacteria > Pseudomonadota > Gammaproteobacteria > Pseudomonadales > Azotimanducaceae > VXNE01. Next base: position 16,478 of record CAZFGB010000243.1, on the reverse strand, counting down.
TCGGTCGACTCGCATCGATAGCCGTCAGGTACTCCGCGAGGGGCGATGCGAACACCATTGCGCCGACAATCGCGCAAGCCCAGACGACGAGGGAAACCAGTTCCTTGACGAGTCCCCGGAACAACCCGATCACCGCCGACAGCGCGATCAACGAAAGGATAACGATATCGGCGGCTGGGAGTGTCAAGGTCGCGTGCTCCGACGGGCACCTTCATCGTTGGCGAAAAACACCCGCATCAATAGCCGAACCGAACCACCATGCTGTCGAAGCCGTAGCGGTCGGACAGTTCCACCCTCAGGCGATCGGCATCTTCCCGGGCGATCATTGGTCCAACGGCGACGCGTGTCAGCTTATCCGGAGTTTCCATCGACGTCTTCATGTTCGAAGCCAGGGCGTCGTAACCGTCGGAGCGCAGCCGGTCACGCAACGCGATGGCGCGATCATGCTCGGCGAAACTGCCGACCTGGACGGCCCACGCATCCGCCGGCGCCTCGAGCGGCTCGCCCTCGCCGGCAAGCACCGGTTCGCCGATCCTGACGCCGGTCTCAAGGCTGTAACCTTCGGCGTCCGTCTCCGCCAGCAGTTCATCACGGGCGGCGATAGTCGCGGCGAAGTCGGGAACCGGCTCGCCGCGCACGGCTTCGACAGGGCTCAAGTCGATCTCCGTTTCCTGCAGCGGCGGCAGTTCCAGAGGTTCGAGGCCATCGCCGTCGAAAAGCATGGGAAAGACGATCGCCGCCAGGGCGAGGAGGAAGATGGTGCCGGTCACCCGGTATCGAGTCCGGACGTTCAGCATCGGCCGAATCCAGTGCCGTTCACTGCCGCGCTCGCAGGAAGTCGATGGACCGAAGGCTCAGGCGGTGGAAATGCGGCCCACGCGAAGCGGCGACTGATTTTGCGTTGTGCTTGGCGCTAACTTGCACGGATCAGTTCTTGGCGCGCGCGGGCTACGGTATCGAACGAACCAAGTATGAGGATAACATCGTTTGCCTCGGTAGTAGACATCGCGCGCGCGATGGCATCGCCTATCCGGGGCCTGCTCGCGTGTCGAATAGGCAGTCGTTCCGCCAGTTCCCCGGCGCTCAATCCGCGCGGCGCGGTGTTGTCCGTGAGCACCCAGCGGTCCACGATGTCCGAGACGGCATCGACGACGCCGGCATGGTCCTTGTCTTCCAGCATGCCGAGAATGGCGCAAGCAACCGGCGCATCGATGTTCTCGCGCAGAAACCGCGCCGCGTGCGGATTGTGCGCCACATCCAGGATCCAGCAACGACCGCGGACGTCGATGCGTTCGAGACGACCCGGAACCGTCGCCCGGCGGCAGGCCTCGACGACAACTTCCCGATCGAAATCGGGATCGAACATCGCGAAAGCCTGCAGCGCGGCGGCGGCATTGTCCGCCGCCACCCTCGGCCATTCCCGGATCCGCATGCGACGTCCGTCGCACAGTTCCAAGCTCCAGCCGAGCGTATCGGCGGCGTGACCATAGTCCACCCCGTTCACGACCAGCGGCGCGCCGAGCGCAGACGACCGTTCGCGAACGGAGTCAGGTACCTCGCGCGCTCCGAAGATCACCGGTCGCCCAGGACGCATGATCCCGGCCTTCTCCGCGCCGATGGCCTCCAGGCCGGAACCAAGATAGTCCTCGTGGTCGAGGCCGATGCTCGTGATGATCGCGACGTTCCCGTCCACGATGTTGACCGCGTCCAGGCGCCCTCCGAGTCCCACTTCAAGCACCGAAACATCCACGTCGCGGGCGCGGAATACGTGAAAGGCCGCCAGTATCGCGAACTCGAAGTAAGTGAGCGCAATGTCGTCTCGGGCGCGCTCCACGACGTCGAAAGCTGCGACGATCTCATCGTCTTCAACCTCCTCGCCATCAACGCGGATACGCTCGTTGAAACGGGCGAGATGGGGCGAAAGCGTAGTGCCCACGCGGCGTCCCGAGGCCCGCAGGAGCTGTTCCAGAAAGACCGCCGTCGATCCCTTGCCGTTGGTGCCCGCCACCACGAAGTTCACCGGCGCCGGCGGGTTCAGGTCGGCCCGCGACGCCACCCGCTTCACGCGTCCGATCCCCCGCGCAACCGTTTTCGGATGCTCCGCGCCGATGCGTTCGAGCCAACCCCGAAGCCGCGCCTGCGCCGTCATGTCGCGTCGATGGCGTCCCGCAGTTCGCCGACGCGCGCTTCGAGGGCCGCGGGAATGCTGTCGGGGGCCGCGCGGCGGTCTCCCATGATGTCCACCAGGGCGCTGCCGACGACAATCCCATCGGCGATCCGCGCCACCGCGCGGGCCGACTCCGCATCCTTGATCCCGAAGCCGACCTGAACGGGTAGACGGCACACTTCCCGCAACGCCGATATGTTGCTCTCCACGTCGGCGATATCCAGGTGGTTAGCCCCCGTCACGCCCTTGAGCGACACGTAGTAGATGAAGCCGCTGCCGCGCGCCGCTATGCGCCCGGCACGTTCCCTCGAGGTCGTGGGCGCGACGAGAAAGATCAGATCGATGTCCTGCCGCGCCAGGGCCGCCTGCGCCGGACCCGCTTCTTCCGGCGGTAGATTCACGAGAATGAGACCGTCCACGCCGGCTTCCCGCGCCCGGCAAGCAAATGTCTCGTAGCCCATGCGCATGACGGAATTCAGGTATCCCATGAGCACTACGGGCGTCGCGTCGTCCGTCCTGCGGAACTCGCGGGCCATGTCCAGAACGCCCGACAGCGTCACGCGGTTCGCCAACGCGCGTTCGGATGATCTCTGAATGGACGGTCCTTCGGCCTCGGGGTCCGAGAATGGCATGCCAAGCTCGACGATGTCCGCGCCGCCCCGGACGAGGGCTCGCAGCGCTGGCACGGTTGCCTCCGGCACCGGGTCTCCCGCGGTGATGAATGCCGTCAACGCTTTCCTGCCGGCCGCGCGATGGGCGGCCATGAATTCGGCCAGTCGACTCACAGCTCGATGCCGTCGAGCCGGGCGACAGTGTTGATGTCCTTGTCCCCGCGGCCGGAGAGATTCACGATCACGATGGCCTCGGCAGACATCCGCGGCGCTTCCCGCGCGACCCACGCCACCGCGTGGCTCGACTCGAGGGCCGGCAGGATGCCCTCGGTCCGGTTCAGGAGCCGGAACGCTTCCAGGGCTTCATCGTCGGTGACGGCCGCATAGCGGGCACGGCCGATGTCCTTCCAGTAGGAGTGTTCCGGCCCGACTCCCGGATAGTCGAGGCCGGCCGAAATGGAATGGGTCTCCATGATCTGGCCGTCCTCGTCCTGCATCAGGTAGGTATGCTGGCCGTGCAGCACACCGGGCGTACCGGCGTTGAGGGGCGCCGCATGCCGGGCCGTCGCAAGGCCAAGCCCCGCCGCCTCGACCCCTACCATATCCACGCCTTCATCGTCGACGAATGGATGGAACAGCCCCATGGCATTCGATCCGCCGCCGACGCAGGCGACGAGCGTATCAGGCAGCCGGCCCTCGATATCGAGACACTGATACCGCGCCTCCCGGCCGATCACCGCCTGGAAGTCCCGCACCATCATCGGGTAGGGATGCGGTCCGGCGACGCTTCCGATGATGTAGTGCGTCGTGTCGACGTTGGTCACCCAATCCCGCATGGCTTCGTTCATCGCATCCTTCAGCGTCTTCGAACCGGACTCGACCGGGACCACCTCGGCGCCGAGCATCTTCATGCGATAGACATTGGCGCTTTGCCGGGAGATGTCCTCCGAACCCATGTATACGCGGCACTCGAGACCGATGCGCGCCGCGACAGTGGCGGTGGCGACACCGTGCTGCCCGGCCCCGGTCTCCGCGATGATGCGCGGCTTGCCCATGCGTTTCGCGAGCAGCGCCTGACCCACGGTGTTGTTGATCTTGTGCGCGCCCGTGTGGTTGAGATCCTCGCGCTTGAGATAGATCTTCGCACCCCCCAACTCGGCGGTGAGGCGGGCGGCATGGTAGAGGGGCGTCGGCCTTCCCACGTAGTTCGCGAGGTCACCATCGAGTTCGCGCCGGAATGCGCTGTCGTCCTTGAGCGCCTCGTACAGCGTCGTCAGTTGATCGAGCGCATGCACCAGCGTTTCCGCCACGAAGCGGCCGCCGTAGGGACCGAAACGCCCTCCTCTCTCCGGCTGGCGATAAGGCGCCCTATTCGCTCCCGGCACGCCGCACCTCGTCCATGAACGCATGCACCTTGGCGGGATTCTTCACGCCTTTCTCTCCATCCTCGACCCCGCTGCTGACATCGACCCCATAAGGCCGCAATCCGCGAATCGCGGCGAACACGTTGTCCGGAGTGAGGCCGCCCGCGAGCACCAGCGGCTTGGTCGCCGTTTCCGGCCACAGGGACCAATCGAACGGCCGCCCGGTACCGCCTCTCTCCAGGGGATCGTAGGTGTCGAGCAGGAATCCCCCGGCTGAGCCGTACGCCTGCTCCAGCGCCGCCACGTCGATAGGTTCTCGAACGCTGATCGTTTTGGTGTACGGCACGCCGAATCGTTCGCAGGCAGCCGGCGGTTCGTCGCCGTGGAACTGCAGGAGGCCGAGCGGCACCTGGCCCAGGACTGTTTCGATCCGGGCGGGCTCGGCGTCCAGGAAGATACCGACGGGGGTCACGAACGGCGGCAACGAGGCTGCGATGTCGCGCGCGACCGGCACCTCGATACACCGCGGACTGCCCGGATAGAAATTCAGGCCGATCGCGTCGCAGCCCGCGCCCGCCGCCACGGCGGCATCGCGCACGGAGGTAATCCCGCAGATTTTCGCCCTTATGCGCATGACGGACCCACACGGAAAATCGTCTTCAAGTTACACGAATTCCAGCGTTGGCGGAGCGCGATAGGCCACATCGAAGTCCGGGTAGCTGACGTTCACGAGGTACAGCCCGGCGGCGGCGGCGGTAGGGGCGGCGCAGGTCCGGTCCTTCAATTCAATCAGTCGCGCGAGGTAATCGGCGTCTTCCTCGCCCAGGCCGACGCGACGCAGGCTACCCGCGATATTGCGCACCATCCTCAGAAGAAAGGCATTGGCCGCGATGTCCAAAGCGACCTGGGGCCCGCGGCGGTACACCGACGCGGCGCTCACGCAACGGTAGGGCGTATTGGACTGGCATCCGGCGGCCCGGAACGAAGTGAAATCCTGCTCTCCGAGAAGGCTCTCGGCCGCCTTCGACATGGCCTTCTCGTCCAGATGCGCGCGGGACCATGCGACCCTGCCGCGCAACAGGGCGGGCGGCGTCTCCGACTCGTGAAATATGTAGATGTAGCGGCGCGCGAGGGCATCGAACCGGGCATTGAATCCATCCCCGGCGAAGCGCGACCAAGTGACCGCGACGGTCCCGTCCATGAGCGAATTGACGCCCCGCCGCCAGGCTTCGAGAGGACGCTTCGCATCCGTCGAAAAACTTACGACCTGTTGCGTGGCATGAACTCCGGCATCGGTCCGCCCGGCGGCGGTGACGCGGATCGACTCTCCGGCGACCTCCGAAAGCGCGGCCTCCAAGGTTTCCTGCACGGTCCCAACGCCGCGCTGCGCCTGGAAACCGTGGAATGCGCCGCCGTCGTATTCGAGCCCCAATGCGACGATCACGATCAGACGCTCGCGTCACTCCATCTTTCCGAGGAGTTCCTCCGCTTCGCGCCGATCATCGTCGCTGCCTTCGGCCAGCAGTTCCTCGAGAACCTCGCGGGCCTGATCCGTTCGACCCATATCGATGAAGGCGCGCGCAAGATTGAGCTTGGTGGACGGGTCATAATCGTCCGGGGTTGCGGCCGGCGCGATCCGCCCGGCGCCCATCCGCCCGACCCCGATCCGCCTGGGTCCAAGGGGCTGCTGCGCCGGCCCAGCGCCGACCGGCTGACTTGCCCTTCGTCGCCTGACGTACATGAACACCACCGCCACTACAACAAGCAAGGCGAGGGCGACTCCCATCATCGCGTTGCGGCGGCTCGCCACAGCATCTTCCGAAGATCGCGCTGCGGCCGCCTGCGTCTCGCTCTCGGCGAGGCGACGGCGCAGCGTGGAGACCTGGCCATCGAGCGCCTCGGCCCTGGCGGTGATGACCTCGAGTTCGGTCTGGACGGTCTCCAGACGCTTCCTCAATTCCGCGTTCTGCAACGCGAGAAGATCGCGTTCTTCATCGACGGTGACAGGGAGCGGCGAGACCTCCTCGCCGCGGACAATCTGCTCCTGTTCGGGGGCAGTCTCTTCCTGTTCGGGGGCGGGCGGCGCCTCCGCGGACGCCGCCGACTCCGGTTCCCGCTGTTCCGCATCCGTCGAAGTCACCACCACCGCAGTCGTTGTCGGAACCCTGAGCATTACGCCCTTCATCAACAGGTTGGGGTTTCCTTCGACGAACGCATGCGGATTCATGCGTTGCAACGCCGACACCGTCTCCGCCAGCGTCGCGCCGGGCGCGCGCACTTCCCTCGCGATCGACCAGAGCGTATCGTCCCGCGTCGTCGGTCCGTACATCTCTGCGCCCGGCTCTTCTTCCGGCATGGCGTCGGGCGGCGCCTGCGCCGACGCTTCCTCCGCCGCGGCCGGCTGACCCGCCGCGACGCACAGCACGCACAACATCGTCCCCCGCCGCACAGTCGATGCCGTGACCGCGAGGAAGCGACGCATGCGGGCTATGCGGCCAGCTTCGGCAGCAGGTGCTCGGCGATCTGGACGCTGTTGAGCGCGGCGCCCTTGCGCACGTTGTCTGACACTATCCATAAATCCAGCCCATTCGGGTGAGAAATGTCCTCTCGAATCCGGCCGACATAGACCGAATCGTTGCCAGCCGCGTCTCCGAAGGCTGTGGGATAACCGGCGTCCTCGTGTTCGTCGATCACCGTCACGCCTTCGGCGGCGGCCAATAGTTCCTTCGCCCATTCAGCCGAGATCGGCTCATGGGTTTCGATGTGCACCGCTTCGGAGTGGCCATAGAACACCGGGATCCGAACGCAGGTCGGATTGACCCGGATGTCCTCGTCATCGAATATCTTTTTCGTTTCCCAGACCATCTTCATCTCTTCGATGGTGTAGCCGTTGTCCTGGAAATCATTGATCTGCGGGATCGCATTGAACGCGATCTGCACGGGATGCACATCGAGTTCCGCATCCTTGCCGTTCAACAGGTTCGCGGTCTGGCCGGCGAGCTCGGACACGCCGCGCGCGCCGGCCCCGGATACCGCCTGGTACGTGGCCACGTTGATGCGCGAGATGCCCGCGGCGTCGTAGATGGGCTTCAGCGCCACCACCATCTGAATCGTCGAGCAGTTGGGATTGGCGATGATGCCTCGCGCCGAATAGCCGTCGATGCGATGCGGGTTCACCTCCGGCACGATCAGCGGCACGTCGTCGTCGTAACGGAACTTCGACGTGTTGTCGATCACGACCGCGCCCGCGGCGGCGGCCCGCGGCGCATGTTCTCCGCTCACCGGGCCACCCGCGGAAAAGAGACCGATCTGGATGTCGTCGAAGTCGAACTCATCGAGCACCTCGACCCGATGGGACTTGCCGCCGTACTGAAGACGCTTGCCCGCGGACCGGGAGCTCGCGAGCAACACCAGCCGATCCACCGGAAAGCCGCGCTCCTCCAGGACCTCCCGCATCGCCTCGCCCACCGCGCCCGTGGCGCCGGCGATGGCTACGTTGACTTTTTCCACGCGATGTTCTCCATGGACGAAGGGCTAATCCGACCCTTCCGCAACGGCGGAGTCCGGGGTCAATGCGGCGATGACCGCATCGGCCATCTCGTCGGTGCCGACGCGCCGAAGATGTTCTCCGCCGCCTGCGGGGAATATGTCGGCCGTGCGCAGACCGTCGTCGAGCACATCGGCCACGGCCGCTTCGATACGGTCGGCGGCGGCGCCCGCATTCAGGCTGTAGCGCAACATCATGGCCGCCGACATGATGGTGGCGAGCGGATTCGCGATATTGCGTCCCGCGATGTCCGGGGCGGTCCCGTGCACCGGCTCATACATGCCCTGATCGCCGGCGTTGAGCGACGCCGAGGGCAACATCCCGAGCGATCCGGTCAGCATGGCGGCCACGTCCGACAGGATATCGCCGAACATGTTTCCGGTGACCACGACATCGAACTGCTTCGGTTCCCGCACGAGTTGCATGCCGGCGTTGTCGACATACATGTGCGACAGCTCCACGTCGGGGTAATCGTTCGCGACCTCGCAGACGACATCGCGCCAGAGCTGGGTCACTTCCAGTATGTTGGCCTTGTCCACCGAGGTCAGCCGACCGCGGCGCTTGCGCGCGAGGTCGAACGCCACGTGCGCGATTCGTTCTATTTCACGCTCGTCGTAGACCAGCGTATTGAACCCCCGCCTGCCGCCGTTCCCCGCCTCGACGCCGCGCGGCTCGCCGAAATAGATGCCCCCGGTCAGTTCGCGCACTATCAGGATGTCGAGCCCGGCCACGAGTTCCGGCTTGAGGGACGACGCCTGCGCCAACGGCTCGAACAGGATCGCCGGACGCAGATTGGCGAACACGTCCAAGCCGGATCGCAAGCCGAGCAGGGCTTTCTCCGGACGCTGATCCATCGGCAGATCGTCCCACTTGGGACCGCCGACGGCGCCGAGCAGCACGGCGTCCGCCTGCTGCGCGGCCTCGAGCGCGTCGGGCGGAAGCGGGTCGCCGCAGCGGTCTATCGCTATCCCGCCGACCTCGGCGTATTCGAAGTCGATCGCCGCATCCACATGCTCCAGCACCCGAACCGCGTGCGGCATGATCTCGGCGCCGATCCCATCCCCGGGCAGCACCAGCACCTTCGCGCTCATGTCCGGAACACCCACGGCGCGCGCCGCCTGTGTTGCTCTTCGAACTCGCGAATCGCCGCCGCGCATTCAAGCGACAGCCCGATGTCGTCGAGACCGCTCAGCAAGCGCTGCTTGCGTTCCGCGCCGATGTCGAAGCGCCACCATGCGCCGTCATCCGCGGTCACGCGCTGTCGGCGCAAGTCCACCTCCAGCGAGCACCCCGGCGCCTGGACGCGCTCGAACAACGCTTCGATCTCATCGGGGGCGAGCACGATCAGGAGCAACCCGTTATTGGCGCTGTTGGTTGCGAAGATGTCTGCGAAACTCGGCGCGATCACGCAGCGAAAACCGTATTCCATCAGCGCCCAGACGGCATGTTCGCGGCTTGAACCACAGCCGAAGTTGTCACGCGCGACGAGTATGCTGGCGCCTTGGTAGCGGGCCGCATTGAGAACGAAATCCGGGTTCAGCCGCCGCTCGTTCTGCGTCTTGCCCATATCGCCTTCGTCCAGGTAGCGCCACGCGTCGAACAGGTTGTCTCCGAAGCCGGTACGCCGGATCGACTTCAGGAACTGTTTCGGGATGATCTGGTCCGTATCGACGTTGGCCCGGTCCATGGGCGCCGCCAATCCCCGGTGGATGTCGAAACTCTCCATGCGAACCTCCGGCTACGCCGCCATTTCCCTTGGATCGGCGAGATAACCGGCCACCGCGCTGGCGGCTGCCGTCGCCGGGCTCACCAAGTGCGTGCGCCCGCCATGGCCCTGTCGGCCCTCGAAATTGCGGTTCGATGTCGACGCGCAGCGTTCCCCCTGGTAGAGGCGGTCCGCGTTCATCGCCAGGCACATCGAACAGCCGGGCTCGCGCCACTCGAAGCCGGCCTCGATGAACACCCTGTCAAGTCCCTCCTCCTCGGCCTGGCGCTTGACCAGGCCCGACCCCGGCACCACCAGGGCCTGGGGTACGCGGACCTTGCGGCCGGCGGCTATGCCCGCCGCGACCCTGAGATCTTCTATGCGGGCGTTGGTGCAGGATCCGATGAAGACCTTGTCGAGAGCGATCCGCGTCATCGGCGTACCCGGTTCGAGTCCCATGTAATCGAGCGCGCGGGACGCCACCTCGGCCTTGATCGGATCCTCGAAGGCCGCCGGGTCGGGTACGCCCTCGTCGATGTTCACCACCAGTTCCGGCGATGTTCCCCAACTCACCTGCGGGGTCAGTTGCGCGGCATCCATGCGCACTTCCCGATCGAATCGGGCGTCCGCATCCGAATGCAGGGTCTCCCAATAGGTGGCGGCGGCGCTCCAGTCGTCTGCGTAGGGCGCCATGGGACGGCCCGCCACATAGTCGAGCGTCGTGTCGTCGACGGCCACAAGGCCCGCGCGCCCGCCCGCCTCGATCGACATGTTGCACAGGGTCATGCGGCCTTCCATGGACAATTCGCGTATCGCGCGGCCGGTGAATTCGATCACGTGCCCCGTCGCGCCCGCCGTGCCGATCCGGCGGATCACGGCAAGTATCAGGTCCTTGGCGTGCACGCCGTCGGGCAACTCGCCGTCGATCTCGATCCGCATGTTGCCGCTCTTGGCCTGTGCCAGGCACTGGGTCGCCAATACGTGCTCCACTTCGGAGGTGCCGATACCCTGCGCCAGGGCGGCGAAGGCGCCGTGTGTAGAGGTATGCGAGTCGCCGCAGACGATGGTCATGCCCGGCAGCGTCGCGCCCTGCTCCGGGCCGATGACATGGACTATGCCCTGGCGCGCGTCGTTGATGCCGAACTCCTCGATGCCGAAGTCGCGGCAGTTGGCATCGAGCGTCTCCACCTGGATACGCGCGACTTCGTCGGCGATACCCTCGACCCCCGCCACCCGTTCGCTGCGCACCGTGGGCACGTTGTGGTCCGGCGTCGCCAGATTCGCGCCCACGCGCCAAGGCGTCCGACCGGCGAGCCGCAGGCCCTCGAACGCCTGCGGCGAGGTGACCTCGTGCAGAAGGTGCCGATCCACGTACATCAGGCTCATGCCGTCCGCGCGCTCTCCGACCCGGTGCGCGTCCCATATCTTGTCGTAGAGCGTCTTGCCGCCCATACGTAAATGCCCGCCAATGGATTGAGCAAAGATGCGATTTTACGCCGGATCGATCTCAATTCGTATGTGTTGACACGCTTCTCAAACCCTGCGACGCCGGCCAACACATGGGATCCGCCGCTGCGCGTGGATGACGGACTGCAGGCGCTGCTGTCCCGGCAAGGAACCGGCGATTGGCGTTGCAGCGCTATATTGCGCTGTTAGACGACTGATTGCGTCCAGCACGGTTCATCGCTCCAGCGGCAAAGCTTCGAGCCGCGGGAGGACGGCAGCCAGTTCATCCATCGGTCTCCCGAGGGACACAGCCTGACGTCATCAGGGAATCGATCTGTGTTGACACCATCCCCGCAGCAGGTTTTTATTGTTGTATATCCAACGCATAAGAGCGGATATGCAACAATTTCTGGATCGTCCCCGTCTGCTCGCTGCAGTCTCTGAGGGCCTTCACGAAGCGCCGGTCGTCGCTCTGCTGGGAGCGCGGCAGGTTGGCAAGACCACGCTGGCAAGGCAAGTAGCAGCCGCGTGGCCAGGATCAACGAGGTTTCTCGATCTAGAGATTCCGGCCGTGCGGGAGGCGCTTGCCCAGACTCCAGATGCCCTGCTGCGCGCCAGCGAAGGACTCGTGGTCATCGACGAGGTTCAGCGCATGCCGTTCCTGTTCGAGATCCTTCGCCCCATCTGCGACGATCCCTCGCGCAGGGCGGTGTTTCTCCTGCTGGGGAGTGCTTCGTGGAACCTGATCAGGGGCGTGTCAGAAACCCTTGCGGGGAGGGTGCTGTTCGTCGATGTGGCCGGCTTTTCGCTTGCGGAAGTGGGTGCCCAACGCCGGCTTTGGATGCGAGGCGGCTTCCCGCGCGCCTGGCTGGCTTCCTCGTCTTCGGCTTGGACGCGATGGATGCAGGCGTTCACGCAGACATTCTTGGAGCGCGATATCCCCGCACTGGGATCTCGCGTATCGCCGACCGCGATCGGGAGATTCTGGCGCATGCTCGCTCATTATCACGGTCAGGTCTGGAACGCATCCGAGCTGGCCCGTTCGATGGATGCGAGCCCCACCGCAGTGAACCGCTACCGCGACCTCTTGGCCGGCACATTCATGATTCGCGTATTGCCGCCATGGTTCGAGAATCTGGGCAAACGGCTGGTTAAGTCGCCGAAGGTATATCTCCGCGACAGTGGGGTTCTGCACTTCCTGCTTGGGATCGAGGAACCCGAAGAACTGCCGATGCATCCGCGATATGGCGCAAGCTGGGAAGGATTCGCCCTGGAACAGACCCTGGTTGCCCTCGATTCCCGAGATGCCTATTTCTACGCCACGCAGCGCGGGGCGGAGCTGGACCTCATGCTGTTGCGAAGGGGCAGGCGCTGGGGTTTCGAGTTCAAGTGCACCGACGCACCCCGCACGACCAAAGCGATGCACATCGCCATCGACGACCTCGGTCTCGAGCACCTGTGGGTCGTCTATCCGGGCAGTGTTCGCTATCCGATGACGGATAGAATCACCGCGATGCCGCTGGTTCAGGTAAGCGAGGCCACATTGGGGTGGCGAACGGATGCGCAGAGCGGCCATTAGACGGAGATGATGCAAGGGCAGATTTCGACGAAAGCCCTGCCCCGAAGGAGCCGGTCCAATCCGCCCTGCCCTTGCGCGCAGGACGGCGGAGCGAAGATGCGCCGCTGATTCCCGCCCGCATGCTCAACGAATTTGTCTATTGCCAGTTTTGGGGCAGTTCTCGACCATCAGGCGATTTATGGTTCAATGAGGCCGAGGCTGTGCGTCGACCCCGGAAATCAAGCACATCACGAAAGCCACCGCTGGTTTCGTGGAACAATACAACTTCTTCCAAGCGTGAGCAGCTGGCTTGTCGAAGCATGTCTGACTACGAAAGAGCCGTGACCCGTATCCTCCTACAATCGCGCTGTCGTCGCATTCGTCAAGGCAGGGGCGACCACGAGCGACCACGAGATATGGCACAGCCCCGTGAACGGACGGACGTTCACAGTCAAGGCCCACGGGATGCGGTCGAGACACACCGCAAACGAAACACTGAAGCAAGCTGGTTTGGTGAAGCAGTTTTAGGTTTGTCCCAGCTTCGATACATCATCGCCTGGCCATCGACCAATCGAATCAGGAAAGCCACTTTCCCAAACGTTCCGCTGGACGCTGATTGCGAGGCGTTCGCCTTTGTCCAACCATCTGGCATACTTCGAGAAATCGCATGTATCAGGTGGATCCAGTGAACGAATACACCGTCAATGCTCGATGGGACGCTGCCGCTCAAATGTGGGTGGCTACAAGCAGCACTGTACCCGGCATTGCCGTAGAGGCCGCCACGTGCGAAGAAATCATCGAGGTGGTGCAGGACGCCCTGCCCGACCTATTCCTCCGCAACGGCCTTGAGTCCCGTGGGTCCACCGTCTCGGTCGTGTTCGACACTCGCGTCGAGACGATTCGGTTGGCTGCCGCCTGATGCCGGGGTTGGACTCCGTCGCCTCTCGGGGTCCGGCCAGCAGATCTTCCAGACTGAATGATCCTTCCGTCGGCGTGTGACGAACCCACGAAATGCAGCGGCACCAATGCCAAGTGAGGTTCGGCCGAGGGTGCGCCCTCCACGCGATGTCCGCTGAATCACTCGGGCGGCGGCTGGATCGGGTAATCTCGCATCAGCAAGCCGCGTAGCGCCGTCGTCAGCTTGAGCGTCGCTGCCAGGGACATGCGCTGGCCATTGATGGCCAACACAACTAAGGCCCGGATCAAATACGGAACGCGGTAGGGCGTAGGGGCGTCCGCCTGTGGCCGACCATAGCCCTGCCATCGGCCCGGGGTTGGGCGCATGGGCGTAGGCGGCCTTTAGGCCTTCAAGCCCTCGCCATCGACGATCTTGGTCTCGAGCACCTGTGGGTCGTCTATCCGGGCAGTGTTCGCTATCCGATGACGGATAGAATCACCGCGATGCCGCTGGTTCAGGTGAGCGAGGCCACATTGGGGTGGCGAACGGACGCTCGGAGCGGCCATTAGACGGAGCTGATGCAATGGCAGAATTCGACGAAAGCCCTGCTCCGAAGGAGCCGGTCCAATCCGCCCTGCCCTTGCGGGCGGGGCGGCGGAGCGAAGATGCGCCGCTGATTCCCGCCCGCATGCTCAACGAATTTGTCTATTGCCCTCGACTGGCTTACCTGGAGTGGGTGCAGAAGGAATGGGAAGACTCCTCCGATACGGTGGAAGGACGTCATGTGCATCGGCAGGTGGACAGGGGAAGCGGTTCCCTGCCCGCGCCAGACGAGGACTTTGAAGAGTTGAAGCGCGCCAGGTCGCTGGAGCTTTCGTCCAAGGAACTCGATCTCACAGCCAAGATCGACCTGGTCGAAATCGCGAACGGAAAAGTGACCCCTATCGACTACAAGCGGGGCAAGCGTCCGCACGTACCGCGCCGCGCCTACGATCCTGAGCGGGTTCAACTATGCGCGCAAGGTCTGTTGCTCGAGGAACACGGGTACCAATGCCCGGAGGGGGTACTTTACTTCGCCGGGTCGCGCGAACGGGTACGCGTACCTTTCGACGAGGAGCTGAGATCCCTGACAAAGGAGTCCTTGAACGTGCTTCGATCCGTAGTTGATGCGGGACGGATTCCGCCACCGCTCGAGGACAGTCCAAAGTGCTCGGGTTGCTCTCTCGCGGGAATCTGCCTGCCCGATGAAGTCAATCTGTTGCGGTCGGCGTCGGACTCGGTGCGTCCACTGAGCGTCAAGCATTCCCGTTCTCTGCCGGTCTACGTTCAGGCGCACCGGGCCAAGGTTGCGAAAAACGGCGAGCGGCTGGCCATTTCCGTGGGAGACGAAACACCGACGCACGCACGCTTGGCGGAGACCTCACAACTTGTACTTATGGGAAACGTCTACGTCACAACGCCCACCCTGCACGAGTTGATGCGCAGAGACATTCCCGTCACCTGGCATTCGTTCGGGGGATGGTTCATGGGACACACGGTTGGCGCGGGCCACGCCAACGTGGAACTGCGGACGGCCCAATACAAAGCATCCTTTGACGATCAACTTTGCCTGAGGCTGGCGCGAGGGTGGGTGCAGGCGAAGATCCGCAACTGCCGGACGCTGTTACGCCGAAATTGGCGCGCCGATAGCGATATCCAGCCCGCGCTCAGAGATTTATCGCGGTTGGCCGACCGTGCTGGCCGTGTTCGGGACCTGAGCGTGTTGCTCGGCGTCGAGGGCGCCGCAGCGGCGCGATACTTCGGCCAACTCACCGGAATGCTCAAGCAACCGTCCGGCGAAACAATTGCCTTCGAGATGCACAATCGCAACAGGAGACCGCCCACCGATCCCGTAAACGCGATGCTGTCGTTCGGCTATTCGCTCCTGACGCGAGCGTTCCTCGTCGCCCTTTCCGCAACGGGATTCGATCCATACCGTGGTTTCTTTCATCAACCTCGCTACGGTCGGCCGGCGCTCGCCCTGGACATGATGGAGTCCTTCAGACCGCTGATCGTCGATTCGGTGGTTGTAACCGCGATCAATAACGGCGAAGTTCGTCCGACCGATTTCACGGAAACTCCCATCGGCACGAACCTGACGAACACGGGCCGAAAACGGTTCATCGCCACGTTCGAACGCCGACTTGCGCAGGAGGTGACCCATCCGATCTTCGGTTATCGTCTCGAATATCGGCGCCTGCTTGAGGTCCAGGCGCGTTTGCTGGCGCGGTTCCTGATGGGCGAGATTCCGAACTATCCGAACTTCACGACGCGTTGACGGACCGAAAACTACGGCAAACCCGCGCAATGACATAAGGTTATTGCGCGGGTTAATGTCACAACGCTTTGATTCGACAAGGAATCACGGCAACAGTATTGCGAGAGTGCCATGGCAACGGATGAAAGGCTTTACTTCGTCGTTTACGACATCTCCGATCCGCGTCGGTGGCGTTCGGTCTTCAGAACCATGCACGGCTACGGCGAGTGGGTCCAGCTTTCGGTGTTCCAGTGCCGCCTGACGCGCGTCCGGCACGCTGAACTTGTCGCGGACCTTGACAACACCATCCACCACGACGAGGACCACGCCGTCATCATCGATCTTGGAGAAGCCGATAAGGTCAAACCAAGGGTTGTATCCCTCGGAAAACGGAGCTTCTCACCGGTCGCCCGAGAGCCTATTATCGTTTGACTGCCGATGACCTGCGAGCGGTCGAATGCTCCCGCCGAGCCCAAGGATCGCTCGCTTCGTTCGGTCGTTCTTTAAGATCAAAGGCTTAACAGCCATGGATATGCGGCTACCCGTGTTTTAGAATCTCGTTTGGCGCTGTCTTGGGGCGACCTCTCGAAGTTGCTCCTTTCAGCGCAAGCACGGTGGGACGATCCGCACTGGCTATTTTCCGGCGCAGAACGCGCCAGCCTCATTGAAGCTCGACGAGTTTGCCCCGCGCGCCGGCGGGGCGTCCCTATTTTCCGGCGCAGAACGCGCCAGCCTCATTGAAGCTCCATCGTCCCCCATGCCCACGACTCTCGCGTCTCATTTTCCGGCGCAGAACGCGCCAGCCTCATTGAAGCATTTCATTGGACTTTTTCCAAGGGCCTTTCCGACTTATTTTCCGGCGCAGAACGCGCCGGCCTCATTGAAG
>CAZFGB010000242.1:0-8456 GCA_964518405.1 uncultured Pseudomonadales bacterium | reverse complement strand
GCCGAGGAGAGCGGCAGCGCCGTGGCCGACGAGCCGGTGATTTTCTTCAAGGCCACCAGCGCGATCAGCGGGCCGTACGACCCGGTCGTCATTCCGCGCGATTCCGCGAAGACCGACTGGGAAGTAGAACTCGGCGTGGTGATTGGCACAAGGGCGTCGTATGTTGCCGAAGCCGAAGCCCTGGATCATGTTGCCGGCTACTGCGTCGTCAACGACGTATCCGAGCGGGAATTCCAGCTGGAGCGGCACGGGCAGTGGGTCAAGGGCAAGAGCTGCGACACCTTCGCTCCGATCGGGCCGTGGCTGGTGACGGCGGATGAAGTGCCGGACCCGCAGCGCCTCGACCTGTGGCTGGACGTCAACGGCAGGCGCTGTCAGGACAGCAACACTTCGAAGATGGTGTTCGGAGTGCGTTACCTGGTCAGCTACATCAGTCGTTTCATGACGCTTTTTCCCGGGGACGTCATTTCCACGGGTACGCCTTCCGGCGTTGGGCTCGGCCACAATCCCCCCGTCTACCTCAAACCGGGCGACGTCATGGAACTGGGTGTCGAGGGCCTGGGACGCCAGCGCCAGGAGCTCGTATCCCACGGTGGGGGCGTCGACGACTGATCGACTTCAGGCGCGCGGGAAACGCCAGGTACGCGAGCAATCAGGTCTGACTGATGTCCGTTGCGGTTGGGATTGATCTCGGCACCCAGAGCGTCAAGGTTGTTTTCTACGACTTCGTGGATCGCTGCGTGGCCGGCAGCGCCAGCGCGTCCCTTGATCTTCGCCAGGATGACCATGGGGTAGCCGAACAGCTTGCCGATTGGTGGCTGGACGCGTTACGCGAGGCTTCCCTGCGAGTCGATCCAGCCGTTCGCAGGAGGGCCGCGGCCATCTCAGTTTCCGGCCAGCAGCACGGATTCGTGGCGCTGGACGAAACAAACGCCGTGGTGGCTCCCGTGAAACTGTGGTGCGACACCTCCACGGCGCCGGAATGCGACGAAATCATGCATGCTCTCGGCGGCCGCGGAGCCTGTATCCAGCGGGTCGGCAACCCGATTGCACCGGGCTATACCGCTTCCAAAGCTCGTTGGCTTAAGAAGGCCAGACCGGACCTCTATGACAGACTCGACGGCATTCTGTTGCCGCACGACTACCTCAACCTGTACTTGACGGGCGAGCGATGCATGGAAATGGGCGACGCCTCGGGGACCGGCTTCCTCGACGTCCGCAGCAGGAAGTGGTCGCAGGACATGCTCCACGCCATAGATGCGGAACGGGACTTGAGTGAATGTCTTCCCACCCTGCGCATCGACAATGAAGCCATCGGCACGCTCCGCGCGAAAGTCGCCTCGGACCTGGGCCTTCCCGCTGGAATTCCGGTGGCGATTGGCGGCGGCGACAACATGATGGGAGCGATCGGCACCGGCAACGTGCGCCTGGGGAAGCTGACGATGAGTCTTGGCACCTCGGGCACCGTGTATGCCTATGCCGACCGGCCCGTTGTCGATCCCGAAGGCAATATTGCCGCTTTCTGTTCTTCAACCGGGGGCTGGCTGCCGCTGCTGTGCACCATGAACTGCACGGTCAGCACCGAGCTGATGCGCTCGCTGCTCAACTCCGATATTTCCGCTTTTGAGGAACAGGTGGCTGCTGCCGAACCGGGCGCCGGGGGCGTCATCACGCTGCCCTTTTTCAATGGCGAGCGCACACCCAACCTGCCGGATGCCAAGGGCTGCATAGTGGGGCTCGACAGCCGCAACGCCCAGCCCGAGAACCTGCTGCGGTCCTCTGTAGAGGGTGCGACCTTTGCGCTGAAATTCGGCCTTGACGAACTGGCGGGTCTGGGCGTCGATTTCGACGAGATCGTGCTGACGGGCGGCGGGGCAAGAAGCGCCGAGTGGCGGCAGATTGTTGCCGACATCTGCGAAGCACCGGTTGTGGTGCTTAAGCAGGATGAAGGCGCGGCCTTCGGGGCGGCGCTTCAGGCGGTGCAGCTCATCGAAACGGGCGCATCGATCGAGGATCTCGCCGATGCCCATCTGGAAAAGGACGACAGCCGCAGTTGCGAACCGCGCAATGCGGCCGTGAACACCTACAGGGAGTGCTATCGCGAATACAGGCACGCGCTTGCGGCCGTGAGCGCGATGTACGGCTAGGGGAACAAGCAAAGAGGCAAGAAAATGAATCGCAGTGTCTTCATCGGCGATCGGGAATATTTTCCGGGCATCGCCAGGATCCAATACGAGGGCCCTGAATCGGACAACCCGCTGGCGTTCAAGACCTACGATCCATCCCGGGTCGTCGGCGACAAGACCATGGAGGAGCACCTGCGGTTCGCGGTCTGCTATTGGCATACCTTCTGCGCCACCGGGGGAGACCCGTTCGGACCGGGCACGCAGATCCATCCCTGGGCGGAAAAGGGCGACCCGATGGATCGCTCGCGGGAACGCGTGGACGCGGCGTTCGAGTTCTTCACCAAACTCAACGTGCCGTTCTGGTGCTTTCATGACTTCGACCTGGCCTCCGAAGGCGCCAGCGTCGCCGACTCCGAGAAAAACCTTGAGCAGATCGTGGGCCTGGCGAGGGAGCGGCAGGACGCGACCGGCATGAAGCTGCTGTGGGGGACGGCGAACGTGTTCTCGCACCCGCGCTACATGAACGGCGCATCCACCAATCCCGACTTCGCCGTTGTCGCCTACGCCGCCTCGCAGGTAAAAGCCGCAATCGACGCCACCGTTGAGCTGGGCGGAGAGAACTACGTGTTCTGGGGCGGGCGCGAGGGCTACGCCTGCCTGCAGAACACCGACACCAGGCGGGAACTCGAACATATGGCGATGTTTCTGGGCAAGGCGCGCGATTATGGCCGGTCGGTGGGATTCAACGGCACGTTCCTGATCGAACCCAAACCGATGGAACCGATGAAGCACCAGTACGACTTCGATGCCCTCACGGTGATCGGCTTCTTGCGCCAGCATGGGCTCGCCGGCGACTTCAAGCTCAATGTCGAGGCCAACCATGCGACGCTGGCGGGGCACGCATTCGCACACGATCTGCGTATGGCCGCCGATGCGGGCCTGCTGGGTTCGATCGACGCCAACCGGGGCGATCCGCAAAACGGATGGGACACGGACCAATTCGCCATGGACCTGTACGACTGCGTGCACGCCATGATGGTGGTGCTCGAATACGGAGGGCTCGGAAGCGGTGGCCTGAACTTCGACGCCAAGGTCCGCCGCGAATCTACCGACCTCGAAGACATGTTCATCGGGCATATCGGCGCGATGGATGCGTTCGCACGGGGACTGCTGATTGCCGACAAGGTCCTGGCGGACCCTCGGATGTCGGAACTTCGCTACGGCCGCTACCGGAGTTTCGATTCGGGCGACGGCAAGCGCTTCGAGGACGGCGAACTGTCGCTGGGCGATCTTCGCGATATCGCCGCGGCGAACGGAGAGCCCCGTCAGCGCAGCGGCAAGCAGGAACTCGTCGAGAACCTGATCAACGACTGCATCGTGACAGCCTGCTGACCGGTCTAGCTGTTGAGAGTTATGAAGCCGCCGTCGATGGGGATGTTGGTGCCGGTGATGAAGGAGGCGTCGTCGGAACAGAGATAGGCGATCAGCATGGCGATTTCCTCCGGGGTGCCCATGCGCCCGATCGGCTGGCTCTTTTCCAGTTGCGCGAAGATTTCGTCGCGGTTGTCCGGATAGTTCTCGGCCAGGAAATTGTCCACGAACGGCGTGTGGACCCGCGCGGGGGCGACGCAATTGCAGCGGATGCCGTAGTCGATGTAGTCCCTGGCTACGGAGTAGGTCATGGTCAGTACTGCGCCCTTGGTCATGGAGTAGGCGAAACGGTCGGCGATACCCACGCAGGAGGCGATCGACGCCAGGTTCACGATCACGCCGTTGCGGCGCGCCTTCATCGCGGGAACGATCGCCGCCAGGCAATTGTAGATGCCTTTCACGTTGATGCTGTAGAGCCGGTCGAGGTCCGCCTCGCTGGTGTTTTCCAGGTTACCGACGTGCGCGATCCCGGCGTTGTTGATGAGGATATCGATGTGTGATTCGTCGAGGATGGCCGCGATCACGTCCGCTACCTGGCTGTGGTCCGCAACATCGCACCGATGAGCAGTCGCACTGCCCCCGGCCCCGGCGATTTCAGCCACAGTCTGCCCGGCGGCATCAAGGTCAATATCCAGCACCAGGACGTGTGCGCCATCTGCGGCCAGCCGGGCCGAGACGCACCTGCCGATTCCGCTGCCGCCGCCGGTCACGACCGCAGTGCGGTTTTCCAGTTTCCTCGTCATTTCAGCGATCCTCGATGCCGTGTTTTGGCGCCTGCCCGTCTTTATGGGCTCCGGGAACAGGTGCGTCCGCGCGCAGCAATCTCCGTTCTACCAGTGCCGACCAGAAATTGTCGGGAATCCTCGTGTTGAACAGCGCCAGCGTCTGTTGGATTCGTTCCGGTTTGCCGATGCCGGGAATCACCGAGGCCACCGCAGGATGGGCCAGCGGGAACTGCAGCGCGGCCGCGGCCATCGGGATCCCGAACTCCTCACAGGTGTCCTCGATCTTCGCGACTTTCTCCACCACCCATGCCGGCGCAGCCTCGTAGTTGTAGTAAAGCGGCCCCATGCCGCGAACGCCCGTTGCGAGTATTCCCGAGTTGTACGCGCCGCCGATGATGATCGAGCAATTGCGCTCCAGACATCTGGGAAGAAACGTGTTGAGCGCCTCCTGTTCCAGCAGCGTATAGCGGCCGGCCAGCAGAAAACAGTCCCAGTCGCTGTGGTCCAGTGCGGCTTCGCACACCTCGTACTCGTTCACGCCCAGGCCGATTGCCGAAACGGCGCCGCCACTGCGCAACTCGTCCATTGCGCGGTACCCGCCGTCCATCGCGATCGGAAACAGCTCGTCATTTGCCGCGCCGTGGGTCACCGTACCGATGTCGTGCATGTAGAGAATGTCGATGCGGTCCAGCCCCAGACGCTGCACGCTGTCCTCGTATGACCGCATTATCCCGTCGTAGCTGTAGTCGTAGAAGATATCGAACGGCATGGGCGACATGAAGGCATGGCGTTCCTCGGCGTAACCCGACGGTTTCAGCAGCCGCCCCACCTTGGTGGAAAGCACATACTCCCGGCCCCGGAACCTGCGCAGGGCGTCACCCACCCTGCGCTCGCTCAGCCCCTGCCCGTAGTGCGGGGCCGTGTCGTAGTAGCGAAATCCACGCGACCAGGCGGAGTCGAGAATCTGCCTGGCGTCAGCATCCGAAACCGTGTGATAGAGATTGCCGAGCGAGGCACAGCCGAAGCCCAGCGTATCAACGGCAAGGCTCGAGCCGCCCACGCGCCGCTTCTCGAATGCAGCCATCATCCACCTGTGCGCCCAACGCGTGCACGCCACTGGGAGCCGCCGGGATACTCGTAGTCCGCGACGGATTGCTCGCGCATTCTTACGCTGAAGCCGGGCGCGGTGGGCGCCAGATAAGCGCCCTTTCGGACCACGCAGGGGTCCTCAAAGTGCTCGTGGAGATGATCTGCAAACTCGATGACCCGTTCGCCGATTTCTCCGGAAATCATGACGTAGTCGATCATCGATAGGTGCTGCACATACTCGCACAGGCCAACACCGCCCGCGTGAGGGCAAACGGGCTTGCCGAACTTTGCGGCGAGCAGGCATACGGTAAGTATTTCGTTGAGCCCGGCCAGGCGGCATGCGTCGATCTGGACCACGTCGATTGCGTCGCTGGCGATGAACTGTTTGAAGAGGATGCGGTTGGCGCAATGCTCGCCCGTGGCTACCCTGATTTCTCCGATGCCCTCCTTGATCTTCCTGTGGCCCATGATGTCGTCGGGACTGGTCGGTTCCTCGATGAACCATGGCTCGTAGGGAGCCAGACGCCGCATCCACTCAATCGCTTCATTCACTTCCCAGGCCTGGTTGGCGTCCACCATGAGGATGACGTCGTTACCAACGGTTTCCCGGATGTTCCTCAAGCGGCGAATATCGTCGTCAACATTCGCTCCGACTTTCAGCTTGATATGGCTGAAACCCTGCTGTACGGCTTCCCGGCATAACCTCCGGATTTTCTCGTCGTCGTAGCCCAGCCAGCCGGCCGACATCGTGTAGGCGGGGTAGCCGTGGTCCTCGAGATGGCGGATTCGCCGGTCCCGGGTCGCAATGTTCCTCTCGACGATCGCCAGGGCCTCGTCGCGGGTCAGCACGTCCTCGACGTAGCGCAGGTCCGCGCAGCTAACGAACTCTTCCGGGTCCATTTCCGACAGCAGGCGCCACACCGGCTTGCCCTCGGCGCGGCCCCACATGTCCCACACGGCGTTCACGATTGCGCCGGCGGCCATGTGAACAATGCCTTTTTCCGGTCCGAGCCAGCGGATCTGGCTGTCGGAACGAAGTTCGTTGTAGTACCCACCGATATCGGTCCGGATATCGTCGAAGTCCTTTCCGATGACCAGGTGGCTCATCGCCTCGACGGTCTTGCAGCAAATATCGTTGCCTCGGCCGATGGTGAAGATCAGGCCGTAGCCCCGATCGCCCTTTTCTGTCTCCAGCGTGATGTACGCAGCGGAGTAGTCCGGATCCTTGTTTGTTGCGTCCGATCCGTCCAGGTGATCGGACGTGGGGAAACGCACGTCACGAGTGGACAAGCGGACAATTCTGTTGGTCATGTTCAGTCCTTTGCCAAGTGCCTGCATATGAAACTATTCGAGAAATGGCGATAAATCAACGGGCAGGCCGCTCAAAGTCCGGCTGCGCTTCGCTGAGGCTATACTGAGGTTCATGAGTGCCTTGAACCGATACACGGCCCGTGTGCTTGCTGCATTCGTGTTGGTCGCTGCAGGGTGCGGCGGTGCGGGCGATGCCGAGAGGGTCGAAGCTCGAGCGGCCGAGGAAGACCGGCGCGCGGCGGTGGTTTCCGAGTTTGAGCGCGCCCTTGACGAGGCCCGGTATCTCCGCGACGACATTGCCGCCTTGCGCGAGGACATGCGCTCCGTGCGCGACGCCGCCAACGAGGAAGTCAGACGTGCTTCCCGGGACGCTTCCGTTTTGCGCGACGAAATCTCCGCTATTCGGCTTGAAATGCAACAGTTGAGCGAGGCTGCCGCTTCCGAGGCCGAACGCAGCGCCGAGGAAGCCAGGACGCTGCGCGACGAGATCGCCGCGCTGCGCGACGAACTGATTTCCGCCCGCGAGGCCGCCGAAAGGGCCGAGAACATATCGGGTGACGCCTCCGTTGCGCTCAGCGAAGTGGACGAATTTCCCGCCCCCGTCGTATACGACGACGAAATCGGTGCCGGGACTTATTCGCCGCAAAGACAGGCTGTGAACCCGACCACGGTGATCTATGCGCCGACCTACCGCCGGCGGCCTCTCGCGGCACCGCCCCGCGGCGCCGCTCGCGATGTGCGGCGCCAAAGTCGTTCTCGGGATGTGAAGCGGCAGGCTTCCAACATGACCCGCACGAAGCCGGCTGTGCGAACCAAGCCAGACGTGCCCCGCACCAAAGCGGTTGTGCCCAGAGCGCCGAGGGTTGCGGGTACGCGGCGACAGGCGCCGAGCGCGCGGCCCGCTGCCCCTGCAGCACGACCCGCCGCACCCGCTCCAAGGCCGGCGCCGCGGCCCGCGCCGGTTCAGCAAACGAAGATCCACGTCCCGAAAGCGGAAAGATAAGGCGACGCCTTCGCCTGTTCGACTTCTCTCGCGGTCGCCGGGTGAAGTGGTAGAGTACGCGCGTTCGAATTTTTGTCCGGAAACCGGGGGTTGTTTCCTATCTGTCGCAAGAAATTCGCGGTTCTTCCATGAATCCGGTATTCGTAACCGGCGCGGCCGGACACGTGGGCGCCAATCTTGTGCGCCGCTTGCTCGACGACGGCGTTCGCGTCCGCGTGCTGTTGAGGCGCGAAGAAAACAACGAGGGCCTGGAAGGCCTTGAAGTTGAACGCGTTTACGGCGACATCCGGGACCTGAACGCCACCCGCCGCGCGATCGAGGGTTGCGAAGGCGTCTATCACGTCGCCGCGAAGGTATCCACCATCGACGGCACTCGCGCGCATCGACGCGAGATATACGAGTGCAACGTGGTGGGCACCCGCAACGTGCTGCAGGCGGCGCGGGAGACCGAAGCCGGACGGGTGGTGGTCACGGGCTCGTTCAGCGCGGTTGGCTACGATCTCGACGATCCGTCGGCGCCCAGCGACGAGACCATGCAGTTCTACCCGATGGAGCGCACGATGCCCTACGAGCGCAGCAAGATGCTCGTCGAGCACGAGTGCTGGCGCGCGGTGGCGGCGGGACAGGATGTACTAGTCGCAACCTGCTGCGCGGTCGTGGGCGGTGCGGACTTTTTTCCATCGCGCCTGGGTCGGACGATGTGCGACTACACCGACGGCAAGCTCCATGCCTACGTGGACGGCGGGTTCGAGTTCGTGGCGGCGCGCGACA
>CAZFGB010000241.1:0-19123 GCA_964518405.1 uncultured Pseudomonadales bacterium | reverse complement strand
AGGCCGAGAAAAAAACGGAATCGATCAATCGGAGGACAACGATGAAACTCGGCAAGGCACCATCGCGTCAACGCCGAAACAGGGCAACGGCATCGGGCCCCGGCATGGCGCCCCGCCGCGGAACGCGGCTCAGTTCAATGTTCGTTATGTGGAGCTACACATAACGCACAAGCAGCTTGCGCATGAGGTCTCCATAGTTGACGTCGAGCCACTCCGCCGACGTAATGAAGGCGCCGTAATCGCCGGACCTGGCGAGCATGAGGGTCTTGAGGAAGAAATGAACATGCAGACCCGCAAGCTTGCTGGCAACCAAACCCTGAGAAGCGGCGGCGTTTGCAAACCAGTCTTTCCAACCCGCCGCTATCGCGTGATGACGAACATAGGGAGGATTGCCGAGAAACAGCGTGGCGCCGTCTACTTCGGGGAGGTCGATCGAACGATAGTCGTCCACCAGAACGGTGAGCCGTTCGGTCAACTTGAGCGCGGCGGCGTTTGCCCGCAGGGTGAGCGCGGCGAGCGGATCGATCTCCACCGCGATCAGTTCGGCATCGGGGAATGCCTTTCCCGCAGCGAGAAGAAAACGGCCAGACCCTGCACCGGGATCGACGATGCGCGTTGGTACGGTTCGTTCCGCAGCCCAGTTCACCATTGCGTCAACGATCAGACGAGGCGTGTATACGGCGCCCTGTTCGCGGTGGACTTCGGCGGGACGTAGCTGGCGAAAGGCACTGCCCAACGGGTCTTCGCCGCTCTCAATAGAACGACGCAACTCTTGCAGACGCTCACATGATGGCCGGTCGGTCCCGGTTGCGATGGCCCGCTCCGAGGCGGTCAGCAACGCCTCCGGACCAGCTAGCGCGGCGGCTGTTGCCGCAAGTTCGCACTCGGATCCCGGCAAGCTCACACCTTCAGCACTTTTGTACTTGACCTCTCCGGGACTGGATATCGCCTTTTGGACCGGCAATAGACGAAGCGGATTTCGGGCTATCTGCTGGACTTGGTCGGACAGTCATAGAAAGGAAATTGACGTTCGTCTCGACCCAAACTGCATCCATAGGCCACTTTGTCGTCAGCCTTGGCTGCTTGTCAAACGAAATGGCAATTTTCTGATGTGGATTGCAGCGATGCGTCCTATAAGCCGGTGACTGTGAACTGCGGTCCTGACTTTGCTCCCGGTGAGCATCGACTGATGCCGCTAAACTCGACAGAGTCCTGTGGGGACACACCCGAGTCGTTCGTCACGATGGAAGTCGAACAAGCCCGCATCGAACGCGCCACGCTGACAATGCCGTCGGTGACGGAACGCTACGGCGACATCGTCCGGACGGGCGACGGCGCGCGCCTGTGGGGGCGAGCGGTGGCCGACGTGCGATCCGGCCACATGGACGATCGGCCGCTCTACTGGGCGCGACTCGAGCTGCGCCGGGCACTCGGCGAAGCAACCGACTTCGGGCCGGAGGAGCGGCTGTCCCGAAACCTCGAACCGGCCTACCCGCCGGGAGTCCCCCGCGTACTGGTGACCGGGTTCGATCCGTTCCACCTGGACGATGTGATCGAGCAGAGCAATCCTGCGGGACTGGTCGCGCTCGCCCTCGACGGCACGATGATCGCGGGTGCCCATGTGCGGACCGCGATCCTGCCGGTGCGATTCGAGGCGTTCGACCGGGGCGTCGTGGAAGACCTGCTTCGGCCGCTGTTCCAGCGCGGCCTGGACCTCGCGGTGACCATCAGCATGGGCCGCGACCGATTCGACCTGGAACGTTTTCCTGGCCTGCGCCGCTCCGCGGAAACTCCAGATAGCACCGGCGCGATGACCGGGGCCTCGGCATCAAATCCGGTCATCCCGCCGGATCTGGCCGGAACTGGCGCAACCGAGTTTCTCGAGTTCTCCCTGCCGGCAGCCGCCATGTCGTCAGTCGCCGGCCGCTGGCCGATTCGCGACAACCGGCGCGTCGCTACCCTGGAGCGCGGGTCGTTCACGGCGCGGACATTGAAGGAACTGGCGCGCGATACGGCTGTGCGAGGCTCGAGCGGCGGCTACCTGTCGAACGAGATCACCTATCGCAGCCTGCTGCTGCAGAAACAGCTTGGCGCCGAGTTCCCCCTTGGACACCTACATACACCAGCGGTGAAGGGTTACGACGCGGCGCTCGAAGGCGACATCGTCGGCCAGGTTCGACGGATCATCGCCGCGGCCTTGTCGTGACGCACGCGAGGACGGCGCTTGGCGCTTGTCATCGCGATCCTTCTGCCGTCATCATTGTCGTTGTCGTCCTGCCTCATTCCCTTGTCGCGAGAACAACGGCGAGATCTCAGCCCTCGCGGGATTCCGAGGCGGGACGCGTCACGTGATGTCGGAACCAAAGCGCACAACGTCGTACCCGGCGGAACCCTTAAGCCGGGCGACCGTCCTTTCCGTGATGCGCGGCATCGCGCTGCCCGTTTACTTGCCGTCGTTCTTCTCGGCGATCGCGCAGAACGCCATGCAGATCATGCTGCCGCTCTATGCCTTGGAGATAGGCGGCGGCCCGGCGCTGGCCGCCACGGTCGTGGGTCTGCGCGGTGCCGGGACGATGTTGATGGACGTGCCCGCCGGCATGCTGGTGACCCGCATCGGCGACCGCGGCGTCATGATTCTAGGACTCGTGGCCGCGACGGTCGCCACTTTCATGGCTGCAGCCGCGACCGAGGTCACGCTCCTTTCCTTTGCCGCGCTCGGCTTCGGCGCCGGCGCGGGCATCTGGGTGCTCGGAAGGGTGACGTTCATCACCGACACGGTGCGCCTGGACCAGCGCGGCCGCGTGATCTCCCTGATGGCGGGCATGCAACGCGCCGGAGCGTTCGTCGGTCCCGTGATCGCGGGCGTCGGCGCCGACCTGATCGGATATCGCGCCGTGTTCGCGGGCGCGGGCATCCTGTGGGCGATCTCCCTCGTGATCGTGATGATTTTCGCGAGCAGCGCCCGGCCCGCCGAAGGGCTCGAGCGTTCCCGCCTCGCGCATATCGTGCGGACGCACAAGCGGACTTTCGCGACGGCGGGAAGCGTGATGGTCGTGCTGATGTTCCTCAGAACCGGAGTTCGACTGATGATTCCGCTCGTCGGCGCCGAGATGGGGTTCTCCGCCGCCGAAATCGGTTTGGCGTACAGCCTTTCCTCTGCTATCGACATGGCCATGTTCTATCCCGCGGGCATGATCATCGACTTGGCCGGCCGCAGGTGGGCACTGGGGCCCGCGATGCTGTTGCTGGGCATCGGTGTCGCCGCCCTTCCCTTCGCCGGCAGCTTCTGGGCCTTCACCGCCGCCGGCCTCCTGGCCGGCCTCGGCAACGGTTTCGGCACCGGCATCTTCATGACGCTCGGCGGCGACCTGTCGCCCGCGCAGGGACGCGGCGAGTTTCTCGGCGTCTGGCGCTTGGTGGGCGATGCCGGCGCGGCAGTGGGGCCCTTCATCATGGGGCCGCTGGCGCAATGGACATCCATGGCCATCGCCTGCACCTCCACCGGCGGGATGGCCCTCGTGGGCATCGTTTTGCTGATAGTCTTCGTGCCCGAGACGCTCCGCCGGCCCTCAGCGATCACCCTGGCGAGTCACGAAGAACGACAAGGACGGGAACGATGAACAATCCCAAAACGATACGAGACGGCCTCGCGTTCGGACTGAACCGGCTGGACCATCGGTCGCCCCTTCGATTCGCAGCAGACGCCGCGCGGCTCGAGGGACTGGGTTGGCACTACGGGTTCCTCGCGTCTTCGCCGCTCCTGGTACAGGATCCGTACGTGCTGCTGGCGCAGGCCTTGCGGGAGACGCGTTCCATCATGCTCGGGACGCTGATCGAAAACCCCGTGATGCGCCATCCCGCGGTCATCGCGGGATCCGTCGCGACGATCGACCGGCTGGATCCCGGGCGCATGATATTGGGCATGGGCGTGGGCGACACCGCCGTCCGCCTCATGGGCAAGCGCCCCGCCACCGTGGCGGCGTTCGAAGAATCGATCGTCACCATCAAGTCACTCACGGCCAGCGAGCAGGTGGCCGTCGACGCCGCGCGGCCGGCGGTGCTTCGCCACGCGTCGCCCGTGCCCGTCTGGGTCGCCACGCAAGGCCCGCGGACCCTGCGCATGGCCGGCCGCGTCGCCGACGGCGTCTTCATCCGGGTGGGCGTGCACGAAACCAACCTGCGCCTCGCCGTCGAGCACGTTCGCGCGGGCGCCAGGGAAGCCGGCCGGGACCCCAGCGAGGTGCGCATCGGCTGCGTCTTCCACACCATCGCCGATCCGGATCCCGAGCGGGTGGGTCGCATCGGCCGCGCCGCCGCCGCAGGCTACTACGAGTATTCGCCAGTGCTGTTCGAGAACATCGATATGCCATGGACCGGCGAAGACTCGGCTATCCTGAAACGTCAGGTCTGGCCGGATTTCCACCACGACCCGAACCTCGAAGCCGCCGGCGATGTCGTCTCGTTCCTGCCGGACGAAGCCGTCGACGCGTTCACGCTGCACGGTTCCTTTGAGGAGATCGCGGAGCAGATCAAGACCATTCTCGGATACGGCCTGCCGATTGAGATCGTCATTCCGCACCCGATGCCGACGCCGCCCCCGATCTCGGAGGGTGGTTATGACTACGCGCGAAGGTTCGCGGAGGCAGTGTTCCCGGCGTTCTAGGAGCTTGCGCGGGAGCGACCCCGCGCGCGCCTTCGGCTCCGACGGATCTCACTGCGCTGACGCCGCTGATGGAACGTCGCGGACGCTGTAGCGGGACTACGAGTGACGGGCGGACAAAGCTGCGTCGCCGACCCTAACGCTGACCTGCTTCCCCAAATGACGCAACGCCCGATCAAGCGTTGCAGTCTTGGTGCCGTGCTCCGGATTCAGCATGCGCCGCACCTCGTTCTCGGCGACATCGAGGTCGCGGGCAAAACGGCGTTGCGACATGCCAGTCTGGCGGCAAGCCTCATATAGCGCCGCCGTCAGTGCGATCTGCACCGGCGGAACGACCAGTGGCCGGCGCGCGCTGGCGGGCGACGGCTCGGGCAGTTCCTTGCCCTCCCGAATCGTGGTCGCGATCAGCTCGCGCAGCAGATCACTCGCTTCGGCGAACGCCTCACTCCGGGTGGCACCGTCCGTTGCGCCCCATCCGAAGTCCGGCAAAGTAACAACGAACCGTCCGTCCTCGTCACGTTCGATCTCCGCCGGGTAGTTGTAGGAATCGGCCATGCGTTCAAATCCTCCAAGGTGGGGATGCGTATATTGTTCAGCGCCTGGAAATCGTCCTTGTCGATCTCAAGGTCCGTGAGCGTCTTGTTCAGCAGTCCTTTGCCTATGTCCGCGGTCCGCGGCGGCCAAGGCGCCGGCTCGCATCGAAGGGCAGGAAGGATTTCGGCCCGGAGCGTCTTTGGATGTATGCTTCGTTCAAGAGAAACGGGAGGAACCCATGATCGAAGTCGGCGCCCAAGCTCCGGATTTTACCCTCAGGAGCCATAGCGGCGAGGAGGTGACGCTCAGCCAGTTCAGGGGTGACAAGTGGGTCGTCCTGCACACGTTCCCCCTGGCCTTCACCGGCGGCTGAAGCAACCAGACCAACAACTTCAACCGTGCGTTGAATCAGTTTGCAGACGCGGGCGCGGCGCTCATCGGAATGAGCGTGGACTCCGCCCCATCGCTGAACGCCTGGTCCGTTTCCATGGGCGGCATGCGGCACCCGTTGCTTGCGGACTTCTGGCCCAAGGGAGGGGTCGCCCAATCGCTCGGAATCTTCAACGAGACAGCGGGCATCGTGAATCGCTCGGTGATCATCATCGATCCCGAAGGCGTCGTGCGGCACGCGGAAAGCTACACGAGCTCGCTGCCCGATCCCGCGGAGGCGGTGGCCAGGCTGGCGGAACTACAGGCAGCCTGACTGGCACCCACGAGTCGAACCGACCTCACGACCACGAGGACGCGCGTCACCTTGCCCGTGCCGCAACGCACCCGGAGCCGCTCCTGAAAGCGCAGTTCGAGCGTTGGCCGCGAAAGGGTCAGAGGGCGTCAGGCCGTCGTTTCTGCCCGAGCCGGTCCTGCTGCTCGCGCGGCGATGCAATGCATCGTCGGTGCCCGGAGTAACCTACTCTCCCTGCAAGCGGCGGTAGGCCTCGTCACCGACTTCGCGGGCTACCGCCTCGCCCAACTCATTAGCCGACAGAATAGAAGACCGGATCAATTCCGGCGTCACGGTCATCGGCATGTTGTGCATGATGGGAACCGCAATCGCGGCCTCTGTTACCGTATCAATTTCCTCGTTGTCTTCCTTCGTCAAGGACAACTGACCGAGATGTATCGGCAGCCCGACCCGCGCAAAAAATTCAGCTGCTTTTCTCGCGTCCTGGTTCTCCTCCATCATCAAATGCGCCAGTGTTCCCATGGCGACCATCTCGCCATGCAAGTAATTGTCATGAACCTCTCTGACGTGGGTATAGGCGACAGCGATCGCATGGGCAGCTGCGCAACCACCGCTCTCGAAACCGATACCACTGATCAGGGTGTTGGCTTCCACAACCCGCTCCAGTGCTTCGTCGCAACGATTCGCGACGACCGAGGCACTCGCCGCAACGCCATATTCGTAAAGCGTATGGGCGCAGGTCTCGCCCATGGCGGCACACGCAAGCGTTGGCCGCGACCCCACGCAGTTTCTTCCCTGGGGATTGGCGAGACACGCTTTCGCCTCATACCAGGTAGCCATGGCATCGCCCATGCCGGCAACCAGAAATCTTTCAGATGCTTTAGCAACCACGCCGGTATCCACTACCACCAATGCAGGACTGTCCGGAAAATACTCCACGCCGTTTTGTACGCCTTCCGGAGAATACATGACAGACAGTGCTGAACACGGAGCGTCGTTGGACGCCAAGGTCGGAACAATCACTACGGGAATATCCAACCGATAGGCAATGCACTTACCGGCATCCACACACTTGCCGCCACCAACAGCTATGAGACAGTCAATGTTCTCGCCCTTTAGCATTTCCACCTGGTTGTCGACTTCTTCCACCGAGCACTCGCCATGGAATGTCGTTGCAACCCCCGGAACGTTTCTTTGCCTCAGGCTGTCCATAACGCGTGCGCCTTCAGCCCCATGACCGCGACGGGAGGCCAGCACACCCGCTCGCCGAGAACCAAGCAGCGACATATATCTGCCCAGATGGTCGATGACGCCCTCACCCTGAATATAACGCTGAGGCGCGATCATCACGCGAGGGACGGACTCTCCGTCGGTAAATATCCGCCCGGGTGAATATGGATCATTAGCCATGCCCAAACTCTTGTCCCTTAAGTGGAAGGGTCAATATAGATGAAGGTCTCAACCTCGCGCAACGCGTGCTTGATAGCGCGCGGCGCGCACGGATGGTAACCTTCTCAGCGAAAATGCACCAGTTGATCTGAAGAAATACAATAGTTCGCGCCTCCCGGGACAGAAGCACAAATCAAATAGGACACTTGGCATGAAGAACTTGAAAGGCAAAACCGCGTTTATCACCGGTGGCTCTACAGGTATTGGCTTTGGCATGGCCACAGTCTTCGCTCGTGCGGGAATGAATGTCGCTATCACCGATATTCGTGATGAACAACTTGCCATAGCAAAGAAAGAACTGATGACCATTACCGACAACGTGGTCACGTTTAACGTTGACTCGACCGATCTCAGCGCTATGGAGAACGCAGCTGATGAACTGGAGGAATTCTTCGGTCCGCTGCACGTACTTTGTAACAACGCGGGAATACCTGGAGGAGGATCAAAGATGCTGGAAACTGACGACGCACAATGGCGACGGGTTTTCGAGGTCAATTTCTTTGGGCCAATCAACGGAATCAACGCGTTCCTGCCGCGCATGCTGGATCATGGAGAGGAAGGACACATCGTTAATACCGCTTCATTCGCTGGCATCCATGGCCATGGGCATCAGTCGGCCTACGGTAGCAGCAAGTTTGCCGTGGTCGGCATGTCCGAGTTTCTGAGAAACGATCTTGCCGATACGAACATCTCCGTCTCGGTGCTTTGTCCTCACCTTGCAGATACGCCTATTACCCGAGCATTCAAAGAAATAGCGTCCAAAGATGTGGCCGCCATGATTTCAGCCATGGCCGTGCCAGCAGAAACGGTTGGCTCTCAGGTCATGAATGCAATATTGACTGACGAGTTTTACGTTTTTTGTGATGGTACATACACGCGCAGCATGCTTGAAACGCGTTGCGGGGATATGATCGCCGCAATGGACAGGCAGTTTCCGAAAGAGTGAGCATTATACGGTTATAAGCGCATGGATCCGCCTAGTCCCGCATCCCGGTATGCTGGTGCTCGACAGCATCAGGGTGGTGATTCATGCTGATCGCAGACTACAGTTACAGCCTTGAGAAGAAATCCCAGATAACTTCTGTGGCCTTGATACCGGAATGATCCTTGTACCCTTTCTTGCCAAGGTCACCACCAGGCCATATGTGATCATGGTTCTCAATTCGATAGTAACGAACTTCCGCACCGCCTCTTTTCGGATTGTAAAGCGTCAAGGTCGTATTGTCGGTTACCTTGAACTTTTCTGTCGTCACGGAATCGTTAAGATCTGCAAAATACGCTACGAGATCCTGCGCGCCAGGCGAAGTTGATTTGCCACCACCGCCCCGGTTGCCCGCGATAGGAACCAAACCGTCCTCAGCTCCATGGATATGAAGAATAGGTTTGGGGCCACCAGGCGCACATTCCCGGAAGACCTGAGCATTGGCCAACCCTGCGACGGGCGCCGCTGCCTTGAAGACTTCTCCAGCCTGGCACATGAGCGTATAACTCATAAAACCGCCATTAGAGAAACCGGTAACAAATGTCTTCTCTGGATCCAGGTTATATTTCTCTTGCAGAAACCCTGCAAGTGCCGACAGGTACTCAACGTCACTCTGACCCCGGTACTTGCTGTCCTCATTATCATCATTCCAACGAACAATACCGCCGGTCAGCAAGCCGTTCTTGCAAACCATATCCAGACCCATGTAGTCATAACGTCTTCCCTCTTCGCAGGATTCGTCGTCGCCGCTCTTACGCTTCTTGCCTGAATCTCCCTTCTTGCCCAGGCCGCCTTTCTTTCCCTTGTCGTCTGTCATGCCATCAGACTTTCCATAGCTACCGCCAAGGACTATGTCTTTTACAAGGGCTTGCGGTTGAACCACGAAAAAACCGTGTTCCTCTGCCAGATCATTGAAGCCCACCCGATAAGACCAGGTGCTACTGGAGCCCATGCCATGCAGCACGAAGACCAAAGGGGCATTGTCAGCCAGGTTCTTTGGCCGATACATCTTGTAGGTTCTATCGACATCGCCATTCGTAAATACATGGTCTTCACCTACCGTATTTTCCTTCCCATTGGCTGAAACCAGAACCAAAGCCAGAAAAGTTGCAATCAACACTCTCGGAATCATCAATTTTCATCCCCCTTTAGGCTAACGAACAACATGATTGTGGCAAAAATAATGGGACAGTGCCTTCGAGCTCATGTCTGGCCAATCACCACAGGAGCGACGACCTTAGGTCTTGATGTTCAGCTGACCCAGGAAATCCAGCTTGCCAACTGGAACACCTTTTGTTCGCAAGATATCGTAAGCCGTGGTGGCATGAAAATAGAAACTGGGCAACGAGAACGACATCAGAAAGCCTTCAGCGGTGAAGGTCCACCAGGGCGTGCGTACTTCCTTGCCCGCCAAGTCGTTTACCACCTCGGCCGTGAACTTCTGCAAACCGGATCGCGCCTCGGCCACAAGATCCTGCAGTGCCTGGTAGTCAAGATCCTCCGGAGGCGGCGGCGGGGAATACTCCCCTGCCT
Organism: uncultured Pseudomonadales bacterium; assembly: GCA_964518405.1. Lineage (GTDB taxonomy): Bacteria > Pseudomonadota > Gammaproteobacteria > Pseudomonadales > Azotimanducaceae > VXNE01. The sequence goes on along the minus strand of CAZFGB010000241.1, from coordinate 9,283 downwards.
GCACGCCGTTGATCGCACCCAAGGAGAGGCTTGCAACCTGGATCAACTGGAAGCGAAACGGCAGCATATCCGGATAGAGGCGAGTCTCGACGATCTCGTTCAGGTCGATGTTGTTTTCCTCACAGTGAGATCGACCCTTGTCGAGGTAACCTGACACCGCACCGAGGGTCTGCAGAAAACGACCGACGCTGGCTTCATATAGTGAAACGGACATAGCTGAGCTCCTTTTTCTCCGGGCGCCGAAAGTCTAACGTAGCGGGCAATCCGGTAGTGGATATGGGCGCCGTGCCGTCAGCGAGAGGTAAGGTCTCGCGCTATCTCTCGCGCGGCGTTCCAGCCCGGCAAACCCGTCACTCCGCCGCCGGGATGCGCGCCCGCGCCGCAATGGTACAAGCCCGAGATGGGTCCCCGGTAGGCGGCGTACCCCATGACTGGCCGGTTGGTCCACAACTGGTCCGGCGTCATGGCGCCGTGGAAGATGTCACCGCCGGGCAGGCTGAAGCGTTTTTCGAGATCCAGCGGCGTCAGCACCTGCCGGGCGATCACCGAGTCGCTGAAATTCGGCGCGAAGCGGTCGATGGTGGCGAATACCGTGTCGGCGGCGGCCTCCCGGTCGTTGTCCCAATCCCTGTCGCGCGGAAAGTGCTGGCAGAACAAGCTCGCGACGTGGTGTCCGGGCGGCGCCAGGGAATCGTCGACCGTCGAGGGGATGAGCATCTCGACGATCGGATGCTGTGACCATTCGCCCCGACGGGCATCCAGGTACGCGTTCTCCAGGTAGTCGAGCGTGGGACCGATGACGATTCCGGAACGATGGTGGTCCGCGGCTTCGGTGCCGGGCCGACAGGTGAAGTCCGGCAATTCGGTGAGGGCAACGTTCATACGCAGCGTCGCTGACTCCGCGCGGATGGCGCGGATGCGACGCCGGAAGTCGTGAGCGAGGTACGTGGCGGGAATCAGATCGAGATAGAGGTGCTTCGGAGCGACATTGGCAGCGATTGCGCGACTTCTGCAGGTCTTGCCACATCCGAGTACGACGCCCGCGGCACGGCCATCCTTCACGAGCACTTCGGTCACCTCGGACTCCGTCTCGACCTCGACGCCGAGCGCCAGCGCTTCCTTGAGCATTGCCTGGGCGATCGCGCCCATGCCCCCGATCGCGTGGCCCCAGGCGCCGCGGACTCCGTCGAGTTCGCCGATCACGTGGTGCAGGAGACCGTAGGCGGTGCCGGGCGCGCGTGGCGATGCGAAGTTGCCGACCACGGCGTCGAATGCCAGGGCCGCCTTGACGTGTTCGTTCTCGAACCACGCGTCGAGGAGGTCCGCGACAGGCTTCAGGAACAGGTCCGCGAGATCCCGACGACGTTCCATCGACAGTCCCACGACGTTGATGGCCGCGAGCCCCGCGTTGAGCAAGTCCGTGACGCCGCCGCCCACGTTGGGAGGCGTACGGCGCATCTGTCGGCGCGCGATGTCGCCGACCTCGTGGACCATGGTCCGAAAACCCGCGAGGGCGTTTCCGTCGTTCGCCGAAAGGCGCGCGAACTCACGCGCGGTAGCGCCATCGTCGTTGTAGATCGACAGCGACTCGCTCGCCGACAGCGGCAGGAAATTGGCCTGCGGCCGGGGCACGAAACGAAGGCCGTGTGACTTGAGACGAAGATCGCGGATGACCTCCGGAGCGAGCAGGCTCACGGTATAGCTCGCCGTGGAGTTCCGAAAACCCGGGTGGAATTCTTCCGTCACGGCGGCACCGCCGACCATGGCGCGTCGTTCCAGCACGCGCACGCGCAAGCCCGCCTTGGCAAGGTAACAGGCGCAGACCAAGCCATTGTGGCCACCGCCGACAATGATGACGTCCATTGGGGATGTCATGGTCGAGCGTCCCTAGCGTGTTGAACGGCGCTCAACCCATCATCCGGGGGAGCCACAGGACGATGTCCGGCACTGCCAAGAGGACGGCGACCGTCAGCACGTCGGCGACGAAGAATGGGCCGATGCCGCGAAACACATCCTGCAGCGGTATCGCGAGCGAGGCGCCCTCATCGTCGCGCAAGCCCCGCGCGACCCCGGAGACGACGAAACAGTTGAGTCCGATGGGCGGCGTGATGAGACAGATTTCCGCCATCTTGACGACCACGATGCCGAACCATATCGGGTCGTAGCCAAGCGCGATCACGGCCGGATACACCACCGGCAGCGTCAGCACCAGCATGCCGATGGCGTCCATGAACATCCCGAGCACGGCGTAGGCGAGCAGGATGCAGACGACGATCAGGAGCGGGGGCATATCGAGTGTCACCACCCAGTCCGCGAAAGCTCCCGGCAGACCGGCGAAGCCAAGGAAACGCACGAACAGGAACACGCCCCAGATCAACGTGAATATCATCACGGTGAGCTTGGCCGTCTCCATCAGGGCTTCCCGAAGGCGGCTGCCCATCTGCTTGACCGAGCGCTCCCGGTAGGCCCGCAGGGCATAGAGACCGAACACTACGGCGGCACCCAGGGCGCCGGCTTCGGTGGGCGTCGCGGCGCCGGAGTAGAGCGCCCCGAAAATGATGCCGACGACCAGGAATATGGGCAGGGCGCCAGGCAGACTGGCGAAACGCTGGCGCCACGTGAAGCCGTGGATGGAACGCCCGAGATCCGGTCGGACCGCGCACATGCCGATGATCAACGACGCGTATATCAGCACCGATACGACGCCGGGAAGCAGTCCTGCGAGCAGCAACTTGCCCACCGACTCCTCCACGATGATGGCGTAGATCACGAGGATCGCGGACGGCGGAATCAGCGACGCCAGCGTGCCGCCCGCCGCTATGACGCCCGCCGTCAGTCGTTTGCTATAGCGGTTGCGGAGCATGTCCGGAATGGCGACCCGGGAAAACACCGCGGCCGTCGCCGTCGACGCCCCGGATACCGCGGCGAAGCCGGCGCTGGCGAAGACCGTGGACACCGCCAGTCCCCCGGGCACCCACCCCACCCAACGGCGCGCCGCCTCGAACAGTCGCGTCGTCAAGCCCGCGTGGAACGCCAGAAAGCCGATGAGGATGAAGAGCGGCAGAACGGACAGCGGATAGGTCACGGTCTTGGAATGAGGAATGGTGCCCGCCACCGCCGCCGCCACGTTCCATCCCTTGAGGGCCAGCAGCCCGAGAAAACCGGTCAGCGCGGCGGCGACGTAGACGCGAACCCCGACGGCCACCATGGCGACAAGCAGGATGACGCCCGCTATGCCAGCCCACAGTTCACTGATCCCGCTCATCGCACCGCCTCGTTGTCGCTATCCGATAGGCGAATCTCCGATTCCGCCTGGGCGGCCGCGTCCTGGATGGTGGGCACCGCGACGGGTTCCAGCCCCGGATGCATCACGAGGCGCCAGTATCCCGCCAACTGGAGCAGCAGCCGGACCAGCAGGACGGACAGGGCCACGGGGACGACGAGTTTCGCCGGCCAAGTCGCGAGCTCGATGTCGATCGTGCTGTCGCCGTATTCGAACGCCCGCTCGAAGTGCCGCCAGGCATAGGGAATGAGCACGCCGACGATGAACGCGGCCAGCGCCGTTCCCAGCATCTCGGTCAGCCAGAGCCAGCGGCCCCTGAGCCGGGCGACCAGGATTTCCATGCGCACATGCGCGCCGACACGCTGCACATACGCGATGGACAGGACGGCGAAGCCCACCATCGACACTTCCACAACGTCGATGTATCCGAAAATCGGCGCGTCGAACACCGTGCGCAGGACGATCTGGGCGACGCCGAGCAGCATCAGCGCGAAGATGAGCACCCCCGCGCAGAGGTTGAGGCCGTTCTCGATCAGGCCAAGATATCGGTCAGCCCGATTCAGGCGACGACCGAAGGCGTCGTTCACGGTCGTGGCGGCGTGGTCAAGAGACGGGGCCCGGCTTTACTGTTCGTAGGTCTGCCCCACGGCCCCGAACACGGCTTCCACCAGCCCCGAAGCGTCGAAACGGCGCGCGTTTTCGGCGATCCAGGCGTCGATCACCGGTTTGCCCGCCCGCGCGCGAAACTGGGCCAGTTGCGCCTCGGTATAGCGAACCTCCGTGAGCAACGCTTTCAGCATAGGCAGGTTTTCGGCGTCTACATCGACGTACGCCTGGATCTGCGCCGCGATGACTTCCTCCTTCACGTCCGCCAGCAGTTGCTTGTACTGCCGCGGGAGCGACTCGTAGGCCGTGATGCCGAAAACCAGCGGGCAGTCGGACGTTCCCGGCGAGAGGTTGCCGGTGAACCACTCCGCCACTTCGTGGATGCGATAGGAGACGTGACCGTAGGTGAACGGGAAGGATGCGGCGTCCATGGTGCCTTGCTGAACGCCGGTATAGACCTCCGTGGCCGTGGAACTGGCCGGCGTCGCGCCGAGCAGTCTCATGGCCTGGCCGAGACCCCCGCCGGCGCGCACGGTCAAGCCCTTCCAGCTGTCGAGGTCGGCGGGCGGTTCGCCGCGCCCGAGGAGTTCGTACTGCGGCAGAAAAGTGGAGGTGTAGATCATGGCGTTCCACCGCGCCATTTCCCCAACCACCGCGGGATGGGCGTACACCGCTTCGCGAATGCGGCGGTTGGCCTCCCAGTCCGCCATCGGCAGAAACGGCATGGTCAACACCATCAGGGCGGGGTTCTTGCGCGGATGATAGAAGTTGCAGAACATCGCCGCCTGGAACGCTTCTATGGCGATGCCGTCGAGGTTCTCCCGAGACTTCGACAGCGCCTCGCCGTAGTGCAACTTCATACGCCAGGCCCCGCCGGTCCTTTCCTCGACGACGGCAGCCAGCGCATCCGCGACCGCGGTCCCCGCGCGCGGCTTGCCCCACAGCGACACGTCCCACGAGAGCTGCGGACCATCGACCGTCGCGCCCGCGGCCGTTCCCAGGCCGAATGCGACAAGCGCGGTCAGAGCGAAGAGACGCGCGGCGCCGGCGCCGAAAGGTCCCATGCGGGCACCCCGTTCCGTGGAAGCAGCAAACGAGTGTGGTGACGCGCCCCGAACGTGTCAAGAAGCGACTCTCGCTCAGTCTCGCTCAGCGACTTGATTTCTGCGCGATTTTCTCCTCCGGGCGTTGCCGGACGAAAGACCGCAGTGCGAAATCAACCTGGTGCCGCCACAAGGAATCGAACCCTGGACCTTCTCATTACAAGTGAGCTGCTCTACCGGCTGAGCTATGGCGGCTCAAGAAACCCTGCGCCGAATCTGGCGGGTGGCGAAAGATAGACGATGCGGCGGCCGCAGACAACCGGAAAATCAGCCGTTCTCGCACGGTTCCAGACGAACGCCTTGCGGCCTGCGGACAGGCGGCCCGTCCGAGTACACCGAATAATCGGTGCGGCGCCGCTCGAGGCGCGCGATGTCCACGTCGTAGCCGAGATCCGCGACACGTTGCCGCCGCGCCTCGGCGGGAGCAAGCAGCCCGAAAACGCCTACCGACACGGCATTGGCCAACCCGCCGTCGGAGATCACCTGTCCGTCGATGGCCTGGTTTTTCAGTTCCCGCAACCTCCGCATCGCCAGTTCCCGGGAAGCCGACGGTGCCACATGCACAACATAGTCGGGGCGGCTCAGGATTTCCCGCTTCTGGATCAACGCCCGACCCCCATCCGCTCTAATCCGCAGCGCCAACGCTTCTGCTGCATCGTAGCTTTCTAAAGGACCAAGCACGACGCACTCCGAGAATCCCTCCGCAAACGGCGCCCGATGGTCCGGCGACTCGGGAGCGCTGTCCGTCACCGCGAGCGTTCGCTCCAACCAGACCAAGGCCAGAATCGCGGCATTGACGACGACCAGAATCCAGAACGCGAGCGGCAAAGTTCTCACCGGAGATGGTCGCAAACTTCGTCTACTCCCGTCTTCATCCCATCCTGTCAGGGCAAAGCCAGCGCCAGACCATCGAGAACCAGGTCAGGCTCGATGCGAACGGGAAAGGATAGCCGCGCGGCGAGATCGTCAGCGTCTCCTCCGGTGAGGAAAACGACCGGCGATTCCCCGTCCCGGCACGAGAACCGCGCCACGGACCACTCGAGAAAGGACACCAGCATCGCGGTCGTACCTCCGCGCACGGCCTGCACAGTGTCACGTCCGGGGAGCAGGTCGGGCGCGAGGTCTCCCGTTACCCGAACGCGCGCGGTCTCCCGCGCCAACGCCGCCGCCATCGTCCCCAGTCCGGGCACGATATAACCGCCGACATGACGACCATCGGACATCACGAAGTCGAGTGTCGCGGCCGTACCGATGTCGGCCACAACGGCTGGCCGCCTAGCCGCATTCCAGGCAGCGACCAGGGCCAGCCAACGATCGACGCCGAGCAAGGCGGGATCCTTGTACCCGCAGGTGACCCCAGCCAGTCGGGCCGTCGTCTCGGCAAACTCGGGATGCACACCAAAAGCCGACTCGAACCGCGCCCCGATCTCCTCGCGCGCCGCCGATACACACGCGATACAGACGCGGTCGGGCCGATCCTCGAGGGCGGGGGTCACCACGCCCGATTCCGTACCCCGCGCCCCGCCAAATCGCCACTTGGTTCGGGTGTTGCCGATGTCCACATCCAGCCGTTTCAATTCCGCAGAGACACCTCGCCGCCGATGAAGTTTCGGATACCCGCGCCCGTCTGCAGTTGCAAGGCACCGTCCAGGCCGACGCCGGCGACGGTGCCCGTCACCTCCTCGGTACCAACGACGAGGCGCACGGGTTCGCCGTGAAATCGGTGCAGGGTGTCGTACGCGGGCCTCATGCGTGCGAAACCGTGCCGCTCGAACCGCTTGCAGAAATTGTAGACCCCGTCCATCACCATGCCGGCCAGGCGGTTCCGCGACGCGTCAGGCACCTGCTCGGTGACATCGGCGACAGCCTGATCCACCAGCGGCGCCACGGCCGACATGCCGCCGACATTGATACCGATGCCGATGACCACACACGGCGGTTCCTTCGCTGCCGGCAGTTCGATCAGGATGCCGCACAACTTGCGCGTTCCGAGCACGACGTCGTTCGGCCACTTGAGCTTCGCGCCCCGAACGCCCAACTGCTCCAACGCGCCCGCGACCGCAAGGCCGACTGCCAAGCCTACCGCGCCGATTTCCCTTAACGGCCGGTCGATACGCAGGCCCAGACTCATGGCGAGATTACGGCCGAAAGGACTGATCCATTCGCGCCCGCGTCGACCCCTGCCCGCCGTCTGCGCCTCCGCAATGAGCACTTCTCCGTCGATGTCGCGCCGCAGCCCCAACCGCATCAGCGCCGTGTTCGTTGAATCGATATGCGGCCGAACGCAAATCCGTTTCAGCCATATTCGCGTTCCATCCCCCAACTGATTGCGTATTCGCCCGGCGTCCAGAAGTTCGATGTCCTCGTCCAGCACCGCCGTACCGCCGCGAACGGCAATGCCATAGCGCTCAAGCATCGGCCGGTCGGTCGGGTCGACCCGCGCAACCCGATGGGCCGCGAGTTGTTCGAAGGTGGCGGGAATACTCACTGCTTTGCCCCTCCATGAATCAGATCCGGACCCCTGCGGAGGCGGGTTGGCCGCGTGCCCGATCAAGCGCGGCAGGTGTCGGAAATCAGGTTGCCCATTTGGGGGGCGACATCGCCGCACGGGCAGATAGTATGATCTGCGCAAGTCTTGGCCAACAGGGGCAAGCATTGCGAAGCGTAGCTGCCGACCCACCGAGGCGCGCGCCTTCCGCAGTGCATGGTCAAGCGGCGAAATGCTGCCGGAGGAGCGACTACATGGGAACCGTGGAACAAGAAGCCGCCTTGGACATTCGACCATTGACCGGAGCCTTGGGCGCCGAAGTACGGGGCCTGGATGTGGCGTCTCTCGACGAAAACGGTTTCGCTGCCGTGCACGCGTTGCTGCTGGAATACGGCGCGCTCGCCATCCACGGTCAGGCGCATCTCACCCTCGGCCAACTGAGGGAATTCGGCATGCGCTGGGGCAAGCTCCACGCGCATGGCTTTTCGCCCCTGGAGGGCCATGACGACGCGCTCCTCGTCCGTGCCGCTCCGGACCATCCAGCCGTTTCGGACCAGTGGCACACCGACTCGACCTGGCACGAAATACCCCCGAAGATCACCATGTTGCTTGCGCGCGAAATCCCGCCGGTGGGAGGCGATACGGTATTCGCGTCGCAGTACAGTGCCTACGAGGGTCTCTCCGATTCCATGAGAGAATTCGTCGATTCCCTCGACGCCCTGCACGACGGACGCAACATCGATCCGAACCTGGCCAAGCAACCCGTGACGCATCCGGTGGTGATCACCCATCCGGAAACCGGCCGCAAGGCGCTCTACGTGAACGGGGGTTACACCAAGAGCGTCGTGCAGCTCGCAGAGCGGGAGAGCGCTGCGCTGCTCGGTTTCCTGTTTGCGCACTGCACCCAGCAAAGCTATCAGGCACGCGTACGCTACCAACCCGGCACGCTGGCGATATGGGACCAGAGGTGCGTTCAGCACGCCGGCGCGAACGATTTCAGCGGCCACGTCCGCGAGCTGCACCGCGTCGCGGTGTGCTGGGACGAGCGTCCATCGCGGTAACCGCGATGCGGTGCCGGCCCGGCACCTGCCGCGGCACCTCGACAGAAACCGCAGGACAAAAAAAACCGGCCCATCCGGGGCCGGTTTTCAAATAAAAGCCTGACGATGTCCTACTCTCGCATGGGGAATCCCCACACTACCATCGGCGCAGAGCCCTTTCACTTCTGAGTTCGAGATGGATTCAGGTGGTTCAGACTCGCTATGGCCGTCAGGCAAACCAGTCGACCGGGGACGCCCGCCTCGCATTTGGCGGCCATCATCCCCGGACGAGGAGTATCGATGAAGTCGGCAAATGTGTCCAAACTAGTGTCACTCTTCCATACAATGTCGGCGCGGCACGCACGGTTGGCGTGGGCGCACGCTCGATTATATGGTCAAGCCGCACGGGCAATTAGTACGGGTTAGCTCAACGCCTCGCGGCGCTTACACATCCCGCCTATCATTCTCGTAGTCTTCGAGAGCCCTACAGAAATCTTGTGATTTGTGAGATCTCATCTTGAGGGGGGCTTCCCGCTTAGATGCTTTCAGCGGTTATCCCTTCCGAACGTAGCTACCCGGCAGTGCTACTGGCGTAACAACCGGAACACCAGAGGTTCGTCCACTCCGGTCCTCTCGTACTAGGAGCAGCTCCTCTCAAATCTCAAACGCCCACGGCAGATAGGGACCGAACTGTCTCACGACGTTCTAAACCCAGCTCGCGTACCACTTTAAATGGCGAACAGCCATACCCTTGGGACCGGCT
>CAZFGB010000240.1:0-9130 GCA_964518405.1 uncultured Pseudomonadales bacterium | reverse complement strand
TCGTTGATGAACACGTAGTCCATGAAGGGCAGCCCGCCCCCGCCGATCTCCTCCGGGTGGCCGAGGGCCCACAGCCCCGCGGCCTTCGCCTGGTCCATCAGGCCGCGCATCAGGCTGCGCCGCCGCTCCGGCGTTTCGTCGTACAGGTCGTTCTCGATCGGATAGATCTCCTTCTCGATGAAGTCGAGCACCTGGGCGCGCAGCGGCGCGACGCTGTCCGGAATCGACAGGTTCAGCATGGCGGTTCCCCCCTGGAAGTCGCCTGCATTGTAACGTCTTGGCCCGCGGCCTCCCCCGCCCGCCTGGGTCACGGCGGTTGGCCCACCGTCGATGGGCTTGGGCACCGGGGCACAACTTGGAGCGGTGTGATGTATACTTCTGATGTATACATCCCCGGTGCCCCATGATCCGAACACAGATCTACCTCACCGAAAGGCAACGCGACCGGCTGGCGGCGATCGCAAGAGCCGGTGGCCGGCCGCAGAGCGCGGTCATCCGCGAGGCCATCGATCGATTTCTCGAGCAGGATCCCCGTGCGAGGCGCGAAGCGGTGGTCCGGGACGCGGCCGGAATCTGGCGGGACCGATCCGACGTGCCGACCCTCACCGTGCTACGGGATGCCTGGAACAGGGATTGAGCCTCGGTGGCGCGCGTTCTCGTCGACACCGACATCCTGATCGACTATCTCCGGGGACACGCCGGCGCCGTGGCTTTTGTGACCGACCACGTCGAGGACATGATCGTCTCGGCCATGTCGGTCGCGGAGCTGTACGCTGGAGTGCGCGGTGACCCCGACGGAAAGGAGTCGCTCGCGCTGGCGGACTTCCTCGACGTCGTCCGTATCGAACCGGTGACGCGGCAGATCGCGCGCGCCGGCGGCCTGTACCGGCGCGACTACGGCCCGTCCCACGGAGTCGGGCTGGCGGACGGCGTCATCGCGGCGACCGTCGTCGCGGTCGACGCCCAGCTCATGACGCTGAATGTGCGCCACTACCCGATGTTCGAAGCGCTTGAACCCGCATACCGAAAGTGACCCGGGATCCGGAGGGCGAAACGGAGGCCGGCTGAGCGAGACGGTCGTCCAAGTGCTCGCGTGTCTGCACCGAGAGGCGCAAACAGACCGTTGTCTTGTGATCTCCGATCCGACGAAACACGTCCTTGTCTCGTCAACTTCCGAGTCCGGATATCCCCCTGTTCCGATACGCCGGCTCATCGGAACTGGCCGGCATGGTGAACGTCTTCCACTTCGCGGCCCGCAACGTCGGACGGAAGGTGAAGTACGTCCACTTCTCCAAGGAGGACAAGGCGGCCGCGACCGGGGGCGCTCGAGCGCCTGTGCATGGCGCGGGCGCTCGCCAAGGTGGTCCGCAGCCACTGCAACGGCCTTCCCTTGCAGGCCGAAGCCGACCCACGGGTCGAGCAGTTCATCGGCCAGCTTGATGGAACGGTTGCCCGCGCTGGTCGCCGGCATGTGATGAGTCCTTGGGCGTGCTCCCGTACGTCCATCGGCCTTTCGCATCGGTCCGTGCCGACCGGTACGCCGGCACGCCGCGCGTCGGGAAGGCGCAGTGCCGCCAAGCACGCGGCGTCGTCGGGCACAGCGAGGTCACGCCGACGACGATGGCGCCCGCGGGTGACACACATGGCGCGGCGGTCTGGCTTCGGCGCGGTAGAATCGGCCCCACGCTCCCGGCGGCCACCCACCCATGAGCGCCATCCTCCCGATCAACGTCGACCACCTGCTGCGCCGGGGCTCGGTCGAGTCCGAGCGCATCGAGTTCAAGGGCGCCTGGGACGCGAACAGGACGGGACCACAGGTCATACGGACGATCTGCGCCTTCGCGAACGACTACCACAACCTGAACGGCGGCTACGTCGTAATCGGAGTGGAGGAGCGGGAGGGCCGCGGCGCGCTGCCGCCGCGCGGGCTGACCGCGGAGCAGGTCGAGGCGGCGCAGCGGTGGATTCGCGGTCAGTGCAGCCGGCTCGATCCACCGTACCCGCCCGTGCTGTCCCCGGAGCGCATCGGCGAGCGGACGATCCTCGTGGTCTGGGCCCCCGCCAGCGACATGCGGCCCCATCGCGCGCCGCGGCGTGACGGCGCGTTGCGCCATTGGGTGCGCCTCGGGTCCGAAACGGTCGATGCGGAGAGCCGCGGGGATCTCCTGCGAGGCCTGATCGAGCAGACCGCCAAGGTTCCTTGGGACGACCGCCGGGCGAGGGATGCCCGCATCGAGGACCTGCGGGCGGGGAAGGTCCGCGAGTACCTGCGGGACGTCCGCAGCGGCCTTGTGGACGCCGCGGACGAACGCGACCTCTACCGGCGCATGCGCATCACCGTCCAAGTGAACGACCACGAGATTCCGCGCAACGTCGGCCTGCTGCTGTTCTCCAGCCAACCGGAACGGTGGATTCGGGGCGCGAGCATCGAGGTGGTCCAGTTTGCCGGCGATCGACCGGGCAACGTGCAGGAGGAGCGCACCTTCACCGGTCCCCTGATCGACCAGCTGGGGGACTGCCTGCAGTACCTCGAGAACCTGTCGACGCATCATCTCCGCAAGCAGCGCGACCGGTACCGCGTGCGCGACTGGGTAAGCTACCCCAAGGCCGCCCTGCGCGAAGCGGTGGTCAACGCCGTCTATCACCGCGGCTACGACCTCGACCAGCCCGAACCGACCAAGATCTACCTCTACCCGGGTCGCGTCGAAGTCATCAGCTATCCCGGACCCGTCGCCGGCATCGAGCGCCACCATCTCCTGCCCGATGCGAGACCCGTGCCGGCGCCGGCCCGGAACCGCCGGATCGGAGAGTTCCTGAAAGAGCTCGGACTGGCCGAGGGGCGGCTGTCGGGCGTTCCCAAGATTTTCGACGCGATGCGGGCGAACGGCTCGCCCCCGCCTCGTTTCGAGTTCGACGAGACACGGACTTTCTTTCGGGCGACCCTGCCGGCCCATCCGGAGTACGCCGCGCTCTCCGCGTTGCGCGACGCCGCGCACCTGCGCGCGGTGGGGGAAGAGGCCGATGCCTTCCGACGGGTGGAAGCGGCTTGGCAAGCCGATCCCGGTTCCGCGACCCTCGCGATCGAGCTGATTCGCATGTGCGCCGCGGCCGGCAACTCCGAGCGCGCGGAGTCCGTGTACGAGAGATTCGCCCAGCAAACGCCCCACAACACGGCCCCCCACGTCCGCAACGCTTTGCTCGACGCGCTCGGGGAGGCCGGCCGACGGTAGCAGGCGCGCCATGCCGGGGCGCGACCCGCCGGCCGAAACGTCCGGACAGGATGCGATCGACGGTTCGGTCAGGGCGGTCGCCGACCGCCAACCGACAGGGGGCGCCGGTTCAGTTCGCCAGGTCGGCGAGCGGATCGGGAAGGGACCGGACGATCGCGACCGTGCGAACGCTGACGCGGACGATCCGCCGGATCGCCGACACGAGATCCCGGGGATCGTCGAACCAGCCGTTGGGGTCGTTGACGATCCCGCTCTTGGGATCGGTCTTGACGTGGTAGCGGTCGATGAACCAGCCGAGCGGCGTGCGGCCGTTGACTTCGTATTCGTGCGCTTCCGGAGGGATGCCGGCCAAGCGGACATGCTCGTTGACTTCGAGCGTGCCGCCGCCGTCCGTCAGACGCATCTTCCTGGTGCCAAGTCGATATTGCTCCGGCGTGGCCTCGCCACCCGCCGCGAACTCGACGCGTAGCGGATGTTCCTCGCATGTTTCGTAGGAGAGGTGCAATCCACCGAGGGCGCGCCCGGCGTCGGCGAACGCATGGAAGTCCGGCGCCATGGGCACGCGGGGCAGCTCCTTGGCCAGGTCGCTGGCGAACCGCTCCCGGTACTCCGGCGCGTGAAGGACTCCGTAGACGTAGTCGAAAATCGCGTCCTTGGTGATCGACTCGTCGCCATGGTGGATCTGGAACGCCGCCAGTGCCCCGTCCGTGATGTTGTCCACCGGCACGAGTTCCGTCTCGACATCGTTAAAGATGCCCCCTGTATGCGGGGTAGACCCATCGCGGCAAGCACTGGCCGAACTCGACGAAGTGGAGGTCCGGCATGTGGTCGGCAACGAGGACGGAGAATGGTCGGGCGCGACTGGATTGGACGATTCCCGGGAGGCAGATGACGCGATTCGCCGCTCTTACCGGAAGCGGGGGAAGCGCTGCCCCTTCGACACCAGTTCCAGATCCGGAATAGTGTCCACCATGAATGCGGAGAATGGTCGGGTCCGGCTGTACTGGACGGGAAGGCAAATCGCCCGATTTGGTCGCTGACGAGTCCTGATGCGCGTGTGTGTGTGTGTGTGTGCAATCGCTGTGCCAGCAGCATCACGAATCGGGAAGATGTTGTCCATCTGGTACTTACGGCTTGCTAGTGTGTACTCGACGTAGCAGTGCTGCTTGATGAATGGCCGGTACTGGGTCGCCAAGATGTTGCCTTGCGAGAACTCGATCCCCCTGCCACGACCAAGGTTGTTTTTCAGTTCCCGATCCCAACGAACATGGTCGTCGAACTGCTTGGCGGCCTCCTCGACGGAGTATTCCGGCCGTTTTTCCCGAACTTCCATCGCCCCCATGTAGTCGCCGATCGCGGCCCGGGCGTTTGACGCACAGGCATCCCGCGAGAAGTTGTATAGGTATGCATCGCGGCCTGTCTTGTAGCCATTGCTGAACAGGCGAAAGATCGCTTCCTGTGACTTGCCCGCCTTCACGGCCTTCGATCCAACCGGATAGAGCTCTTGGTATGTCGGGTCGCGCTGGCCGATCCAGTCGTGGTGGCGGTCAGGCTCGATCTCCTGCCAATCGCTCACGCCAGTGATCGAGGCCCACTCGCGGAGCTGCTGCAGTTTGTTCTCGCGGGTCAGGTAGTCGCCGATGTCACGGTAGAGGATGCGGCAGCCGTCGTGTTCGGCGTCCGGATTGCGGACTAGGATGGTTACCGCGACGGGCGCTCGCGAGCCTTGGCCGAAGACCTTGCCACCTTCGCGGCGAGACCCCTCTCCCTGTGTTCGTTGGTTGCCGCGCAGGTTCATCACATAGACCTTGCCGAATTCCTCCGCCAGGCAGGCACGCACTCCCGAATCTACGTTGCCGTCGATCCACGAACCGTTGGTGACGAAGGCGACGACACCCTGCTGGCCGATGCGGTCGGACGCCCAGCGGAGCGCCATCTTGTATGTATCGTACAAGCTGTTCTTGTTCGTCGCGGTGGATCGCGCAACGTAGGTCGCAGCGATCCGTTCTTCGAGATCCGGGTACTCGACATTCGGGTTGTCGTCCGCCGAACTGCGTTGACCCGCCGACCATGGCGGATTGCCGACGATCACCTGAATGGGCGCTTTCCGCTGGCGTTCCGCGCGTTGGCTGTTGTCGGGCAGCCAAAGCGTGGGAAACGACCGTTCGGTCAGCAGATTGAACGTGTCGGTCAGGACGATCCCGCCGAAAGGCTCGTGGTCGCCGCCGGTACGCCCTCGATATGCCTCCTCGATGTGAACCGCAGCGATGTAGTACGCGAGCAGCACCAGCTCGTTGGCGTGCAGTTCGCTGCGGTACTTGCGGCCGATGTCCGCGTCGCGAACCAGCGCCGACTGGATCAGCCGGACGAGGAAGATGCCGGTGCCGGTGAACGGATCGAGGACATGGACGCCCTCGTCGGTGAGCCCGCGGCCGAACTCGTGGCGAAGGACATGGTCGGCGCTCGCGAGTATGAAATCGACGATCTCGACCGGCTCGGCATCGTCTACACGCCGGTCGGCGTCCTTCTTGAGGGCCGTGGCGAAGAAGCGCTCGTAGAGCTCCATCAGCACGCGCTGCCGGGCCTCTGCGTTGTCGAGACCGCGCGCCCGCAGTCTCACGCTCTCGTAGAAGCGCTCGAGGTCGCGCACCTCGTTCTCCAGCCCGAACTCGGCGAAGTCCGCGCGCAGGTGATCCAGAGCGTTCGCCACGGGGTTGCCGGCTGCGAAATCGTAGTTGTCGAACACGGCCTCGAACACAGGGCGCGTGATGATGTGCTGCGCCATCATGTCCACCGCGCTGGCGGTGTCGATCGATTCGTTGATGGAAGCCTTCAACTCGTCGTGGAACGCCGCGAACCATTCGCTCAGCGCCTCGTTGTCCGGATCCTTCAGGAGCCCTTCGACGCGGGTCACGAGCCGCGAGTAGATGGCGGCGACATCCTTCGCCCACGTCTCCCAGTACTTGCGGTCGCCGCACTTCTCGACGATCTTCGCGTAGATCGCGCCCGGCGGGAGGTCGATGGGCGGAAACGGAAGGGTCGACGTGCCGCTCCCTTCGCCCACATCGCCGCCGCTGAAGATAACGCGGGCCGTCGGCGTCCTGTTGAGATCGATCTGGTTGATCTCGGCGTCGAATCGGTCGTCGTGGGAGCGGAGCGCGCGCAGCACGGCCCAGACCGTGGCGAACCGCTCGTTGTCGTCCAGCGCCGCCGCAGGATCGACACCTGCCGGGACCGCGACCGGAAGCACGATGTAGCCGTACTCCTTGCCCTCGGCCTTGCGCATGGCGCGTCCCACCGCTTGCACGATGTCAACGTGACTGGATCGCGGACTCATGAACAGCACGGCGTCGAGGGCCGGCACGTCGATACCCTCGGACAGGCAGCGGGCGTTGGACAGGATGCGGCAGCCGCCTTCGGTCGTGCCCTTGAGCCATTCGATGCGGGCCTTGCGGTCGAGCGCGTGGTGCTGGCCGTCCACATGGCGGGTCTCGCAACGGAAGGCTCCCTCCCTCTCCGCCGTCGGCAATCGCGACACGGCCTGTGCGACGAGGCCGGGCCAGTGGGCTTCGAGCCGCTGCGAGGATCGGATCGTGTTCGTGAACGCGATGGCACGGCGCAGCGGGCGGACAGATTCGGCGTCGGGATCGAGATTCTCCGGGTTCTGGAGGGCGCGCCAGCAGCCGACGATCTTGGCGGCGTCGTCGAGGTTGATCTCGCTCCCTTCCTTTGTCGCGAGGTGGGCCTGCAGGGCAGCGGCGACGTGATCCTCGGACATCGCCAGCACAACGACCTTGTAGTCGGACAGGAGATCCTGTTCGACCGCCCGCGAGAACGGCAGGCGGTGGAACTGCGGGCCGTAAGTGGCAGGATCGTCCATCGAGAACACTTCCACGGCGTGGTTCGCCGCCTTGGCCTTGGCGCCCTCCGTGTAGAGGCGCGGCGTCGCCGTCATGTAGAGCCGCTTCGTGCCTCGTACCCGCGCCGCGTCGTGGACGAGGACGAACGGTGAGGTCTGGTCGCCAGGGCGTTCGACGCCGGTCGTCCTGTGCGCCTCGTCGCAGAGGATGAGGTCGAACGGCGGCGCGCCCTCGTCCTGCGCCTGCTTGACGAGGCCCAAGGAGTGGTAGGTGCAGAACACCACGGTCATCGCGTCGGACGGCGGCTCCCGGAGCGCTTCGGAAATGCGGGCCGGATCCGTGGTTACCGGAATCTCGAGCTCGTGCAGGGAAGCATCTTCGTCGTTGCGGCCGGCGCGGGTGTCGGAACAGATGCCGACATAGCGGTGCGGCACGGCACGCTGTTCGGCCCACTCGCGCATCGACTGCTGGAGCAGGGAGATCGACGGCACGAGGTACAGCGAGCGCCCGCCGACTCCGGCAATGCGTTCGGCGATGCGCAGCGCGGTGAACGTCTTGCCCGTACCGCAGGCCATTATCAGCTTGCCGCGGTCGTGGGTCGCCAACTCCCGGATCACGTCGTCGAAGGCGGCTTGCTGGTGGGGCCGCAGATGGTAGGCGTCGCGCCGGTACGCGAGCGCCTCGGGTTCGCGGCGGCTGAGGTCGGGCCAGTCGAAGGGTCTGCTCAGCAGATCCCCGAAGCGCAGCACCGAGCATTCGGGTTTGACCCGGTCCAGAGTGCGCCGCGCGTTATCGCCCCACTCGTCGCCGGTGTCGACGACGATGCGGGACGTGAAGGGATCGCGGGCTGAAGCGGAGATGAACGAGTCGAGATGGCCCTTGGAGATGCGGGTCCCCGGGGCGTAGCACTTGCACTGGACCGCGCAATAGCCGCCGGAGCGCTCCTCGGCGACGAGGTCGACGCCGATGTCGGTACCGTCGAAGCCGTATTGCCCGGCCGCCCAGTCGGACCACAGGGAAACCTTGGCGAAACGGTCGTGGTAGAGCGGATCCTGCTCGAAGTACGTCTTCATGAGACGTTCGAACAAGCGGCCCTTCTGCGCCTCGGACTCGGAGGTAGCGCGGATGTGGTCGAGGACCTCCTGGAAACCGCTCATGTGCCGTCGCGCGGAACGAGCGAGCGCCTTGCCGACAGCGGGGTTCCGCCACGGTTCAGGAACCCCTCACGACGCGGGATTGTCCGTTCCGCTTCGTTCATGCCGGGCGAGCTTACACCGGCGTAGCGTGCCGAGCGAACCCAAGACCGTACCACGAAATCTCGGCGGCTATCGCCGAGATTTCACGGTTGTTTGCGGCCCAATTCGGACCCACCCCGATGTCGTGGACGAACACGTCCGCACTTCTCACGCGTACACGTCAGGATCCTTCGACGGCATCCCCGCAGTCAGCGCCGACTCGTTGGACGAGGTCGGCCGGAACGCGTCCGCCTTCGGGTCCGCGAATGTCGGCGCGAGTTCCGACCCCGGCTCCCCGGCGATTCGCGACGCCCGCAGGACGCGGGGCTGGCTCGTGTCGTAGGGCTGAGCGCGGTGCATCATGCGGCGGTTGTCCCAGACCGCCAGATCCCCGACCGTCCAGGCGTGCAGGTACGTGCGCGGCGGCTGGCAGGCGTCGTCCATGAGCCCGTCGAGCAGCGCCAGCGACTCGTCGGGATCCATGCCTTCGATCCGGTAGGCGTGGCGGCCCGTGTAGATCGACTTCCTCCCCGTCTCGGGATGCGTCTTGATGACCGGCCGCAGCGGCGCGCCCTTGTCGTGGAAGCCGTACTGGTTGTCGGTGGTGTGGGTGTAGCCCAACTTCGATTGGGAGTGGTACAGCGAGTGATAGGCGGACAGCCCCTCGAGTTTCTCCTGCATGGCCGGATCCAGCGCGTCGTACGCCGCGCGCATGTCCGCGAACTCGGTCCCGCCGCCCTCGCCAGGGACGACGAGGGCCATCAGCATCGACGCCTTCGCCGCGAGCGGCATGTAGGTGCTGTCC
>CAZFGB010000239.1:0-13390 GCA_964518405.1 uncultured Pseudomonadales bacterium | reverse complement strand
CTTCGGGAAACCGCCCCCGATGGGAGGGCGGGATCGGGCCGTTCAGTCCTTGCCGAGGTTCTCGTTCGGAGACGGGCGCGCCACCATTGCCTCCACACGGACAAACAGTTCGTCGACCGCCTCGGCTTGCGCCAGCAACAGCAACTCGCCGATCCTCAAGAAGTCTTCGGGCGCGGTCACGCGGCGCAGCAATGCCGCGAGACGGTTGGCTGTCGTGGTGCCGAACTTCGCCGTCGCTTGACGGGTCAGGATGTCCTGTTGGACGCGTTGTTCGGCCGCGTGGGCTCTCTGTTCGGCCGCGTCGGCACGTGCCTCGGCGAATCCGCGACCGGCGCCTTCCTCCTCCGGTGTAGGCAAGTCGCACCCGGTCGCGGGGTTGTAGAGCCGCAGTTCGGAACCTTTGAGCCACAGGCCCAGCCCAAGCGATTCGCTACGCAAACCCCGCTCGCCGTTCGGCAGCGCGACCTCGCGCATCTTTCGGTAACGCCTGCCGCGCAGTTCAAGACCCTGTAGCGGCGGCGTCAGCCACTCGCCGTGCGGGTCGTACAGGAAATACTCGCCCACGCCCCACTGGGCGTAGCGCCGCCGCTTGGTGCGCTCGTCCTCGCGCCGCGTGGAGGCCGAAGTGATCTCCAGCACGAATGCTGGAGGTTTCTCTTCCCAGATCTTGAACAGGTCGCGTTCGCCGCGACTGACGCCGAAAGCCACGAAGATGTCTGGCGAGAGGTGCCTGCGCGGGTTGCCGGGCTCGTCGAATACGAGCAGATTGGAGCCTACGTAGACATCGTCGCGGCCGGCGAGATGCTTGCGGATGCTGTAGGCCGCGCCTGCCAAGCGCATGAAATGGCGTTCGGTTTCGGCCACCGGCTTGCCGTCCGAAGTGGGGTATTGAACGACGTCCGGTTCTATCGCAAGCGATTCGCTCAAGTGCTTGTCCCTGACCTGCGGCGCGCCGTGGTTCGCGAGCCATGCGGGGAAGTTAACACAGGATTCCCAGCCGTCCCTAACCCCTTCGTTCCATGCATGGGGTGTACCATGGTCTGCCTCCGACAAAGCCGTTCGAGTCGGGTCAATTGTCACTGATCGGTCGGCGTGGTCATGACAGCCAAGGCCGTTGATCGATGTGAACCGTGCGCTCTTCGCCGCGCGGGTTTCTGCTGGCGGCCAAGTGCGAGATCGCTGTCTCGCGCCCGGATCGGAAACGCGGGTCCTGAACGAGACCCGGTGATGACGAGCACATCGAGTTCGAGGAACGATGGATAACCATGGGCCGGACCCGAGACGGTCAGTTGTTGGCAGTGTGTCACACGGATATTCCAATGGGGGATGACACGAACCTGATAAGAATTATCTCGGCGCGTCCGGCCACGCGTAACGAGCGACATCAGTACGAGTCGGGAGCATGAGGCCGGAATACGACTTTTCGGAAGGAGTCCGGGGCAGGTTTTTCCGGGAGCACGCAGAATATTGTTTTCCCGACTCCAATGAGCCGTCTGACTGGGCCGGCCCCACGGGTCGCTTGGGACAGTACATCGACGGAGAGGCAAAAAGGAGCCTCAACGCATATCGCGCGCAGCCAAAACTGATAACGCAGGACGCCAACTCCGAACAGGATACGGCCAAGGGCGGATATGCCCACCGGCAACTGTTCGAACTCGTTCAGAACAGTGCCGATGCATTGCTCGAATCGCCAAACGGGAAGAGCATCCTGGTCCGCCTTACCGAAGAGTTTCTATATTGCGCCGACGATGGTGCCCCCATCGATGAGGATGGCGTTGACGGCCTCATGTTTGATCGAATGTCGAGCAAACGGCGCACTCCCGCGATTGGCAGATTCGGCCGCGGATTCAAGTCCGTACTGGGCGTGACCGATGCACCGGAGTTCTACAGCCGGTCAGGTTCCTTCCGTTTCGACAGGCGGCGTGCGGCGGAGCGCATATCGAAGGTCTCGCGGGCCGAGCGCTATCCGGCGTTGCGCTTGCCCGAGCCCATCGAACCGGAGGGCGCGAAGGAAACGGACGAAGAACTGCTGGAAATGATGGGTTGGGCGATAAACATCGTCCGTTTGCCGCTGAAGAAGGGGGCGCACGGCGACCTCGCCGAGCAGATTCGGGCCTTTCCGCCGGAATTCATGCTTTTCGTCGATCATGTCCGTTACCTGACGCTTGAGGACTCGGGACACACCCGATCCTTCATGCTGCATCGTCACGACGGCGAGCTTGGGCTCGATACCGGCGAGGGCATTACACGCTGGCGGCGTTTCGACATTACTCATCGTCTTTCGGGCGCAGCCCGAGCCGATTGGCATTTGCAACAAGACGAGGACGACGTACCGGTCTTTTGGGCTGCGCCGCTCGACCAGCTCGACCGCCCCGGCAACTTCTGGGCGTTTTTTCCGACCAGCACCGCGAGCCTCGTCGCCGGCATTCTAAACGCGCCGTGGAAGACCAATGAGGATCGCCAGAATCTGTTGCGGGGACCGTTCAACGACGAACTAATCGGTGCTGCAGCCGGGATGATCTCGGACGCGTTGCCCGAACTCGCGACGATCGACGATCCCGCTCGACACCTGGATGCGCTCCCGCGAAGACAAGAGGCGGGTGACACGGAACAGAGTAGAGTTCTTCGTGACTGTCTGCTTTCCGAATTGAGCGAGCGGGAAATCGTTCCCGATCAGAACGGAACGCTGCGCGCCATTGGGCAAATCTCGTACCCCCCTAGCGTTCTGATGGACACCTCGGGTCAGGAGGCCCTTGACCGCTGGGCCGCATACTCTGGTCGCCCGTCGAACTGGCTACACTACAAAGCGCTCACCCGTACTCGCATCGCCAGCATCGACCGACTGTTCCCTCCAGGAAAGACATGGTCAGGGCAAATCGAACGAGATGCTCCCAGAGCCACTATTGCCGAATGGTTGTCCGCTCTCTTGGACGGTAAGGATGGAGAAGAAGCGGTGCATGCTTCCATGGCGGCTATCCAGGCAGCGGCATTGATTCCGACGCAAGTGAGGAACAACGATGAGCTTGGCAAAATCGTCCTGACCGCGAGTGGCGATTGGCGATGGCCGGACGTAGAGCACCTGTTCTTGCCAGGCGACACTGCTGAAGACACCTCTGCGGGTGCGGATTTTGTCCATCCGGACTTGGTGATGGACAGCGACACGATTTCGGCCCTGAGGGAGCTGGGGCTGAAGCCTCCGTCACCGGAGGGGCATTCAAGCTTGTCGCAAAGCAAGTTCTGAAGGTCGGAAGCAACAGGCAAGAACCGAGTACCAGCCTACATAGCCGGTTCTGGATGCTATCCCGCAAGCTTCGATCAGAAAGGGCGCTTGCGATCATTCGAGAGCCAAAGAACTACGATGGCGTAGAATGGAGGTGACGATCACTGCCTTATCCTCAATGTGCATGACAACATTGAGAACTTCGACCGAAAGCTGGCTTTCTCAGACTTGGATTGGCTTTGGGCCTAACCTGTTGCTTGACGTTGGATTCCTGAACGTGTTGACACGATTTTCGTGTACTTGAAGCGAAGGCTCTCTTCAATTGAAAAACGTGACGATTACGCTGCCCCGAGGACACCGCTCGGTGGCTGCGCGTCAAGGCGGCCGAACACGACCGCAGCGTTTTCCGCTGCATCGCCGAGTTGCTGGAACGGATGCGGCGCCAGGAAGACGAGTACGAAATCGGCATGCGCCGGGCCCTGGCCGTCAAGCCCCGCAGGATCGAGTGGCCTGAAGGTCGCAAGCCGGCACGGCAGGAGTTGTATGGCCGGCCCGGTCTTCGTTGACATGAACATCCCGGTGTGCCGGCACGACAGTTCGGAGATCGCCGAGCAGCCCCAAGCCGATGATTGGCACACATTCCTCTGGCGCCGACGCCTTGGCCGGTTGGGCTTTCAGGTTCTTCAGGAGCTCTACGCGATGTTGACGCGGGGCCGCGGACTTGGCCTTGACCACGCCGCAGGAGTGCCTGGAGACGCCATGACCCGCGGCGCGAACCCGACTGCGGAAATGCGTTCGTGACGCCGGGCGAATTCATCGCCAAGTGGCGTGATTCGGAGTTGAAGGAGCGTTCCGGGTCGCAGGAACATTTCATCGACCTCTGCCGGCTGCTCGGCGAGCCAACGCCGGCGGAAGCCGATCCGAAGGGCGACCACTACTGCTTCGAGCGTGGAGCGCGCAAGGACACCGGCGGCGACGGCTGGGCCGACGTCTGGAAGCGGCACCACTTCGCCTGGGAGTACAAGGGCAAGCACGCCAACCTGGACGCCGCTTTCGCGCAAATTCGGCAGTACGCGTTGGCACTGGAGACCCCGCCGCTCCTCGTCGTTTCGGACATGGCGCGATTCCGCATTCGCACCAACTGGACCAACAGCGTCAGCGAGACGCACGAGTTCGGGCTGGACGATCTTGCGGATGCGCCCGTTCGGGACAAGCTCAAGTGGGCGATGTCCGACCCGGACCGGCTCCGGCCGGGCGAGAGTCGGCAGGCCCTGACCGAGCGGGCGGCCGCCACGTTCGCATCGTTGGCGCAGTCCCTGCGAGACCGGGGGTATCCCGCGCAGGAGGTGGCGCACTTCGTCAACCGCTTGGTCTTCTGCATGTTCGCCGAGGATGTCGGCCTCCTTCCCAACGACATGTTCACCCGCATGCTGGTACAGGCCCGGCAGCGTCCCGACGAGTTCGCTGCCTTGGCGCAGGACCTTTTCGGCGCGATGTCCACCGGCGGCCGCGTGGGATTCGAGGCCGTCGACTGGTTCAACGGCGGACTGTTCGAGGACGACGCGGCGCTACCGCTCACATCATCGGAGATCGACATGACCCTCGAGGCGGCGAACCTCGACTGGTCGGAGGTCGACCCTTCGATTCTGGGCACGCTGTTCGAGCGCGGACTGGACCCGGACAAGAGAGCGCAGCTCGGCGCGCACTACACCGACCGGGAAAAGATCATGCGCATCATCGAGCCGGTGATCGTCCGTCCGTGGCTTGCGGACTGGGAGAGGAAGCGCTCCGAGATCGCCGAGGCGCTCGAACGTGCCGGCGCTGCGAGGTCAACGGCGGCCGTAACGCGGCAACGCGCCCTGGTGGATCAGTCGCTGCGGACTTTCTTGGAGAAGCTGCGGAACTTCAGGGTGCTGGACCCGGCGTGCGGGTCCGGCAACTTCCTCTATCTCGCACTGCAAGCAATGAAGGATCTGGAACACCGCATCCAGTTGGATGCCGAGGCATTGGGATTACAGCGCGCGTTTCCAGCGGTGGGGCCAGCCAACGTCAGGGGGATTGAAATCAACGCCTACGCCGCGGAGTTGGCCCGGGTGTCGGTATGGATCGGCGATATCCAGTGGATGCGTCGCAACGGGTTCCAGGAGTCGCGCGAACCGATCCTCAAGCCGCTGGACACCATCGAGTGCCGCGACGCGATCATCACGCCGGAGGGTGACGAGCCGGATTGGCCTGCGGCCGATGTGGTGATCGGCAACCCGCCGTTTCTAGGCGGGAAACTTCTCAACGAGGGCCTTGGCGAAGACTACGTGTCCCGAGTGTTCTCGTTGTACAAGGGCCGCGTGCCCGCAGAGGCCGATCTCGTCTGCTACTGGTTCGTGAAGGCGGGCGAGCATGTCGGCGCGGGCAACGCAACGCGCGTCGGTCTCGTCGCGACCAACTCCATCCGGGGCGGCGCGAACCGGCGATCTCTCGGGACGGCCACCGACGGTCGACCGATCTTCGAGGCGTGGAGCGACGAGCCCTGGGTGATCGACGGAGCGGCAGTGCGTGTCTCGTTGGTGTGCTTCGCGCCGTCGAGTGACGCATCGGTCCTGGAGCGAAGGCTCGACGGCGACGTCGTGAATGCCATACATGCCAATCTCACTGCTGGCTTGGATCTGACCCGAGCGCAGCGCCTCTACCGCAACACGAGCGTTGCGTTCATGGGCGATACCAAGGGCGGGCCGTTCGACATCCCAGGCGAACTGGCGCGGGAGTGGCTTCGTGCACCAACGAACCCGAATGGCAGGCCCAATGCGGATGTCCTGTCGCCATGGATGAACGGCATGGATATCACCCGCAGGTCTACCGGCAAGTGGATAGTCGATTTCGGTTGGAACATGGTGCGGGAGGAAGCCGCACTCTACGAGGCGCCGTTTCAGCACGCGAGCGAATATGTGTACCCGATGCGGCAACGAAATAGTCGCAGATCCTATCGCGACTACTGGTGGCGGCATGTTGAGCCACGACAAGGAATGTGGCGGGCGCTGGAAGGCCTGTCTCGATACATCGCGACGCCGACTGTCGCTAAACACCGGCTATTCGTCTGGCTGAACGCCCGAATCTGCCCGGATCATCAACTGATCGTGATCGCGCGGGACGACGACACCACTTTCGGGATTCTCCACAGCCGGTTTCACGAGGCGTGGTCGCTAAGGCTCGGCACCAGTTTGGAAGACCGTCCCCGATACACCCCGACCTCGACCTTCGAGACTTTTCCCTTCCCGGATGGACTGTCGCCGGATATTGCGGCTGCCGATTACGCCGCAGATTCTCGTGCGACGGCCATCGCCGAGGCCGCGCGCCGGCTGGTCGAACTGCGCGACCGGTGGCTCCATCCGCCCGAATGGGTGGAGTGGATCCAAGAACCGGTGCCGGGCTATCCCACACGGCCCGTTCCGCGAGACAAGGCGGCGGAGAAGGAACTCAAACGGCGTACGCTCACCAACCTCTACAACGCGCGCCCGCAGTGGCTCTCGGACGCGCACGCAAGGCTCGATGCCGCCGTCGCCGCGGCGTACGGCTGGCCGGAAGACATATCCGACGACGACGCGCTGCGGGAACTCCTCTCGCTCAATTTGGCCAGTTAGGGGTCCTCTCCCAACAGACCGTTACCTTGTGTAGACACGCGCCGAACCGGCGGCGGAAGCACGGTTGCGATTCGGTGTCTTGCCGTGAGTCGTTGGCGTGGATGTAGGGGAAGTGCGTTGCCGTGTCACAATTGCATCGGATGCACCGAACAATCGGCATTGGACGCCAAGAAAATCGGTGGGCTGCAGGGACAGATTACGTGACAATTGGGGATGGCGAATGCAAGGCACGGGCAGAAAGAACATCGTAGGTGGCTGGCTCCAAAGCCAGATGCATGATCAGGTTGCACGTGCCATGTATTTGGCTGTAGTGGTGTTCGGTTTAGTTTGGGGTTGCTTGGTTGGCAGTCTGCCTGCAGTGGGGGAGCCACTGCAGGCGTTGGGATGGTGGTCGGCACTCGGTGTCCTGGCCATAACGAGCATTGCGTTCGGTGCGCTCGCGCTGTACGTGAATCGGGTTTCGTCGACCTGGGGCCTGGGTCTCGAGGCGGAGCGGCGCGTCGGGGACCGAATCGAACACGCGCTTGTCCTGCCGGGCTGCGCGTTCGCTCACGACGTGAAAGAGGCGCTGGGCGGACGGGGGAATGTGGATCATGTCGTCCTGACGCCGGCCTGCGTATGGGTCGTGGAGACCAAGGCGGCATGGCTGGGCAAGGGGCCGTTCAAGGATGCGCTGCGGCAGGTGGCCGCGAACGTGGCACGAGTGCGCCATCATCTGAACATGAACAAGGTGCCGGTTCGTGGAGCACTTGTCATCGCCGACAATAGAGAACCCTTCGAGGAGGATTACGACTGGAAGGGTGAGCCGGTGAAGGCGTTTCGCGTCGTATCGTTCTGGCAGCAGCTTCAGGCAGAGTGCGCAGCAGGGGCCCAGAGTGGGAAAATGCAGGAGCGCGAGGATTTGGCACGCGAGATTTGGAGTCTCGGCTCCAGCCGCTACTGGGACGAGTGACTCGGCTAATGTTCTGTCAGGTTCGATAGCTGGCAGGGCAACACTCTCCACGCTTCGGAGCATGCACCGATGAGTCATAAGATCTACTAATTCTGATTGGCCGCGACAGGAAGATGTTTCCGGACGCCGCGTGCGGCGGAACATCCATCACCCGATCTATCATCCAATCTGGCTGCCCAGGCTTGCGATCCTGTCCCTCCATCGCGAGCGGCCGACCCGATCAACGAAGGCGAGGTCCGCCGTGACCAGACGGGTTTCCCTGTCCGCGGCAAGCGCAAGGTATTGGCAATCATAAACGGGGCGATCGAGGGCGCAGGCCATTTCGAATGCCGCCCGGTTCAACGGCCCCGAGGGAACCAGTGACTCGAACCATTGCGGCAGGGCCCTCAGGAAGGCTTTGGCCTGCGCTTCGGGAACGGTCTTGCCCCGAACCCGCCTCCAAGCCGCGTTCGCGCATTCCACGAGAATCATGTCCGGCGCGGAAAAAGTGGCGTCCGACGCGGCCAAGTCGCGTGCCTCGGGCGAGAGGTTTTCCTCGAAGAACCACTTGCACGCGACACTTGCGTCGATTACGAGATTCATCGGCTGTCACGGTCCCGGCGCAGCAGGGTCACGCTATCTTCCAAGGAACCGGGCGTCATGGACCGGACTCGATCGGCCTGGGCGATCAACTCACTCCGGTGCGGACGCGCAGCTTCGGTCAGAATCACTCTCAACTCGGCTTCGAGTGACCGTCCCCCCTGTTTGGCTCTCCGCTTCAACTCGGCGACTACCCTCTCGTCGAGATTGCGCACGATGACTTGCGACACCCGTGGGCTCTCCTCGGCGAGGTTGTCTCGAACAATCCGAGTGAAGTGGACATGCCCCCGCTGCAGAAGATGATGTCGCGTGACCTTCCAGCCCGCCTGCATCCAACTGCGCGCCTGCACATGCGTCCTGTCGTTCCCCCACCAGCCTTGGTTTCCTCGGGCGCTTGCCGGGAGAGGACCGTCGATGATTTCCTCCACTTCAGGGAAGGTCAGTGTGCAGGAGTCGTCGGGTTGTCCTGAAAGATACTTCCCCAAGGGGTCGTATTTCCTCATGAGATCCTCCGAAGGGTGGGATTGATAACAAAGTGATATCACAATACCCCTAAGGAGGATCAAATCAAGCAGCGGTGCGGCTTTTCGATCAGTCGTCGAGCTGGGACCGAAGCCAAAGAGCGAGTTCGCTCTCGGTGATGCGGCCGGCGGCTACGCCCTCCACGACCTGGACCGCATCCGGAGGGTCGAAGTCCAAGGCAAGACCGTTATCGGCCAGGAAGACTCGCCCTGTGACCCAGGCCGTGCGCTTGTTGCCGTCGACGAACCCGTGATTTGCGGCGAGTCCGTAGATGTAGGCCGCCGCCAGGTCGGCAGCATCGGGACTTTCGTATGCGTCGAGGTTCTTCGGACGAGCCAAGGCGGACTCGATCGCGCCGACATCGCGTATCCCGTCCGCGCCGCCGTGCTCAGCGAGCTGACGGTCATGAATCGCCAGCACTACGCGGGCATCTACCCATCGCCAGGAACCGGTGGTCCCCGTGCTCACTTCGTCGCCAGTGCTCGCAGCACCTCTCTGTCGTCGTGCATGATCTCTTCCGCAAGCGCCATTTGGCGTGCGAACTCGGGATCATAGGGGGTCAGCCGATACCCGCCGTCCGGTGCCTCGGTCAGGAACAGCGTGTCGCCCTTCTTGACGCGCAGGCGTGCCATCGCTTCCTTGGTGAGGATGACGCCCGACGATGAGCCGACGGTGGTGACCTTGAAGGCGAGCATTCCGTTTCTCCGACTATATAATCAACATTATATAGATGACATTCATTTGTTCCAAACCGAAAATTCGTCTCGGTTCTTCAGCCATACAGCGCGGCAACCTGCAGCACCGCGTTCCGGTAGTTGCCATAGGCTTCGCTGTAGAATCCGCTGCTGGATGGGTCGGGGACGCAGCACCGCTCCGCGTCCCGCTGCAGATGCTGTTTCGCCACATCGCGAATGTCGGCGCCGTCACCTTCAAGCATTGCGAGCGCTTGCAGCGCAGCTCCGAACGCAGCGCCCTCTTCGTTCTTCAGCACCGTAACCGGCGCCTCGCAGACATCGGCGACGATCTGCCTCCAGGTGCCGCTTTTCGCGCCGCCGCCGGCAAGTACGATCTCCTCCGCATCGATTCCCAGTTCGATCAGCCTGTCCAAGCCGTGGCGCAGCGCGAACGTGGCGCCTTCGACGACGGACCGCAGGAGATTTTCCGGGCGGGTGTTGCGGGCATCCAGTCCCGTGATGCAGGCTTTGGCCCGCGGCAGATTCGGCGTGCGCTCGCCGTTGAAAAACGGCACGGTGATGACGCCTCCGGCGCCGCGCTCCGCCGCGGCGAGTTGCGCCTCCAGGCCGGCAATGTCGACGCCGAGAACCTGGCGCATGAGCTCGGTGCCAACGGTGCAGTTCATCATGCACAGCAGCGGTAGCCAGCCGCCGGTGGATGAGCAGAAAGCGGCGACGTCGCCTTCCTGGTCGATCACGGGCTTGTCGGAGTACGCGCACACGGTGCCCGACGTACCCAGGCTGATCGTGACGACGCCGGGCGTCACGTTACCGGTGCCGATGGCGCCCATCATGTTGTCGCCGCCACCGATCGCCACCGGTATCCCGGCGGTCAACCCGATGTCTTGCGCTGCGGTTGCCGACAGGGTTCCGATCGGCTCGTTGTCCAGGCGCACTTCGGGCAGGCATTCGCGCAGGTCTCTGTCCGGATCGATCGCACGCAGCATTTTCTCTGACCACTCGCGAGTGCGAATATCGAGAAATCCTGTGCCGGACGCATCTCCGGCCTCCATGCAGCGCTCCCCGGTCAGATGGAAGTTCAGGTAGTCGTGCGGCAGCAGGATCGCATCCATCCTGGCGTATAGGTCCGGGTGAGCGTCCCGAAACCAGCGAACTTTCGATGCCGTATAACCCGGCAAGATGAGATTGCCGGCTTCTGCGATGCAGGCTTCGCGACCTCCGAACGCCTCGATGATGCGATCGCATTCGGCGCCCGTGGAGGTATCGCACCAGAGCTTCACCGGTACGAGTACTTCGCCCGACCGGTCGATCGCAACAAAGCCATGCTGCTGACCGGAAACACCGATGGCGGCGACGCGCTCGCGCACGCTCTGACCTGCGCTCGCCGTGGCCTTTCTCAGCGCTTCAATCCACCACTCCGCCCGCTGTTCGGCAACTCCGGCATCGGTTTGATGGAGGTCCAGGGGCGCGCTGCCGATCGATGAGATCCGACGTGCCTCGAAGTCGTAGAAAACGACTTTGACGCTTTGCGTCCCGATGTCGATGCCCAGAACCGTGGTCATAACGCGCCGATTCCCCAACGCCGCCCAGATCGGAATGACTTTGGCCAGCGAAAATTCCTGACCCGTGCCCTCAAGTGTAGCTAAAGCGAGTCGAGCGCACCCCGCAGCGCGTCTTCGTGGCCGAGGCCGAGAATCCAGGCTTCCTCGGTTTCGACGATCCGGCGTTCTTCCGCGGCAAGGCCCTGTTCTCCCTCGAACAACGGTGCCAGACGGCGCTGTTGGTCGAGACGGGCGAAAGCCTCTGCGTTCACGCGGACCTGGGCACGGTCAGGGACTTCGCTTGCGTTGATGCGCTTGCGAATCTCCGACTTCCTTGGCCGTACACCACCAGATGGAGTCCTTCGTGGGACGGGCCGGACTCGGCTTCGAGCGCGCCGACCAGTCGACGATGATGTGGGTGTCAAAGAGCGACATCGCCCGATCATCCAAATCGTTTCATTTCATGTGAAATGATTGTGTTATGAAACCAAATATACATTTATACTCAAATAGTTAATAGTTTCATCTGTTCCACAAATCGTTTCATGCCCCGAATAGACCAAGCAATTCTCGACTACATTTCGGCCCATCCGGACGCCGGGCGGGAGGATATTAGACGGAATGTCGCCCCGGAAGTGAGCGCACCAACGGTCTGGCGCGCACTCAGGCGGCTGACTGACGAGGGTCGCATCGAGGTTTCCGGTAAGGCCCGCGCTACCCGCTACGGACCAGCTGGACCGGCGGCGGTGCGCGCGCATCTGGAAACGCCTTACAACCGACGCAGGCTGGCGGTCTACGAGCGGGAGTTTATCGATCGTTACGTGCCCGGCAAGAGCCGCTACCTTGACGAAGCTGTCCGGGAGCGCCTGCACGCCGCCGGCCGCCCCTCTTCCTCGATGCTGCCGGCGGGAACCTATGCGCGACGCATCCGGGAGCAACTCCTCGTGGACCTTTCGTGGGCGTCATCGCGTCTGGAAGGCAATACCTACGACATTCTTCAGACGGAGCGGCTGATCCGCTACGGGGAAGAAGCCATCGGCAAGGACCGAAGGGAAGCGGTGATGATCCTCAATCACAAGGAAGCGATCGAATATGTTGTCGATCACCTGGCGGACATCACGATCGGCCGGATGGATATCCTGGGCATCCATGCATTGCTTGCCGATGGTCTCCTGATCGATCCCGCCATGGCGGGCCAGCTGCGACGCATGGCGGTCGGCATCTCCCAGTCGAGCTACCGCCCGCCCGATGACCGTTTCGTGATCGAGGAAGAGTTCGACCTGCTGATACGGAAGGCCGAACGGATCGGCGATCCGTTCGAACAGTCATTCTTCCTTCTCGTCCATATACCCTACTTGCAGGCATTCAATGACGTGAACAAGCGGACTTCGCGCGTTGCGGCGAATATCCCATTGCTGAAGGCGGACCTCGCACCGCTGTCGTTTCTCTCCATGAACGATGCCGATTACGTCGACGGCTTGATCGGCGTGTACGAGATCAACAACGTGACGCTCCTGCGAGAGGTCTACGTCGATGCCTATCTTGCGTCGGCGGAAAACTACCAAGTGCTGCGCTCAGAACTGGAGTCCCCCAGCAAGGCGGCGCTGGCATACCGCGATTTCGTCCGCGGGGCCGTGCGCCGAAACGTGCTCGAGTGGCAGGGCTTTCGTCGCAGCGAAACTGCGGCAACGGCTGCCGAGGCGGGTGTGCCGGATGCCGACCTCGAGCTGGTGGTCGACTACATCGGCAACGAGATCCGCGGCCTGCATGAAGGCAATGCCATCCGTTATCGGCTGAGTGCCGACGACCTTGCCGCCATGAGGGGCGACGACGAACGGAGGTGACCGGACAGCCGAGCCGCTGACGCATCGGCGAGTTCCGGCATGTCCGCGCTCGAAGCCCCCGATCCGGCGCGATGATCCGAACAGGAGCGAGTACGGGAGCCCCCCATTACTTGATACGATAACCCCATGACGACGCGTCGGGTCAAACTTGTCCATACTTCCGATGTCCATCTCGATGGCCGCATCCGCACGGACGCGGAGGACGGCTTCCGCAATACCGCCGAGCGCGCCTTCGCTCGGGTCGTCGATCTTGCGCTTGCCGAAGAAGCCGATCTCCTGCTGATCGTCGGCGACCTGTTCGATCACGGCCGCGTAACCGAAGAGGACTTCGAGTTCGTGCGCGAACAGCTCGGTCGTCTCGCCTGTCCCGCGGTCCTGCTGCCGGGAAACCACGACGTGCATGAC
>CAZFGB010000238.1:0-17403 GCA_964518405.1 uncultured Pseudomonadales bacterium | reverse complement strand
GGAGAAACAGAGGGCTTGGGCGGGGGTGAATTGCGGCATGCCCGAAGGGTTGGCGGATAATCATGGCGCAGACTGTCGGATTCGGCGCGCTTTACGGCAATGCCGTCCCTCGTGGAGTTACCGCCGTTCGGTTAATCTCTGCCGACCGAAGGAGGGACCATGACTGCAGAGACTACTGTCCGCGGCATCATCGATCGTGCCGTCGCCGCGGGTCGCGAAGCACTGACGCCGGACGAAGCCAAGCGCGTCTGCGATGCCTACGACATACCTTCCGCCGACCAGGCCGTCGCTGCTTCCGCGACGGAGGCGGCCGCGATCGCCGAACGGATCGGTTACCCCGTCGCGGCCAAGATCGTGTCGCCCGACATCGCCCACAAGACCGACGCCGGCGGCGTCGAACTCGACATCGGCGATGCGGCGGAGTTGGCCGGCGCTTACGACCGGATCGTCGCCAACGCCAAGGCGTTCGACGCGGATGTCGCCATCGATGGAGTGCTGATACAACGCCAACTCGAGCGCGCGCAGGACACCCAGGAAGTGATCGTCGGAGCGGTGACGGACCCCGTCTTCGGCAAACTGGTCGCCTTCGGCCTCGGCGGGCTGCTCGTGGAAGCGCTCGGCGACATCACGTTCCGGTTGGCGCCGGCTACGGTCGAAGAGACTTCATCGATGCTGGAAGACATCGCGGGCGCGGGAATCCTCAAGGGCGTGCGAGGCGCCGCGGCGGTCGATCACTTCGCTCTGGCAACGCTGATCGCCAACGCGAGCCACCTGGTGTCCGATTTTCCAGAGATCACGGAACTGGATCTGAACCCGGTGTTCGCCAGTCCCGGCGGGGCCTTCGCCGTGGATCACCACATGCGACTCGGTTCCCCCGCCGAACCGCGCTATCGGCCCGATCACGCCGCCATTCTCGACGCCATGCGGCGCATCATACAGCCGGATGCCGTGGCGGTCATCGGGGCATCCGCCGAAGAGGGCAAGATCGGCAACTCCGTGATGCGCAACCTCATCGACGGAGGCTACGAGGGCGCCATCTATCCCGTGCATCCCCGGGCCGAAACGATACTCGACCACACCTGCTATCCAAGCGTGACCGAGGTGCCCGGCGACATCGACATCGCCATCTTCTGCATCCCCGCGCCCCTCGTCTCGCGCGTGCTGGCCGACTGCGGCGCCAAGAAGATCCCCGGCGCGATCCTGATTCCTTCGGGCTTCGCGGAAGTCGGCGAGCATGCGCTGCAGGATGAGATCGTCGCCGTCGCCCGGGAGAACAACGTGCGGTTGATGGGCCCGAACATCTACGGTTTCTACTACACGCACAAGAATCTCTGCGCCACGTTCTGCACGCCCTATACGGAAAAGGGAAAGGTGGCGCTTTCGTCCCAGAGCGGGGGCGTCGGAATGGCGATCGTCGGGTTCAGCCGCTCGGCGAAGATGGGCGTTTCCGCCATCGTCGGTCTCGGCAACAAGGCCGACATCGACGAGGACGACCTGCTGACGTTCTTCGAGCAGGATCCGAATACCGAAGTCATCGCCATGCATGTCGAAGACCTGAAGGACGGGCGCGCATTCGCCGAAGTCGCCGCCCGCGTCTCCAGGAAGAAACCCATCGTCGTGCTGAAAGCCGGACGCACCGGCATGGGCGCCCGCGCGGCGAACTCCCACACCGGGGCGCTCGCGGGCGACGACCGCGTCTACGACGCCGTTCTGCGCCAAAGCGGCGTGATCCGAGCCCACAGTCTCAACGACATGCTGGAGTTCGCCCGCGGATTGCAGGTGTTGCCCACGCCAAAGGGAGAGAACATCCTGATACTCACGGGTGCGGGGGGTTCGGGCGTGTTGCTGTCCGACGCCTGCGCGGACAACGACCTGACGCTGATGTCGATGCCAGCCGACCTGGACGCGGCTTTCCGCGAGTTCATTCCGCCGTTCGGCGCCGCCGGAAATCCCGTGGACATCACGGGAGGAGAGCCGCCGACCACGTATCGCAGCACCATCGACCTGGCGCTGAGTGACGAGCGCGTGCATGCGCTGCTACTCGGCTATTGGCATACCATCATCACACCGCCCATGGTGTTCGCCGAACTGCTCGCGGAAGCGGTCGCCGAGGCGCGCGAAAAAGGAATAGACAAGCCCGTCGCAGCATCTCTCGTCGGCGATGTGGAGATCGAGGAAGCGTGCGACTACCTGATGGACAGGAACATCCTCGCGTATCCCTACACGGCGGAAAAACCCGTTGCAGTGTTGGGAGCGAAGTACCGTTGGGCACGGGCCGCGGGCTTGGTGTGAACGCGAGCCGGAACTGAGCGCCGCACGCGCCACACCACCAAGTGCTGGACGCGGAGCGTCCGGATCGACCGCAGACCCACCAGCATCCGCCTGGTCCACACTCGCCCTAGCTAGCCCGCCAGCGGGCGGGGCGCGGTGCTCTCATTCGAGTTCCTGGTCCTCATGCAGCAGTGGGCCGACTACGTCTGTGCCACTCGCGGATAGGGTTCAACTACAGCTTGACAACCTTGAAGGACTGAAGCACAGTTCGAGATGGAGGCTTTGGGGCGCTTCGGTGCTTCATTGCCTTTTTCTTAACTGCCCGCTAATCGTTCAGCCGTTCCGGTAAAGTACGTAGATCCGTAATGTGGGCAAAGCTCCAGACTTGGAAGCTTGGATTACCCCTGAGGTCCCGTACCGCGAGGTGACGGAGACCCGCAATCTGATCCGTTAGTCCCGACAGTTCCACCCGTGCCGGTTTCGTCATTTGTGGCAGACGAAAACCCCACGATATGACGTAGGCCGCCAAGTCCGCGATCTGGATGCCGGTGGTCAGGTCGCTGTGCACGAAGAAGGGCTCCGAGATTATTCGCGTTGCCCGACTCCGCCCCACCGCAGTCTCGCCGAAGTACCGGCGCATCTGGTTGATCAGCAAGTGACTCTGGCTCTTCTCCAGCTCGTCGAAGACTACGATACCCTGTTCGTCTCCCATGTCCTGCGGAAAGTAGAAGAACCTCTGAAAGAGATACGCGTAGTCCTTCCGCAGGCCCCCCGCCTCGGTTGGGGGCGCGTCCTTTTCGACGATGCTGGCGAACGCACGACACCCGAATTCGTGACAGATGTCGAACACCGAGCCAACATAGTCGAGCTTTGCTTGGGCCAACGCTTTCAGCATCTGAGGGTCCGCATGCGCCCCGTCGTCGAGGGCGGCACGAGCCAGCGCTGGAACGTCGGCACGGTCCACCCCGATGTCCAGATCCCGGTGGCGAAAGACCTTTCGCTTTAGCAGAGCCTTCCCTTTCAGTTCGCGGGGCCCCTCGCTGTATCGACGGTCGAAACAGCGGAATTCGGCCTCGTGAAGCCGACGAATCACATCGCTGACGACCCGGTCCTGAATGGCCACTCCAGCCAGGACCTCATAGGGCGAGGCCATGCGATCATGGCCACTTTCGTCAACGAACAACAACCAAGCCATCGAGTCAGCCTACGTCAACGCAGGCGCCCGCGCTGGGGCGCCGCACGGCCGCCACGAGCACCTCCTCGGCTTCGTGCAACGCCTCAACCGTGCGGTCGAGACTCAAGATATCCTTGTCGTCGTAGCGTAGCCACCCGTCCTTGTGAACGGCCACGGTCATCGTGCGACCCCGACGCATCACCGGAGGTTTCACCACACGCTCATGCTGACTGGTGATCCGCTTGTTCCATTCCCATTTCAACTCGTCCTGCCTTGCCGTCGAAGAGTCGCCCGCCGACACCTTGAAGCACAGCTTGTCGTGCTCGAGCTGCAGGTAGGCGCAATGGTCGTCCGGCAACCCCGCCGGAAGCCACCAGAATCCCATGAACCCGCCCGAGGGATTGGGAACATGGCCCCATCCGCGCCAGCGACGGCCCGCGTCCGCGGCGAATAGACGCATCTCCAACTCGCGGTAAAGCCATTCCCGCGCGTACCAGTTCCGGTCCCTTTCGCAATCCGTTCGAGTCCACTTGCGGAACGACTGGGTCTGACACTCGATCGACGCCAAGTGATCCCTGAAGTCCAACAAGATGGCGTTGTCCCCGAGGTAGCCGTCCAACACGGAGATGAAGTCCGCGCGATTGAACACCCTGTACCCCGAGTCGCTCTCGATGGCCTGCTCCGTCGCCAATGCGTGGTTGCCAGTCTTGAAGTAGATCGCGAACAGGTCTTCCTCGGAGACACTTTCGAGGTTGGTCTGTCCCGACAGCACCGCGTGGCGGTACGTCGCAAGCTGATCGCCGTGCGGTTCGCTGTCCGTCTTGTCCTCGATCAGCAGGACGTGCTTCCCCTCGATGCGCGCCAGTACGTCGATGTGCTTCTCCTGCCGACGTAACTCCACGCTCAGCGCGCCGCTCTTCAGCGTCACCTTCGGTCCGTCCCGCTTGTGGTTCAGGAGCGCCTCGACGAATTGTCGTCCCAGCTGCGCCAGTGGGGAGGCGCCGTCATGTCCCGACCACTTGACGAGCCAACAGATCACCGCATCCTGCGACAGTTCCTTCGTCGCGTAACTGAACAGATTGGGTTCGTTCATCTTAGGCTTAGGTTCCCTCCCGAGCTGGAGTTTCACGCTTCTGCTCGGGCTCGCGTCCGAAGTCCTGTATACAGGACGCGTAGTCGAGGGCCTGAGCCACTACCTCGCGATTGACCATCCAGGACTATCGCTTCCGTCGGCGTCCGGCCGCGAAGGGATTCGGGCGTCGCTGTTGGCGCTCGTGGAAGCGGTCGACGCGGCACAAGGCCTCGATTTCTCGGCTGACCGGCGGGCATTCGCCGCAGATCAGACTGGCGATCCATTCCCCCGCCAAGGCGGCGGACGCCACGCCGATGGAACCGTGACCGGCGCTGACATAGGTGTCCGGGCCGGCCCGGCCGATGACAGGCGTACGATCCGACGTGACGGCCCGAGTTCCCCTGAAGAAGCCCCTCGACGCTCCTGGAGCATGTCCAAAGAGTTTTCGGAACCGCTCGACGTTGGCCGCCGTGGCCTCGGCGGCAGGCCATGGCCGATATTCATACGTGGCGCCAACCAAGCAGGACTCTCCCGCGGGCCGCGCATAGCCGTCCGCAAGCACGGGAAGGCGCAGTCGCCCGTCATCGAACCGGTCGACCTGTCCCATCAGTGGCGCGACTTCCAACTCCGGCAGGGACTCGGCAATCGCGCATCCATTTGCAAGAACCCTGATCCCGCCCCGCGGCGGGTCCGACGTGAAACGTATTCGCGGATGATCGATCAACGATCTGCACAACGCCGCGCCTTCGATCTCGGCACCGTTCGGAAAGAATAGGCCGCTCTCGACAATATCGACCCCGGCCAGGTCCGAGGCTTCGCGCGGGGACACCCGCTCGACCCAGTCCGAAGGCAGGACCTGGCCCAACGCGCGCAGGCGCGCGGCCTCGGTATTCGGCCCCGGCAGTTGCAGCGCCCCGGTCGAAGTGATCCCGTCGCAGCCGGAGTAGAACCAAGTCGCGTACGCGTAAGCGTGGGCGCGAAGCGAAGCGGCGGCGCTGCCATCGCTCAGCAACCGCGCATGCATCACCGCTCCCGGGATCGCGGAAGCGCCGTGGGCAACCGCGTCATCGTGCACCGTCACGGCCACGTCGCGCTCCGCCAGGGCGCGGGCGACCGAGCATCCCGCCAGGCCGGCACCCACCACGGAAACGTCCCGCGGCGGGGGAGTCTGCCGTTGGGGATCGCCGGGGATCACGCCCAGAACACTGTGTCGCTTGGGGCCTTGCTGGTCGATGCGGGAGACCTTGAATCCGGCCTGCGCGAGCGCGCGCCTGACGACGCCGGCCGCCGTATACGTCGTCGCGGTCGCCCCCGGACCGGAAAGTCGCGCGATGGCAGCGCACGTATCCGGTGCCCAGATGGCGGCGCTGCGGGGCGGAGCGAAGCCGTCAAGAAACCAGGCATCGACACTGCGGCCGGACCGCGCAGCCAGGTCGGCCAACCCGGCAGCCACATCGCCGAAATAGAGCGAAAGCGACACGCGCCCTCCCGCCAACCGGCGGCGATGCCATCCGGAGATTCCCGGCGGCAGAACCCGGGACAACTCGCCGTGTACGGGCAATCCGGAGACCCCGGCGGCCCGCGCGATGTTTTCGACTGAAGGGGGAGCGCGTTCGAAAGCGATATAGTGCAACCGGCCACCGGAGCGCCTGAGCAATCGTTCCGCCGCGACGGCGAAATTAAGACCGGTGCCGAACCCCAACTCTCCGATGGTGAAGTACGCCGCCGCGACGAATCGCTCGTCGAGCCTCGCCGGAGCGATAAAGACGCGCAGCGCCTCGCCCCGACCGTCGCCGTCATGGTAGATGTCATCCTCATCGAGCGATACCGGTCGCGTCCCGTCCCATCGCAATGCAGCGGGTTCAAGGATCCGATGGATCGGGGTTTCATCCATGGCTCGATGCAAGTTGGAGAACTGTCATCCGGTGAAATCGTACCCGCATCGCGCGGTGTTTGACGCCCCGACGGGCCAAGGCACACAACCCGACAAATGCATCGCGCAACGCTGGGAAAAAATGGTATCTTCCAGCGTCCTTCGCCGTCGTTGCGGAGCGGTCGCGCACCCATCGCGGCCAACAAGAACTTTGTAGGGGGCAAACTTGGTGAACTTGGCGGATTGGTGGTACGGCCTCGTCGGCTTTTCGATCCCGGTGATGGCGGTCTACACGCTGGCAATGTGTCATGTCACGCTCGTATCCGTGACGTTGTATCTGCACCGGCACTCCGCGCACCGGGCGTTGGAACTGCATCCTGCGCTGCAACACTTTTTCCGGTTCTGGCTCTGGCTGACCACCGGCATGTCCACCAAGATCTGGACGTCGGTGCACCGCAAACACCATGCCCTGACGGAAACCGCCGACGATCCCCACAGTCCCCAGATTCACGGCTTGGCCCCCATACTTTTCCGGGGCGCCGAGTACTACCGGGAAGCCATCACCGCGGAGACGCTCGCGAAATACGGCAAGGGTACGCCGGACGATTGGATCGAGCGGAACCTCTACGGGCCGCACTCCATGTTGGGCATCGGAAGCCTCGCGGTGTTCGATGTCCTGTTGTTCGGCACCCTTGGCGCCACCGTGTGGGCCATCCAGATGATGTGCATTCCGTTTCTCGCCGCCGGCGTGGTCAATGGAGTCGGCCACTACTGGGGTTACAGGAACTTCGAGTGTCCCGACGCCGCGCGCAACGTCGTGCCGTGGGGCATCATCATCTGCGGCGAGGAACTGCACAACAACCATCACACCTACCCGAACTCGGCGAAACTCTCCGTCAAGCCTTGGGAATTCGACATGGGCTGGGCCTGGATTCGCATTCTGCAGACACTGGGTCTGGCCAAGCCCCTGTACACCGGGCCCAAGGTGGCGCGGGCAGCGGGCAAGACATCCATCGACATGGATACCGCCTGGGCGGTCCTGAACGACCGATTCCGCGTCATGTCACGCTACGCGGAAGAAGTGGTGGCGCCGCTCGTCAAGCAGGAGCAGAAACGTGCCGACGCCGTGACGCGACGGCTGTTGCGGCGCTCGAAATCCATCCTCTGTCGCCACGACACGTTGGTGAACGAACGGCAACGACGGCAACTCACCGAAGTAGTCGGCGCGAGCCCGCTGCTCAAGACGATCTACGAAAAGCGGTTGGAAC
Organism: uncultured Pseudomonadales bacterium; assembly: GCA_964518405.1. GTDB lineage: Bacteria > Pseudomonadota > Gammaproteobacteria > Pseudomonadales > Azotimanducaceae > VXNE01. Next base: position 9,745 of record CAZFGB010000238.1, on the reverse strand, counting down.
TCGCCCGACTGTGGTCGGAGAAGGGCCGCAGCGCCGAGTTGCTGGAAGCGTTGCGCACCTGGTGCGTCGAGGCGGAGGAAACCGGCATCCAGGTGCTTGGCGATTTCGTCAGGGATCTGAGATCTTACACGGTGCCGGCACCGGTTCGCGCAGGCGTTTCCGACAACTGACCGCCTGCAGCGGCCTACCGGCCGCGAAGACGCTTCGAACCATCTTGGCGTACGCCCTTCTGATCGGGCTTGCGCTGGTCCTTGCGTGAGCGGCGTCGACATCCTGCGTACCGCGCGCGGCACTTACATCCGGTCTACCGTCTCTATGCCCAGCAGGCCCAATCCCGTTTTCAGCGTGTCCCCGGTCAGGGCGCAGAGTTTCAGACGATGATCGCGCGCGGCGCCCGGTGCGTCGAGAACCGGGCAGGTCTCGTAGAACCTCATGAAGTCGCCCGCGAGCCCATACAGGTACCCGCTCAGATAGTGCGGCAACGCCTCGCGCGCCACCTGTTCCAACGTTTCCTGGAACCTTAGCAGGGAGACCCCCAGGCGCCGCTCCGACTCCTGCGATACGACGGGGGCGTCGGTCAGGCTCGCCGGATCGACGCCGCCGCGCCGGAACAGGCTTTGAATACGGGCATATGCGTACTGCAGGTACGGCGCCGTATTGCCGTCGAAGCTCAGCATCGCGTCCCAGTCGAAGACATAGTCGCTTGCGCGATGCTTCGAGATATCGGCGTACTTGACGGCGCCGATCCCTACGACGTGGGAGATTCGAGCCGCTTCCTCTGCGCGAAGCTCGGTGTTCTTTTCGGCCACCAGCATCCGCGCGCGCCGCACCGCTTCGTCCAGCACGTCGGCAAGCTTCACGACGTCGCCCGAGCGGGTCTTGAAGGGCCTGTTGTCGCGGCCCATGATCGTGCCGAACGGGTGAAATTCCAGCTCGCATGCATCCGGCGCAAACCCCGCTTTCCTCGCGACCGCGAACAGCTGGCGAAAATGCAGGGTCTGGCGCGAATCCACGAAATACAGTATTCGATCCGCCCGGTAGCGCGCCGAACGGTAGCGCACCGCCGCGAGATCCGTGGTCGAGTACAGGTAGCCGCCATCGCTCTTCTGCACTATGAACGGAGTCTCGAGGTCGTCGAGAAAGACGCACTTCGCGCCATCCGACAGCGTGATCAGGCCAGCGCGTTCCAGATCGTCGATGACCTTCGGCAGATCGTCGTTGTAGCGGCTCTCCGCATCGAGATCCTCGTCGCCGAGCGTGACGCCCAGCGTCTCGTACACTGCCCGGCAATGGGAAAGTGAAATGTCCACGAAACGCCGCCAGTACGCCCGCACCCGCTCGTCGCCGCCCTGCAGGGCGACAACCGTGCGGCGCGCGCGGTCCGCGAATTCCGTATCCGCATCAAATCGCTTTCGCGCCGCGGCGTAGAACACTTCGAGGTCGCGAAGCTCCGGCGCGTCTTCCCTCACATCCTCGAGATGCGCGACGAGCATGCCGAACTGCGTGCCCCAGTCTCCCACGTGATTCTGTCGAACCACGTGGTGGCCAAGCGCCTCGAGAACGCGTGTCATGGCATCCCCGATGGTCGTCCGCAAGTGCCCGACATGCATTTCCTTGGCGAGGTTCGGAGCGGAATAGTCCACGACGATCCTGTCGGGATGCGCGGTCCGTTCGATCTCGACGCCGCCGAGGTGCGCGCCGACAAACTCGGGGGACAACGTGATGTTGACGAAGCCGGGACCGGCAACCGCCAGGGTTTGGGCGAAGTCCGTTTCTCCCAACGCTGCAACGACGCCCTCGGCCAGCATGCGCGGTTGGGTTCGGGCTGTCCTGGCGGCCGCCATGGCGCCGTTCGCCTGGTAGTCTCCGAACTGGGGGCGCGTGGCGACGCGCATCATCGGCTCGGCGCCCGCGACGCCAGCCGCCTCGAAAGCCGCCTCCATGCGCTCGTGCAGGAACGCCCGGAGATTCATTCGTCCTGGGTGGAGACTTCCTCCGCCCGCCATCCCCGGCTGCGCTCCACAGCAACGAAAGTCACGCGCGCGCCTTCGCGCAGCTCATGGTCCCCTGTGCCGTCCGATCGAATGCTTCGACGATGCACAAAGACGTCGCCGCCGGCATCGCGAATGATGAAACCGAACCCCTTCGTAGGATCGAACCACTTGACGACACCCCCTTCCCGGTCGCCCTCGGGCGCTCGCCTCGTCCGCGGCCGGCGTTCCGGTCTCCGGACCGGTTCCCTGCGTGCCCCAACCCTTGCAACCGCCAGTGCCGTGGCGAAACAGGCAACAAAAGTCGCCACGAGCAGCCCCAGGTAGTTTCCAGGGAACAACCGAAGGGAGATTTCAGTGGTGATCGCCGCCGCAAAGGCGGCAATGGCAATGGCGGCCGCGAGAAAAACGATAGAAGGCTTCATGACAATTCAACGCGTCGGTGAAGATGTGTCGTCCTATGATAGCGCGGGACAGGTTTCCGCCGGACGAGGCGCCCTGCCCGACCGGCAATGAAGACTACGGCAAAGCGATGGTTACAGGCCGGGTCGGCGCGATATGCGATACCCGGACTCGCGTCCCGCCGGCGCCGCGCACCAGAGCCACGAAATCCGTCGCCGCCGAAGGGTCGCGCCGTTTTCCGCCCCAAGCCCTAGCGGCGATAGGCGCGCAAGATCTCGATGGACTCCACTGGCACGTCGGCCATCCCGTTCCGCGTCGCCGTTTCCGCCTGCCCGATCTCGTCCGCCACGTCCATACCGTCGATCAGCTTGCCGAACACCGTATAGCCCGGCTGGCCGCGCCTGTAATCGAGGTGCGTATTGTCGTTCAGGTTGATGTAGAACTGCGCGCCCGCGGAGTCTGGATCCGCCGTGCGCGCCATCGACAACGTGTACTTGCGGTTTTCGACCCCGTTCTGCGACTCGTTGACCACCGTTCGGGGCGCGTCCCTGTAGCTCATGTCGGCAAGGTGACCCCCCGTCTGCACGACGAAACCTTCGATGACGCGATGAAAGATCAGGCCGTCGTAGAACCCCGAGTCGACGAGGTCGAGGATGTTCTCCACCGTCTTCGGCGCTTCGAGCGGCAGGAGTTCCGCCGTCAGCGCGCCCTTGCTCGTCTCGAACACAACGACCGGCGAATCGGCCGGTCCGGATTCGGCGGGAACCGTCATGAGTGCGGCTGCGAGCGCCGCAGACGCCCACGTCCCCGACCGCGCCCAAGGCCGCAACAGCCTGTCCATACTTCTTCTCCTCGCGCTTTTGGTCGACGCCAAGGCGACCGTTCAAAGACCATTCTCAAGGCCTTCCTCCATTCATCCACCGCCCGCAGCAATGGCGTCCAGATATTTTCCCACAGTTGCGGCAAGCCCGAATTCGAGCGCGTCGCTTATCAGGGCGTGACCGATAGACACTTCGTCGATGTTGCCGATCGCGATGAAATGCGCCAAGTTATCGAGGTTCAGGTCGTGGCCCGCGTTGACGCCGAGTCCAATCCCCGCCGCGAACCGCGCGGCATCCATGTAGGCCCGCCGGCAGTCGCGGACCCGGGTGTCCGTCAGTCCGCGGCGTTCCGCCAGTTCCGCGTAAGGCCCCGTGTACAACTCTATCCTGTCGGCGCCGCACGCTTTCGCGCGCTCGATCTGCCGTTCATCCGGGTCCATGAACAGGCTGACCCGCGCACCCCAAGCCCGGTAACGCGAAATCGTCTCGGCCAATCGCGATGCGGACCGGGCATCGGAGAGGTCCCAGCCATGGTCGGACGTGAGTTGAGAGTCCGCATCCGGCACCAGGGTCGCCTGCTCCGGGCGCGCGTCTTCGATCAGGCGATCAAATCCCGGATAGCCATTCCGGCGCGCCCCGGCTGCGGGATTGCCTTCAATGTTGAACTCGATCCCGGGATATTCCGAGCGCAACAGTCGCGCGAGTACATGGACATCCTGCGGGTGAATATGGCGTTGGTCCGGGCGCGGATGCACGGTGATGCCCTGCGCTCCCGCGCCGATGATCGTCCGAGCCGCGTCGCTTACGTCCGGACGCTTGCCCGCCCGCGCGTTGCGAAGCCAGGCAATCTTGTTCAGATTGACGGAGAGGGCGGTCACCAGCCGCTGCGCCGCCGAGATCGGGACCCCAGCCAGATGCCCAGCAGCAAGCCCGCCAGAATCAGACCGCCGCCAGCCAGCATCCACCACATATCGACCTCGCCCTGCAGCCGTTCGGTCCGCGCTTCCAGGTCTTCATGCCCGCGCCGCAACGCCGCATTGGCTTCGGCAAGCCGGACGTTCTCTTCCTGGGTGGCTATCGCGCTGGCTGAAACGCGTCGAATTTCCTCCAGTTGCGCTTCCAGCGCAAAGACGGTTTCCGCCGACTCGGCATTGCGCCGAGCCTCCTGCCGCGCTTCTTCCAACTCGGCCGCCAATATTGAGGTGTCTCCGCCGAGCAGACTTTCGAGTCGTTCAATCTCCGATTCCGCCCGCGCCAACCTGTCGGCGGCGACGGGTTCGGCCACGAGGTACTGAGACGGAATCCACCCCTCCATGCCGTCCTCCGTCCGCACCCGCGTGAACTGCGCCGACTCATCCTCCAGCACCTCGAGGGTCATGCCGCTCGGCAGACCCCAATGGATGATGCGGTGTTCGCCCGATGGACCGCTGCGCAGCGGCACGTACATCAGGTCCGAGATATAGCGAGTGTCCGCCGCCGCATCGAGGCCGAAGGCGCAAACGCAAAGCAACACCGTGCTGACCGCGGTACGCATCACGGTCTCTCGGCCTCTTCAATACTCCCCGCAAGCTGGTCGGTCGCCGCCAAGTAGGCGACGCTGCCCAGCGTCAGCACCAGGGGAATAGCGAAAGCGGACACGAACTTGTACAGCACCCAAGCCTGTTCGCTGAAGCCGTAGGCGACGCCTAGATTCGCTATGCCCGCGACGAACATCGCTCCGCCCCATCCGAATGTCAGGCGGGCCCAAGTCGCTTCCGGCAATACCAGCATCTTGCCCATGGCCTTCTGGATGTAATCACCGCGCCCGACATACCTGCTTCCAATGATGGCGCCGCCCATGATCCAGTAGATGATCGTAGGCTTCCACTGAATGAATGTCTTGTCCTGCAGCGCGAGCGTCAGGGCGCCCGAAATCAACGCGACGCATATCACGACCAGCATCTGGCGGCTGATGGGCCAGCCCATGAGCTTGAATATGGCGAACTGCGCCACGGCGGTCGCCATCAGGGCCGCGGTCGCGACGAATATGTCGGTGAAGACATAGACGCCCACGAAAGCGACTACCGGCAAGAAGTCGACCAACTGTTTCATGCTTTCGCGGATGCAAAGTGTTTCCGCGATAATATCCGCTATGAGCCAATTCTTCAGCGTGCATCCCACGCATCCCCAACAACGCCTGCTGGCCCGCGCCGCGGAAATCGTCCGCGCCGGCGGCGTGGTCGCTTACCCCACCGATTCCACCTACGCGCTGGGTTGCCACATCGGCGACAAGGGCGCGCTCGACCGGATTCGCAACATCCGGCGGCTGCAGCCCCGGCATCTCTTTACGCTCATGTGCCGCGACCTGTCGGAGCTCGCAACCTACGCCGCGGTGGACAACGCGAGTTACCGCCTGATCCGGCGCTATACGCCCGGCCCCTACACCTTCATCCTGAGAGCGACGCGCGAAGTGCCGCGCCGCCTGTTGAGTCCCAGGCGCACCATCGGTCTGCGGGTGCCCGACTGTCCGGTGGCGCTTGGACTCCTGGCGCACCTCAACGAGGCGATGATGTCGACGACGTTGCAATTGCCGGGCGAGGACTTTGCCCTCACCGAAGCCGATGACGTTCGCGACCGGCTGGAACACGCGATCGACCTTGTCATCGACAGCGGCGCCTGCTCGCGGAACCCGACCACGGTGATCGACCTCACCGACGAAACGCCCGTCGTGGCCCGGACCGGTCTGGGACCGTTCGAGCTATAATTCCTTAGCGTTGTGCGGGATTCCACGGACTTGAGCAGCACTGACTCGGACCGGCGGGTTGTATCCGGCATGCGTCCAACCGGCCGCATGCACATTGGCCACTATTACGGCGCCCTGAAGAACTGGGTCGAGCTGCAACACGAATACGAGTGTTATTTCTTCGTCGCCGACTGGCACGCGCTGACGACGCACTACGAAGATGTCGCCGACATAGAGCGGCATACGCTCGACATGGTGATCGACTGGCTGGCCGCCGGAATCAATCCTGACGCCGCGACGATCTTCGTGCAGTCGCGCATTCCCGAACACGCGGAACTGCACCTCCTGCTGTCGATGATCACGCCCGTAAGCTGGCTCGAACGCGTGCCGAGCTACAAGGAGCAGCAGAGAAAGCTGAACGACCGGGATCTCTCGACCTACGGTTTCCTCGGCTATCCGCTGCTGCAGTCGGCCGACGTGCTGATCTATCGCGCCAGCAGGGTGCCGGTCGGCGCCGATCAGTCCGCCCACATCGAGGTCATGCGCGAGATCGCGCGGCGGTTCAACTACATATACGGGCGCGAACCGGATTTCGAGGATCGGGCCCGCGCCGCCATCGACAAGATGGGCAAAAAGGCCGCAAGGCGCTACCGCGATGCGCGCAGGGCGTACCTCGAGCGCGGCGATCACGAAGCCCTCGAACTCGGGCGGGGCCTCCTGGCGGAGCAGCGAAACCTGTCCGCCGGCGACCGGGAACGGCTTTTCGGATACCTCGAAGGCGGCGGGCGCGCCATCCTTCCGGAAACCCGGGTGTTGCTGACCGAAACGCCGACCGTCCCGGGCCTCGACGGCGAAAAGATGTCGAAGTCCTACAACAACGCCATTGACCTGCGCGAGGATCCGAAAGAGGTGGAGCGCAAGATCAGGACCATGCCCACCGACCCGGCCCGCGTGCGGCGCCGTGATCCGGGGAATCCCGAGAAATGTCCCGTATTCGCCTTGCACAAGCTCCTGTCGGACGAATCCGTGCGCACCTGGGCCGACGCGGGTTGCCGCTCCGCCGGGATCGGCTGCATCGACTGCAAGGGGCCGCTCATCGACGCCATCAACGCCGAACTGGCGCCGATTCGAGAGCGCGCCGAACGGTTCGAGGACGATGAAGAACTGGTTAAATCCGTCATCGTCGAGGGATCCGAAACGGCGCGAGACGTGGCGCGGCAGACCATGGAAGACGTTCGGGCGGCTGTCGGAGTCAACTTCGGATGAGCGACAAGGAACTTGCGGGCGGACGGCTCGAGGACGCGCGCCACGACAGGGAAAACGTCGTCGCCATCGTCGGCGATACGGTCATCGAGGAGCTGCCCACCGATTTGTACATCCCCCCGGATGCCCTGGAAGTGTTTCTCGGCGCATTCGAAGGGCCGATGGACCTCCTGCTGTACCTCATCCGCCGGCGGAACCTCGATATCCTCGAAATCAGCGTCTCGGAAGTCACCGACCAGTACATGCGCTACATCGACATGATGACGGCCCTCAAGCTCGCGCTGGCCGGCGAGTACCTGGCCATGGCCGCGACCCTCGCGGAGATCAAGTCTCGGCTGCTGCTGCCGCGCAGCGAGCCGGTGGGGGAGGAAGAGGATGACCCCCGCGCCGATCTGGTCCGCCGCCTCCGGGAATACGAACGTTTCAAGGCCGCCGCCAGCGACCTCGCGGAGCTGCCCCGCCTCGAAAGGGACATACAGCCTGCCGCCGCGGCGTTGCCCAAGCTGATCGAACGCAAGATCGAGCCGACGGTGGAAATGAAGGATCTGCTGCTCGCCATGGCCGATGTGCTGCACCGCGCCGCGCTGCATGAGCGCCACGCCGTCGCCATGGAAACGCTGTCCGTCCGGGAGCGCATGTCCGCCGTGCTCAAAGCCGTCAACGCGGAGCAGGGGTTCGTTCCCTTCACCGCCCTGTTCGATGTCCGGGAGGGCAAGCGGGGCGTCATAGTGACCTTCCTCGCGCTGATGGAACTGTGTCGGGAAGGCGTGATCGACCTCGTCCAGCGGGGACTCGACGCCCCGATCTACGTACGGGCCGCCGCCTAAAGTCCGCGATGCTCAAACAGAAGGAAATTGAACAGGCGCTGGAAGCCATTCTGCTGGCCGCCGAAGAGCCTGTCTCCATCGACCGGATGATTGGCCTGTTCGATCCCGGGGACCTGCCCGAGGGCAGCCCGCGACAGGCGATCAGAACGGCCCTCGGCGAGATCGAATACGCGCTCGAAGGCCGCGGCTACGAGTTGAAACAGGTCGCCAGCGGCTACAGGTTCCAGATCCGGCAATCCATGAGCCCCTGGGTGAGTCGGCTCCGGGAAACGAGGCCGCCGCGGTTCTCCCGCGCCCTGATGGAAACGCTGGCTCTGATCGCATACAAGCAACCGGCCACGCGCGGCGACATCGAAGCGGTGCGCGGCGTCAGCGTCAGCCCGAACATCATGCGCACGCTGCTGGAGCGCGGCTGGATAAGCGTCGTCGGTCAGCGCGCGGTGCCGGGCCGACCTACCCTGTACGGCACGACGCGCGCTTTCCTCGATTACTTCAACCTCAGGAGTCTCGACGAACTGCCTCCGCTCTCGGAGATACGCGCCCTGGTCGACCCGCATGTCGCCGAAGACGACGAATCCACCCTGGTCGACGCGGATTCGTTCGAAGCGGAAGAGACCGAAACCGCAACCGGCGAAGCCGTCCGACCGTTGGCCGAAATCGTCCCGTTGCCCAGACCCGAGCGGTAGCTGGATCTGCGGCGAATGAAATGTCCGAGAAGCTGCAAAAGGTGCTCGCCACGCACGGCCTCGGATCGCGCCGCCAGATGGAGCAATGGATCGTTGCGGGCCGCGTTCAGATCAATGGCCATCCGGCGAAAACCGGGGACCGCGTAGAGGAAACCGACCGCATCGACGTAGACGGCCGGCGGCTCGTCTTGCGGGGGACACAACTTCCCCGCGTCCTCGTCATGAACAAGCGCGAGGGCGTCATCTGCACCCGCCGGGATCCCCAGGGCCGCGAAACCGTATTCGACGATCTGCCCCGCATCCGCGAGGGACGCTGGCTGAGCGTGGGTCGGCTCGACATCAACACGAGCGGCCTCCTGTTGCTGACCAACGACGGCACGCTGGCGCACCGTCTGACGCACCCCTCGACGGGAATCGACCGGGAATACGCCGTCCGTATCCAGGGAACGCTGTCCGAGGAAGACATGGACGGCCTGCTTGCGGGCGTCGAGATAGAGGGCGAGACCCGGCGCTTTTCGGACCTCCGGTACTACGATGGCCGCGGCCGCAACCACTGGTATCACGCGGTGCTCATGGAAGGACGAAAGCACGAGGTTCGAGATCTGTTCCAGCACCGGGGGCACAGGCTCTCCCGCCTCAAGCGCGTTCGCTACGGACCCGTGGTCCTGCCTTCGTGGCTAAAGCGCGGACAGGTTACCGAGATGGATGCCGCCGACCTGGAGACTCTCTACGGCCTGCTGCATCTCCCGATGGCGAGCCTGCCTGCGCCTCGCAAGGCGACGTCACGCTCGCTGCTCATTCCCTATCCCGAACTCCCCGGACACGCCTGAGCGCTAGCCATGAAACCCGTCACGGCTTCGCCCGTGCCGTCTTTCACCCCCGCCCAAGCGCAGGTTCTAGTGCTCCGTCAAGCCCAAATCTGCGGGTATCTGCGGGTCTTTTTGCCCCCTGGACTTTGTTGCTCCTCCTTGTGTGGTGCCTGCCACACGGCGTCGTCGCGCCTCGCCAGGAACCAAAAATCCCTCGCAGCTAC
>CAZFGB010000237.1:0-7329 GCA_964518405.1 uncultured Pseudomonadales bacterium | reverse complement strand
CCACACAAGGAGGAGCAACAAAGTCCAGGGGGCAAAAAGACCCGCAGATACCCGCAGATTTCGGCTTGACGGAGCACTAGGTACCGTTTCAGTCTTCGGACGCTTCTTCGGCCCTGGCGGTATCGCCGATTCTCTCCGGCCTGTGCCACTTGTCCCGGTTCTCGTTGGCCTGGTCGATGAGCCGCTGCATGGAATCCATCGTCCGCTCGTCGACCTTCAGGCCCGGCTGGTCGGGGTCGCCGCCTCCGGGGTGGAACTCCAGAAGCTCGGCTCCGTTCGGGCCGCCGGTGTACTTGTACGGCATGCCGGCCGGAATGAAAAACCCCGATCCAGGCCCGAGACTGCGCCTGCCGACGATGAGTTCGCCATTGGTCACGTAGTAGAGACAGTCGCCACTGCCGGGATGGCTATGACGGAACAGCGGAAAACCGGGGCCGACCCAGATGTGGGTCAGGCTGCAACCTTTCCTCGGACGCTTGCCGCGGTTTTCCATGCCGCCTTCGTGGAAGAGCCCCGTAATCACCATGCCACCGGCATAGGACTTGAGGACCTCGGTCATCTTGTCGCGCACTTCCTCCTCGCCGTACTTCTCGATGAGATCGCTCATTTCCCATCCCGACGTGGCCTTCGACCAGTCCGCGCGTTGCCACGTGTACCGCTCGTTCATCTCGGGATTGGCAAAGATCTCGAACCGGCGACTGGGGAGGTTGCGGGCTCTTGGTTTGGCGACTGAATCTTTCGTGCTGGCCATCTACTCTCCTTTTCCGCAGGAAGATAGCTTAACGCAAGTGTCCCACGGCCGTCGCCTCCGGCGCCGCGTGTGGCCGTTTGTGGCCCGAACGAGTGGATAGTCGTCCTTTGCGACGACAGGCCACCTTGGGCTGACGACTATAATTTGCGCGATCCGGACGACGGCAGAGAGGGTGGAATCGAAGAGAGCGGAAAGCACCGGAATGGCACTCCGGGTGCGTGATCTCGGCCTTACCGACTATCGGACGGTGTTCGAAGCGATGCGCGCGTTCACCGATGCGCGGGATGCGAACTCGACGGACGAAATCTGGCTGACGGAACACGAAGCCGTCTTTACGCAGGGGCAGGCCGGCAAGCCGGAGAATGTGCTGGCGCCCGGCGACATCCCGGTAGTGGAGACTGATCGGGGCGGGCAGGTCACCTATCACGGACCGGGACAGATCGTCGCGTACACGATGGTCGATGTCGGCCGCATGGGTATCGGCGTCCGGGCGCTGGTTGCCGGCATCGAGGGCGCCATGATCTCGGTATTGCGGGACTGGAACATCGAGGCCGAAGCGCGCGGCGACGCCCGGGGCGTCTACGTTCGGGGCCGCAAGATCGGGGCCCTCGGCCTGCGTATTCGACGCGGATGCGCGTACCACGGTCTCGCCCTCAACGTGGCCATGGATCTGGAACCGTTTTCCCGCATCAACCCGTGCGGTCTGATGGGGATGGACGTTACGCAGGTCTCCGATCTTGGCGGTCCCCGGAGCCTCGATGTCGGGCGGACGGCGCTGGCGTGCGAACTCGCGCTGCGGTTTGGTTTCGACCCATCTGCGGCGCACCCCGGTCTCTGGGTCCGGGACGTCGCGGCGGCGCCAACACCGCTGCGTTGAAGCCAAAGCCACGGGCTCGCGGCGTCAGCTTGGAATCTTCGAGACGTAGCGCACGTTCGGCATTCCCGCAAAGTCGCTATCCTGCGTCCACAGTGTTGCGCCCGTGAGTCGCGCGGTGGCGAGGATGATGCCATCCGCCATCGCCAGTTGCCCTTCGTGCGCAAGCCGCGCAGCCTCCAGCGCGAGGGCAGATGACAACGGAATTTCCTGCCCGCGACTCATCATCGCGGCGGCGCGAAGCGCATCGCCCTCACCGCGCTCCCGCAGCACCACCCGAAAGACCTCGTATAAACACACGGTGGGGACGACGAGCCGGCTCGCATCCGACAGCGGATCGGCGAATACCTCGCTGTTGGTGCCGTCAGTGAAATACTCGATCCAGCCGGAGGAATCGACCAGATTCAGTTCGCTGGCTCCCGCCATCCTCAGAGTTCGCGGTCCGGCTCGCGCTCGAATCTGGAATCCATGCCAGCGAGGAAACCCCGCATCTCGCCGATGTCGCGCAGCGGGACGAGCTCGATGCGGTCGCCGTAGGGCACGACCTGCAAGCGCTGGCCGGGCCGTATTCCAAGCGACTCACGCACCGGTTTGGGTATGACCACCTGGAATTTCGAGGACACTTTCACTTGTTCCATGCTGCTCTTGATCGATCAGAAAAACGTTTTACGACTGTAGCACAGGTCATTGATCGGCAAACGCCATTCCGACCTTTCGTACGTCCGTATTGACGTACGTCATTGCTGGGGTATGACCGCGCGGCTCTGGACCGAAAGGCCGCTAACGTTCTTGATCGAGGTTCACGCGCCTGCCACTGCGTCCAGAAACGGCGTGACCGCTGCGAGAAAGCCCGGCGTGTTCTGCGAGTGCACGTTGTGCCCGCAGTCCGGCACGGTGACCAGGCGCGCGTGGGGCAGGGCGTCCGTCAGCCGTTCGCCCGCCTCTGGCGTGAACACGTTGGAGTTTTCGCCGCGCACCACCAGGACCGGAAGGGTCAGCGCGCTTACGTCTTCGAGACTGATCGCGGTGCGGGAACCGGCCGTCCGGCGATGGTCGTTCTTGCTGACGTACTTGCCGTCGGCACGCTGGAACATGTTGTACTTGACGGTTCGCTCGACATGCTCGCGCTTGCGGTAGGGATCGTAGGCGACGACGTTGTCGACGAACTGCTCGAGATTGTCGAACTCGCGGTTGTCGCGAATGAAATTGTGGATCGTCCTGCCGCCCGGCGCATTCATTTCGGGGCCGGAGTCGACCAGGACCAGCGCGCGGGCGAAGTCCGGCTCGCCGAGCGCTGCGAGCAGGGTGACGCGACCTCCCATCGAATGGCCGACAATGATCGGCCGCGCCAGTTTCCGGTCGCGTGCGAAAGCGATCGCGTCGTCCGCCATCGCCGTCGTCGAGTAGTCGAGTTCGCGGCTCCACTCCGAGTCGCCGTGGCCGCGTTGATCGAGCGCGAATACGTGGTAGGACGATGCCAGGGCAAGACTGACGAGGTCCCAGGAGTGGGAGGATTGGTTCGTCCCGTGCAGCAGCAGGATGGGCGGCGCGCCGGGGCGTCCCCATTCCGTGAAGTGGAACCGAAGCCGGCGCACGACGGTCTGCCGCGAGCGATAGGCGATGTCCCGGCTGTGCGCTACGCCCAAGTCCGCCGCGCTCTCGCACAGGCTGCGGAACTCGTCGGTCCCGGTCATCTCGTGGGGTGCAAGATCCGCCGCGAATTCGTTCTGGTACATCAGGTTGCGTTGTCCGCATCGTCTGATCGGGGGTTCGCAAGTGTATCGCTTGCAGGTGGACCCTGCCGCGACGGGTCCGATATCGCGGTGAGCAGCGCTACGAGCAGCCTGATCTGCGTATCGTCGAGCCGCTCGCCGAACGCGGGCATCCGGCCGTTTCTTCCCACCGCGATCGAGTGCCTTATGGCGTCGATATCGCCACCATAGAGGTAGACGTCGTCGGCGAGGTTCGGCGCGCCGAGGAGTGGATTGCCGGTGCCGTCGGGACCGTGGCACGCCGCGCAGAACTGCAGCCAGGCCGTTCGTCCGGCGTGACCCTCCGCTGCGCCCCGCGACAACGCGAGGGTGTAGTCAGCCAGTTGCTCGACGCCGTCTTCCCCGACCACCTGGAGCCAGCCGACCATGACGGCATGGCGGCCGTACCGAATCGACTGTTCGATCTGCTCGGCGGCACCGCCCCATTGCCATGAGTCGTCCGTCAGGTCGGGGAAGTAAGGGGTCGATCCCTTCGCATCGTAGCCGTGGCATACGGCGCAGTTGCGATCGTAAACGCGCTGGGCGGAGGCCATCAGCGCGCGATCCTGCGAAAGCTCCTCGATGTTCGCCTCCGCAACCAGCCGTCGCGCCCGCCCGAATTCGTTGTCGAAGGCGCCGATGCTGCGCTCGAGTTCGCCCCCCTGGGACCATCTCAATGCGCCCGCGTGACTCCCGAGGCCGGGATACAGCATGAGGTAGAGCACGGAGATAACGAGCGACAAGAAGATGAGCCAGAACCACCATATGGGAGCGGGATGGGCGCCTTCGCGCAGCTCGCCGTCCCAGACCGGCGAATCCTGTTCGGATTGCGTATCGGCGGCAAAGTAGACGCTGTAGATCAGCCAGCCGAGCCCGGCCAGGCTTGCGACCGTGATGGTGGCGATCCACCCGGTCCAGAAGTCGCTGGGCAATTCAGGCATGGGTGTCCCCCGGCGCGGGGTCGCTGTCGCGGCCGGGATCGGGGTCTTCGTCCTCCAGCGGAATCCGCGCCGAGCGGTCGATGACTTCATCCGTCCCCCGGTAGAAGACCCAGGCCGCCACGGTGACCATGAACAGCATCACGAGCATGTCGCCGATGAAGATGAACCAGGTCATGGCGTCGATCCCCCGCCTGCGACGCCCAGTCCCTGCAGGTAGGCGACGAGCGCGTCAACCTCCGTCAGTCCTTCGAGCGCTTGTGGCGCGCCCTCGATCTGGGCTTCGGTGTAGGGATGGCCCACCATCCTGAGTGCGCGCATCTTTCTCTGGATCGTATCGCCGGCATTTGCGGGCCGTTCGGCGAGCCACGGGTAGGCGGGCATGATGGAGTTCGGGACCACGCTGCGCGGGTCGAGCAGGTGCAGCCGATGCCACAGGTCGGTGTAGCGTCCACCGACGCGGTGCAGGTCCGGGCCGGTGCGCTTCGAGCCCCACAGGAACGGCCGGTCGTAGGCGGACTCGCCCGCCCGCGAATACGGCCCATAGCGCTTGATCTCCGCCAGCAGCGGCCGGACCTGCTGCGAATGACAGGTGGCGCAGCCTTCGCGGATGTAGATGTCCCGACCTGTCAGCTCCACCGGACCGTACGGCGTCGTGTCGGCTTCCGGCGCGACCAGCGATTCCTGCATGACGCTCGGCAGCACCTGCACCAGGCCGCCGATCGCGGACACGAACAGGATGCCGAAAATCAGCAGTCCGGCGTTTTCTTCCAACTTTCTGTGCAGTCCGACGGCATTCATCGTTGCGACCCGGTGTCCGGGGCGGGAGGCGAAACCGCGACGGTGCGGCCTCCCTTCATGGTCATGAAGAGGTTGTACGCGAGCAGCGCCGCGCCGGCGAGAAAGACGATGCCGGCGACGAGCCGCAACGCGTAGTAGGGCGCCATGCTGGCCATGATGTCCTTGAAGCTGAAACTGAGTTCGCCGATCTCATCGAGGCTGAGCCACAACAGCCCCTGGGAGACGCCGGCGCCCCACATCGCCAGCACGTAGAGCATGGTGCCCGCCAACGCCAGCCAGAAGTGCACATTGGCGAGCCTCACGCTGTAGAGCGCCGTACCCATGAGGCGCGGCACCAGGAAGTAGAACGTGCCGAAAGTGATCATGGCGTTCCAGCCGAGCGCGCCGGAGTGCACATGGCCCACGGTCCAGTCGGTGAAATGGCTGACCACGTTGACGCTCTTGATCGACATCATCGGGCCCTCGAACGTCGCGAGTCCGTAGAAGGCGAGGGACAGCACGATGAATTTCAGCGCCGGGTCGACGCGGAGTTTCCGCCATGCTCCGGCCACCGTCATGATGCCGTTGACCATCGTGGCCCAGGACGGCGCCAGCAGGATCAGGCTCATCACCATGCCGAGGGACTGCACCCACTCGGGGATCGCGCTGTAGTGCAGGTGGTGCGGCCCGGCCCAGATGTAGCTGTAGGTGAACGCCCAGAACGCGATGATCGACAGCCGGTAGCTCCAGATGGGGCGGCCGGTGTGCTTGGGCAGGAAGTAATACAGCATGCCGAGGAATCCGCCGGTCAACAGGAAGCCGACCGCGTTGTGTCCGTACCACCACTGCACGATGGCGTCCTGGGCGCCGGCGAACAGCGAGTACGACTTCGATATCGACACGGGTATGGCCAGGCTGTTGACGATATGCAGCATGGCGATGACGATGATGAGCGCGCCGTAGAACCAGTTGGAGACGTAGATCGGCTTGATCCGGCGTTTCGCGATGGTGCCGAAAAAGACGACGGCGAAGCACACCCAGACCACGGCGATGGCGATGTCGAACGGCCACTCCAGTTCGGCGTACTCCTTGCCGCCGCTCCATCCCGCCAGCAGTGAAATGCCGCCGCCGAGGACGCAGATCTGCCACGCGATGCAACAGAACCAGGCGAGTCCCGGAGCGAACAGCGGCACGTGACAGGTGCGCTGCACGCTGTAGAACGCGGTGCCCATCAGGGCCGAGACGCCGAAGCCGAAGATCACCCCATTGGTATGCAGCGATCGCAGTCGACCGTAAGACAGCCACTCCCGTCCGAAGTCGAGGCCCGGCCACACCAGTTCCGCCGCGACATGCACGCCGGCGGCCATGCCGAGCAGCGACCAGGTGATGGAGAACGCGACCAGCGCCGTGACGACGCGGTCGCGATAGGTTCCCCGAATGGGTTCGCCGGGGGCCGCGTCTGGTGCGATCGCCAAGATCAGACGCCTATCGAGGGGCCGATGCCGCTCGCCCACAGGGCGACGGTCAGGCCGAGCACGGTCACTGCGCCTACGAGCAGGTAGGCGATGAGCGCGGACGCCATAAGCATGCCTCGTTCCGGACCGGTCCCGAGGGCGATCGGGAGCCCCTTGTACAGCAGGTACATGCTCCAGATGAGTGCCGGAATGAGCGCAAGCAGATTGACGAACACGTGCGGAAACAGGTGGAAAGCGCTGCCGACGATCATTGGTGCCGCGACGATGCCGACGAGTGCCAAGTGAACTCCGAACCTGCCGTCGGCGCCATAGGTGGGGGCCATCCAACGGCCCACAAACGCCGTGCTGACGAGACCGAAAAGCAAAACGAAGAAGTAGCAGATGCTGATCAACGTCAGCGCATCGCCGGGCAGGTAGAGGGGCTGCGCCGCGCCGAGTCTCCAGCCGAAGATCGACGCGCCGATGAACGCGAACACCGGAGGCGCCGCGGCCAACCAGACAATCTGGCCGAAAAATACGGCAAGCGGGTCCGGATCTGTCCGCGCAAGCGCTTCAAACGCATCGGTCGGCTGGCGCATGAACTTCAGCGGCGTCGGAATGGTTCGCATCGACGGAGCGGGGCTTGGGGACATGCCAATCATACCCCGCGAGCGGTCCAATCACGTGGCAGTCCCTTTACGGAAAGCGTAACAGTGATTACAGTACCCGCGCATGATACGAAGCTTCAGGGATCGGGCGACGCGACGTTTCTTCGAGGGAC
>CAZFGB010000236.1:0-19601 GCA_964518405.1 uncultured Pseudomonadales bacterium | reverse complement strand
ATCACCTTGAAGCGGTCCTTGAACACGGTGCCGTGGTTCTCCATCTCCTCCGCGTTCCAGCCGGCACCGATGCCGAACTCCATCCGGCCGTTTGACAGCAGATCGAGACTCGCGACTTCTTTCGCCGTGATCAACGGGTCTCGCTCCGTCAGCAGACAGATACCGGTACCGATGCGGATTTCGGAAGTAGCGGCGGCCGCGGCCGTCAGCGACACGAACGGGTCGAGCGCGTGCCAATACGCCTTCGGCAGCGCCGCCCCGCCGGGCCACGGGGACCGGCGACTGGCCGGGATGTGGGTATGCTCGGGGACGAACAGGGACTCGAAGCCCCTCGCTTCCGCCCCCCGCGCCAGCGCATCGATGCGCATGGCGAAATCGGTAGCGAACATGGAAACGCCGATCTTCAAGAAGCCCTCCTTCATGTCCCGGAAGCCCGCACCATGGATGGGCGGGGGTCCGATAAGCTCAGGATGATATCCGACGGGCCGCTCGACGGCGACCAATCATGGAGATGGGCAACCTGGGGTTCAGCGAGAGTCTCGCGAGGAAAAAGAATCAGGCGTCCGGCGCCAGTGGCGTGTCACAAGGCACTAGTCCGCCGCCGACACATCGGGCGCCCGTTTTTCCGAGGTCGCCGTCGCCTTGTCGTCCACAATAGCGGGCGCAGGGGCCGCCGCACCGTCCCTCGCCATCTCGCCCAGGAACTCCGGCAATTCGATGCCGGCCATCCTTGCCACCTCGTGGAACGGCGGGAGCGCCTTCGTGAGGCCACTCAGAAAGCTGCCCGCGGCGTTGCCGTTGCCGCCGTCGTAGACCACGATCTTTTCGAAATCGATGTTGCTGATGGCCTGCGCCTGCGCCCCGGCAATTTCTTCAAGCTTCATGGATAGCCTTCGCCATGCGCTCGCCCCCCACCTGCCCGTACTTGACCAGGTCCACCGAGTTCGGACCGGCGTGCTCCTTTGCTACGGCGGCGAACGCCCCCGCTGCGACGGCCTGGCCTTCTTTGCGCGCCGATCCGGGCCGTAGTACTTCTCGAGATAGTCGATCACCTTGCGACGAATGTCGTCCCGCAAGGGGACCATTTCCTGGTCCCGAACCATCTCGACCAGCACTTCCTCCCACACCGCGCGGGTCAACCCCTGCTGCAGTACCAGGTCGATCGAATGGCAGGAGCCGCAGAACCCGAATACCTCCAGGCGTCCCTCATCGTCCGGCATCCCGCCGAACAGCGCTTGTTCGTCCGCCTCGGAAGTACCGCCGTCGTCAGCGCCCGCTGCAAGTCCGGCGAGCCCGCACGCCACCGGGACACAGAAGATGCAGACGCGGGATAGACGCACCGTTCCCTGACCGCACTACGCCACCTGCACCGACACGCGGTGCATGGCGTTGTTCAGGTAGCCCTTGGGATTCCACGCCGCCCGGAAGGGCTGGCTCGCACCCGAAGTGTCCGCGGCCCGCGCCCAGACCTCGAAATAGCCGGACTGCGGAAACGCGATACGCACCCCGAATCGCTGCCAGGCATGCGGATTGTGGGGCGGCAAGAGCTGCGTTGACCGCCAGGTTGCGCCAAAGTCGATTGAAACGTCCACCTTCGCCACTTCCGAGTCTCCCGCCCAGGCATGTCCCGCAACCTCCAGTTCGCGACCCTGAATACGCCCGCCCGTGGCCGGACGCGTGATGAGCGATTTGACCGGCATGGCATGAATGATCTCCAGGTCCTCATCCGGCACGGAGGCGCCGGGCGCGACCGGATAGCGCGGGACGCGGTAGGACGAGCCGGTCATCTTCGGACCGTCGTGAACGACGTCCCGCAGCCAGATGCGCGTGAGCCACTTCTGCGAGCAGGAACCGGGCCAGCCAGGGACCACCAGCCGCAGGGGCGCCCCGTTCATGGGATGCAGGGGGCCACCGTTCATACCGAACGCGATCAGGTTGTAGGGATCCATCGCCTTCGCTATCGGCACGCCTCTGGAGATCGGCAACTTGCCCGACGCGCCGGAGAGATGTCGGTCAGCACCCTCATGCGCCGTGTAGACCGCGGTGGATTTCACACCGGCGGCCTTTAGCACGTCCGCCAGCCGCACGCCGGTCCACTCCGCGCATCCCACCGCGCCGTACGTCCACTGGTTGCCGCGGGCAGGCGGCTCGAAGCCGGAGCGGCCATTGCCTCCGCACTCGACGACCAGCCGGTGCGTGACCACCTCGAATCGGCCGCGCAGGTCGTCAATGCCCAATGTCATGGGCCGGTCCACAAGGCCATCGATACGCAGTTCCCACGCGGCGGGATGCAGGTCCTCGGGGACGATGCCGTTGTTGCGAATGAAGTGACGCGCCGTGGGCGTGACTTCGTCGTCGAGCAGGTGCGGCGGCGTCTCGGCGTTGAGCGGCCTTGGCGTCAGCACGGTCAGCCCGTCCTTGCCGTCCAGGCCGGAAAACTCGGCGGCGGCGGTCCCGGAAGAAGACCTCCAGCGCGGAAGCGGCACGGCCGCCCCCATCAAAGCGCCGACGGCCGCCAAGTTGGCTCGCTGCAGAAAATCACGGCGACTTCCACGGAACGTACGATTGCGGGGAACCCCGGCAACCTGGGGCGCCTTCTCCGCTGACCGGGCGTTGTCGATGTCGGCGCTCATGGCCCTTCTCCCGTCAGTTCCACTCTCTCACACGAATGCGCACCCGGACAACGGAACGCGCGTCACGGATCGGATCCCGCGGTTTCTCCACTGTTCGGCTGCCGCCTGCTCCAGATGCCGCAAAGCGCATCAGCCTGGCCGACGATCACCAGGTGCAGCCAGGGCAGGAGCGCAACGCACGCCACCTCTCCCGCCCGGAACAGCCAGCCGTCAAAGGCACCCGCGGAGGTCGATATCATCACCAGGCCGATCACCCCTGTCGTCGCGGCGAAACCGCGCCACCGCACGCTTCCCGATTCAGCCATTCGCTGCATGCGCCAGGCGATGTACAGCCTGTCCCAGCGATTGCCGGAAGAGGTCCAGATGCGAACGCCATGCCTCGGCCACCGCGCCAGCGCGTCGCGGGCATACCACGGCCACCAGAACCAGGCCGCGAGGACAAGCCCGGCGGCGGCCCAGAAGCTGGACTGTTTCAGCAGTTGTCCCGATGGAGCGACAGAGAAAAGCGCGACGACCAATCCGAAGCCCAGCACCGCGAATGCCAGCAGCCAGCCGACGGCGAACCCCGCAAAGCCGAGCGTGCCGAAAAGCCAGCGCACGCCCGAGATGCGTCTCTGAACGCCCAGCGCCCGAGCGCCGCCCAGAAGGAAGAAAGGCAGCAGCAATGCCAGCAGCACGAAACGGTAGGTGGGATCGCGGAATACGCACACGACGATCACCGCCAGCGCCGTCGGCAGAACCAACTGCGCAAGTTCACTCACTCGGGATGGAAATAGCATTCCCCAGACTGCAGGTCGTACAAGCACCGCTCCTTCTCTGCATTGTCCTCCATAGAAACAAAAATCTCCGGAAAGATAGCGGAAAGCCGCGGGAATCTCAGACCGGCTCGCGCAACCAGGCGGCGAATTCGGCTTCATCGATTTCGCTTGCGGCGAGCAGGGTCACAGTCTGTACAACCTCCACTGCGTCTGATCTCGGCGCGGCCCGCATCCCGGACAGAGAGGAGGTCATACCATGAGCGGACACAGAAAGGCGCTGGACCTGGCTGAAATCGCCGGGGTGGAGGATGCCGCGATCAACTTCGACGATATCCCGGAGTTGGACGACGCGTTCTGGCGCGAAGCCGAGTTGGTCGAGGCCGACCGGACAGAGCAGATCACCCTGCGCGTGAAGCGTTCGGTGCTCGATCACTTCCGTGCGCCTGGAAGGGGGTACCAGACGCGCATCAACCGTGTGCCGGAGAGCTACGTGCGGGCGCGGCGCGGGGCGGGTTAGCGGTCGCCGAGACTTGCGCCCGGCACCGGTCCGCGACGGACATGCGCATCCCCCCGTGCTTCTCTTCGCCCGTACAACAGTGATATGGTTCTGCCATATCATTGATACGGGTGACCCGTATGAAGACCACCATAGAGCTTCCCGACGAGTTGCTTGAGCAGGTCCGGCACGTGGCCCGAAGAGAGGACACTACCCTCCGCGGACTGGTCGAGGAAGGCCTGCAGCGCATCCTCGAAGCTCGCCGCAGGATGGCACCGAAGCACTTGGACTTTCCGAGCTACGGGGGTAGCGGGCTCGCCACCGAATTCCAGGGCGCACCGTGGAGCCGGATCCGGGACGAGGTCTACCGCGAGCATGGCGCGTGATAGCTATCGACTCGAACCTGCTCGTCTATGGGCATCGCCCGGAGATGCCCTTCCACGAACGCACCCGAGAGGTACTTGCTGCCGCGGTCGGCGGGGCCGAACCCGTGGCGGTTCCCTGGCCATGCGCCCACGAGTTTCTCGCGGTCGTATCGAACCCGAGGATCTTCAGGGATCCCACGCCGATGGAAGCGGCCCTGGATGCCGTAGGACGGCTCCTCGACAGTCTCGACGGCTGCTTCCTGGCCGAGGGAGAAGGCTACCTGCCCACCCTCGAGCGGATCGCCCGACCGGCGCTTCTGCAAGGGGCGGTCGTGCACGACGCCCGGATCGCGGCGCTTTGCCTGTACCACGGCGTGCGCGTGCTGTGGTCCGCAGACCGCGACTTCTCGCGATTCCCGGACCTGTCAGTGGCCAACCCGCTTCCGCCAAGTTGATGACGGCGACTGGGGCTCGCCTCCGCGCAAGCGCCATCCGCGCCCTGCCTCATGCGCCGTGTAGTTTCGGAAGAGTTCGGACACCTTGTGCGGGAAGTGCACCGCGATGACGTTGTTGTTCACGTCCTACACGGTCCTGCATTCGGTCCCCGGGCGCCTCGAAATGAACCCCCTGTTGCCGAGGCAAACGTCTATGGCCTCCCGGCACATCGCCTCGACATCGTTCGCATCGAACGCATCTTCGACGACGTGTCGCCATGTTCCGAGAAGTGTTGGGCGATCGTCAGACCCATGTGAGTGGAGACTCGAAGCCTGTCCGGGCTACTGCGTGCCGCCGGTGCTGTAGGGATCGGCGGCGTCCCGCAAGCCGTCGCCGAGGAGATTGAACGCCATCACCGTCAACACGACGAACAGTCCAGGCAGCATCTGCCAGGGCGTGAGCTCGATCACCAGCGGATTCTGCGCCTGGAACATCAGCACGCCCCAGCTCACGACCGGCGGCCTGAGCCCGATGCCGAGGAAGGACAAGGCCGTCTCCCCGAGGATCATCCCCGGCACCGCCAGGGTTGCGGTCGCGATGATGTGGCTCGAGAAACTCGGCAGCATGTGCTTTCGGATCACCCTCGGCGTGGCCGCGCCCATCAGTCGCGCCGCCATTACGAAGTCTTCTTCCCTGAGCGCCAGGAATCGTCCGCGCACCTGCCGCGCCAGGGAGGTCCAGCCGAACAGCGAAAGGATGATGGTGATGCCGAAGTAGACCAGGAGCGGCGACCAGTGCACCGGCAGCGTGGCGGACAGCGCCATCCACAACGGGAGCGAAGGCAGGCACTGCAACACTTCGATCACCTTGTTGACGGCCCGGTCCACGAGACCCCCCAGGTAGCCGGCGATACCGCCGAGCAGGATTCCCAGCACGATGGTCAGCACGACCCCCACGAGGCCGATGGAAAGGGAGACCCGGGCGCCGTAGAAGACCCGGGAGAACATGTCCCGGCCCAGGGGGTCGGTGCCGAAGAGGTGTATGTAGGCATCCTCGTCGACTGTGAACAGGTGGCGGTCCGTCTCGAACAGGTTCCACATCCTGTAGCGTTCGCCCCGGGCGAAGAAGCGGATGGGGAACTTTGTGTCCGTGTCCTCCGTGTATATCCGGATCCATGTCTCCGGGTCGACCTCCATGTGGTAGGCATACACGAACGGGCGGAAGTGAAAGTCGCCTTCGGCGTCGAAGAAGTGGACGCTCATCGGCGGGGCGTTGATGGCGTCGTCGTTGCGCGTCACGGTCCCGTAGGGGGAGATGAACTCGCAGAAAGCCGCGAGGACATACATCACTACCAGGAAAGCTCCGCTGACCAGGGCCAGGCGATGGCGCCGAAACCGCAGCCACATCAACCGCCGGGGCGATATGGCGGTGGCGTCTTCACCGGCCTGCGCGGCGTCCGCGATCACAACTGATGCTGCGTCACTCAAAACGAATCCTCGGGTCCACCCACGCCAGCAGCAGGTCCGACAGCAGGATGCCGACGACGGTAAGGACGGCCAGCCACATCAGGAGGCTGCCGGCCAGGAACATGTCCTGGTTGAGAAGCGCCTGCAGCAGCAGCGGGCCGATGGTCGGCAGACCCATCACCAGCGACACGAGCGCCTCGCCGGAGACCAGCGCCGGCAGCATCAGCCCGATGTTGCTGATGAAGGGGTTGATGGCTATCCGCACCGGGTACTTCAGCACCAGCTTCACCGGCCCGACGCCCTTCGCCCGGGCCGTGACAACGTAGGGCTTGTTCAGTTCGTCGAGCAGGTTCGCGCGCAGGATGCGCATGGTGAATGCGGCGGAGCCCAGTCCGACGATCACCATCGGCAGCCAGAGGTGCGCCAGCATGTCCACCACGCGGCCCCAACTCCACGCCGCGTCCTCGTACTCGGGCGAGAACAGCCCGCCCGTACTAACCCCGAACCATTCGAATCCAAGATGCATGAAAATCAGCGCCAGCAGGAACGGCGGCGTCGCCAGTCCCACCAGTGCGATGGTGGTCATCACGTAGTCCCCGATGGAGTATTGGCGGACCGCGGAATAGATGCCGATGGGCAGGGCCACGATCCAGGTGAAAAGGAGCGCCGAAACGGTGATCGACAGCGTATAGCCCAACCGCTCCCACACCAGGTCGTTCACGGGCCGCTCGAAGACATAGGAGTACCCCATGTCCCCCGTCAGGAAGTTCCCCGCCCAATAGAAGTATTGCAGCCACATGGCCTTGTCCAGGTTGTACTGCGCCCGGAGGTTCTGCACGTACTCCTCCGTCGGGGCGATGCCCTGGGCCGCCAGGCGATCCAGCGTCGAGGAAACGACATCGCCTTCCGGCAACTGGATGACCGCGAAAATGATGATCGAGATGATGGCGAGGGTGGGGATCAGCCCGAGCAGGCGGGATACGACGTAAGACCGCATTAGTTCTGTTCCGCCGTCTCGTCGATGTACCAGGTCGCCGGATGGTAGGGCGTCGTCCAGCGGTTGTCGGCCCCCCATATGCCGTTCGGCACCACGTTCCTGAGCCGGCTGGAGACCGCTATCGGATGCGGCGCGTTGCCCACCGTGCCGATCGCCCAGAGGTGCTCCGCATGCGCCTCCAGCAGCGTCTTGGCGGCCTTGGCGCGGCGCGCCTCGTCGGTGGCGGCGAGCAGTTCGCCGCCCCAGTATTGCAGGTTGCGGATGAGTTCGGGCGGCTCTTCGCCGATTTCGCCGCCGGTCTGGTGGTAGCGCCCCCAGTGATTCCACATCGTCATGTCCCAGCCGCTACGGTGCGGATAGAACCAGTCCGGCCAGTGCGGAAACAGAATGTCCGTCACCTTGTCCGCGTGCCATGCCGTCATCTGCATCTTGTTCGCCTGGGCCCGTTCCGTCTGCAGCCGCCTCTCGATGGTCTTGAGGCGCAAATCGATGCCAATTTCCCGCCAGTAGTCCCGCACCAGCTCCAGGCTGATGCCCTTCGGCGTCTCGAAGTCGATGAACTCCAGCGTGATGATCAGTTTCGACCCGTCGGGGTATTCGCGCAAGCCGTCGCCGTCGACATCGTCAAGGCCGAGCTCGTCCAGCAGCGCGCGCGAGTAGTCCGGGTCGTATCGGATATGCGCCTGGGAGAAGCGTTTTTCGTACCAGCGGCTGGATGGATGCGCCGTCACCTGGCTCGGCGTGCCCTGGCCGAAGTAGATGACCTCGTTCATCTGGTCGCGGTCGATGGCGTGGGAGAGCGCGCGGATGAAGCGCCGCTCCCCCTTGCCCCATACCAGGTCCCGGTATTTGAGGTCGTCAAAGTTGTAGTTCGGCTGAATCGCCACGTCGGCGACATGCAGCCGGCGCCAGATGTGCACCCTGTTGACGCCCTTTCTCTCCCCGAGCTTGAGCAGGGGTATGTTCGGGGTATCCAGCGTATGGCCGGTGAAATCGAGCTGGCCGGTGGCGGCCTGGAACGTGATCATCTGCGAGTTCTCGAGCACGACGATCACGTCCACCGCGTCGATGTACGGCAATTGGTTCCCGGCCGGATCTATCTTGAAGTAGTACGGATTGCGCTCCAGGCGCAGCTTGGTCGGC
Organism: uncultured Pseudomonadales bacterium; assembly: GCA_964518405.1. Taxonomy (GTDB): domain Bacteria; phylum Pseudomonadota; class Gammaproteobacteria; order Pseudomonadales; family Azotimanducaceae; genus VXNE01. The sequence continues at coordinate 11,308 of CAZFGB010000236.1, read as the reverse complement.
GTGCGCTCCACCGCCCTGAAAGAGCGCAGGGTGGGCACTTTCGGGGCGTCCTCGTTGCCCCATCCGCGCAGCTGGTTGAACATGGCCATCCAGGTGACGTGGTTCTTTTCCTTCACCAGCGCGTCGAGTTCTTCCCGGTCCCGGTACGCGGGGTGGTAATCCTTCAGGAAGTGCATCGGATCGACGAAGTGGCTGCCGAAAAAGGCGAAATAATTGGCGAACATCGGATTCGGCTTCGGGAAAACGTACTGGAACGTGAGGTCGTCGATGGTGACGAATTTCGCGCCCCTCACGGCCACGTTCGTCAGCGGCTGCATTTCCGGGTCAAGCCAGTCGTGGTTGAAGCGGAACATGAAGTCGTCGGAGGTCAGGGGATGGCCGTCCGACCACTTGATGCCGGGCCTGAGGCGGATCGTCGTGACGCGGCCGTCCTCGCTCACGGTCCAGGACTCGGCCAGGTTCGGCAGGACGTTGCGCAGGTCCGCCGAGATGGTGAGAGCGTGCTCCCAGGCAAAAAACTGCCACCCGTCCCAAAGCGTGATGCGAGCCTTGCCGCCGTACTTGCCGATGCGCTCGTAGGGGTGGCTGACGACGGGGTCGTCAGGCAGGCGATCCTTCACCGGAGGAAGGTCGCGGCCGTCGAGGAGCGGGCTCTGCGAGAACTGCGTGATGCCGAGTTCGCCGGCGGTCTTCGGCGGGGCGAACCACTCCGGCGGCATATTGCTTGCGATTGCCTCCCCGCGCTGCATGTCCTCCGAAGCAATGCACATCGTTGACGCCATCGCGACGCCAACCCATAGCAGGGCAACACTCGACTTCATCGCTCCATGATGGCGACTGCATTGCGGCGGCGTCAACACGGCATTGCGACTCTGGACGGGAATGGCCTGCCGGGAATCCATGGACTCTCTATGACGCCTCGTCCGTCTCGTCCAGCTACCAGGTCGCCGGATGGTAGGCCATTGTCCAGCGGTTGTCCGCGCCCAGATGCCAGCTGGCCACACGTTCTTGAGCCTCCTCGAAACCGCCACGGGCTGCGGCGCGTTGCCCACCGTCCTATGGCCCAAAGGTTGTCAGCAAGGGCACCTACGGCCCCTCACCACGCGCCTCCTGTCTCCAGCAACGCACCACTCGAATGTGAACCCGCACAACCAGTTGACTCGGACATCCGTCTGTAATTGAAGGCGGGTATCATCGATCCGAACAGGGGATATTCAATGGCGAAGCTACTACTTGCCGCGTCTTTCGCGCTCGTCTCTTGGACGACGCTGGCGGAAGCTCCGGCCACCATGGGCGAGCTTCGGGAATTCGCGACGAAGACGGGCGTCGACGACAGGGAGGCGACGGCCCGCGTCCTCCTTCAAGCCGTGCGCCTCAAGTCCCCGACGCAGTTCAAGAATCCAAGAGGCCACGAATTCATCATCGCGCATGTCGTAGAGGGCGGGATGGTCCGAATCGACGCGGCGGATCTGCCGTGGGCCGACCCGGACGAGCTTGCCGAGTACGTCGATGCGCTCAACCTCCATATTTCCGCCACGGTCGGGTACGTCGAGACGGCGCACGACCTGCTGGAGGCGATGGAGACTTGCGACTGTCCCCGAATCGTCATACCGCGCAGCCGATCCGAATTCTTCAACGACGCGGAGCCCGGGGACATGCCGCCGTCCCTCTCGCCGAACAAAGTGCGGGCGGACGGCGCTCTCAAAAGCGGAGGCGGGGGATTCGTCCCGCCCGCCCCCGTGGGGGACGGCAGGGGCCATCCTATCGAAGCCAACTGGTCGGAAGCCCCCACCGCACACCTCACGGCACGAGAAACCTGGGATGCCGTGCGAACCGCCCAGCTCCGGGGCGTGCGCGGCGGACAGATATACGACGCCCTCATTGCCGCATCGGCGCTAAAGGCCGGGGCATCAACGATGCTCACCTGGAATGTTCGCAATTTCGAACCTTTCGCCGAGAACATACGCATCGAGTCGCCGCCCTGAGGCTTGACGCTGCGACTTTGCCGGGCGTTTCGCTCGCCGGCGAAACTCGATTCATGCCGGTCCGACGGAATGCGGCGCGAGCCCCGCTACTCGCGGTCGTTTGATTCGTCGATGTACCAGGTCGCCGGGTGGTAGGGGGTCGTCCAACGGTTGTCCGCGCCCCAGATGCCGTTCGGCACCACGTTCTTGAGTCGTCTCGAAACCGCAACCGGATGCGGCGCGTTGCCCACCGTGCCGATCGCCCAGAGGTTATCCGCATGGGCCTCGAGCAGAGCCTTGGCGGCCTTCGCGCGATTCTCCTCGTCGGTGGCGGTGAGGAGCTGGCCGCCCCAGGTCTGCATGTTGCGGATGAGTTCGGGCGGTTCCTCGCCGAGTTCCCCGCCGCTCTGGTGATATCGTCCCCAATGGTTCCACATGGTCATGTCCCAGCCGGCCCGGTGCGGATAGAACCAGTCCGGCCAGTGGGGGAACAGGATGTCCGTGACCTTGTCCGCGTGCCACGCCGTCATCTGCATCTTGTTGGACATGGCGCGTTCCGCCTGGAGCCTCCGTTCGATGGCCTTGAGGCGCAGGTCGATGCCGACTTCGCGCCAGTAATCCCGCACCAGTTCCAGGCTGATGCCCTTCGGCGTCTCGAAGTCGATGAACTCCAGGGTGATGATGAGTTTCGATCCGTCCGGGTATTCCCGCAGGCCGTCACCGTCGACGTCGAACAGGCCGAGTTCGTCCAGCAACTCGCGCGAGTAATCCGGGTCGTAGCGGATATGGGCATGAGCGAAGCGCTTCTCGTACCAGCGGCTAGACCAGTGCGCGGTCACCTGGCTCGGCGTGCCCCGTCCGAAGTAGATGACCTCGTTCATCTGGTCGCGGTCGATGGCGTGAGACAGCGCGCGGATGAAGCGCCGCTGTCCCTTGCCCCATACCAGGTCTCGGTACTTGAGGTCGTCAAAGTTGTAGTTCGGCTGGATGGCCACGTCGACGACGTGAATGCGGCGCCAGATGTGGACCTTGTTGGCGCCTTTCGCCTCGCCGAGCTTGAGCAGGGGTATGTTCTGGGTCTCGAGCGTGAAGGAGGTGAAATCGAGCTGCCCGGTGGCGGCCTGGAATGTGATCATCTGCGAATTCTCGAGCACGATGATCACGTCCACCGCGTCGACGTACGGCAACTGGTTGCCCGCGGGATCAACCTTGAAGTAGTACGGGTTGCGCGTGAGCCGCAGCTTGGTGGGGGTGCGCTGCACCACCTTGAAGGAGCGCAGCGTGGGCACCTTCGCCGCGTCCTCGTTGCCCCAACTGCGCAACTGGCTGAACATGGCCATCCAGGTGACGTGGTTCTTTTCCTTCACCAGCGCGTCGAGCTCCTCCCTGTCCCGGTACGCCGGGTGATAGTCCTTGAAGAAGTGCATGGGATCGACCCAGCGGCTGGCGTAAAAGGCGTAGTAGTTGGCGAACGTCGGGTTCGGCCTCGGGAATACGATCTGGAAGTTGAGGTCGTCGATGACGACGAACTTCGCTCCGCGCACCGCCACGTTGGTCAGCGGCTGCATCTCCGGGTCCAGCCAGTCGTGGTTGAACGAGAACATGAAGTCGTTGGAGGTCAGGGGATGTCCGTCGGACCACTTGATCCCGGGCCGCAGGCGGACCGTAGTGACGCGCCCGTCTTCGCTCACGCTCCAGGATTCCGCGATGTTCGGCAGAACGTTGCGCAGGTCGGCGGAAATCGTCAGCGCATGCTCATGGGGCAGGAAACGCCGGTGATCGAAGAGCGTGACCCGCGCCTTGCCGCCGTACTTGCCGATGCGCTCGTAGGGATGGCTGACGACGGGATCGTCCGGCAACCGTTCCTCCACCGGGGGCAGGTCCTGGCCGTCCAGGATCGGGCTCTGCGAGAACTGCGTGATGCCGAGTTCGCTCGCGGTCTTCGGCGGGACGAACCACTCCGCCGGCATGTTGCCTGCGAAGCGTTCCCCTTCGGGCGCGAGGTCTGCGGCGATGCAGACGGCAGCGTTCAACGCCACGCCGACCCACATGAGCACGCCGAATCTCATCGAGCCATGATGGCGATTGCGTTGCAACCGCGTCAACCAGCGTCGCTGCACAAGCTGCACAAGGTGGAGTGGTGTCGAGACGAAACGCCGAGCCCGCCGCGGTTCGTCCGGTGTTTCATCGATGTACCAGGTCGCGGATGGTAGGGGGTCGTCCAGCGGTTGTCGGCACCCCGGAAACCGTTCGCGACCACGTTTCCTATCGACGAAGTGGCTGCCTCCCCTTTCCGCAGGCCCCAGCTACGTCGGGCGCCCCTCCACGGTACCGTCCGCGCCGCTGGCGGTTTTCAGCACTTCCGCACGTCCGCGCAGGTCGATGTCATACAACATGCCGAAAGGCAAACCCGCATGATTCGACTGGTACACTGTGCAAGCCAAACGGAACGATGAATGCGACCGTGATCGACACGCTGAGATTCGCGGACAGCCTGAAAACGGCAGGTTTCGAAGTGCCGCAAGCCGAGGGCTTGGCGCGTGCTCTCGGCGACGAACTGGCGGAGCAGATGCTCACCAGAGCCGATCTCGACGATGCTCTCAGACCTATCTACGGCAAGTTCGGGAGTATCGACGCCAGGTTCGAACGTATCGACGCCAGGTTCGAAGGTATCGACGCCAGGCTCGAGAGTATCGACGCCAGGTTGGACGCAATGGACGCCAAATTTGACGCCAAGATCGACTCCGTGCATCGCGAACTCTCCGGCAAGTTCAACATCTTGGTCGGGGTGATGGCTTTGGGGTTCACCCTGCTCGTTGGCCTCGGCGGGTACAACGCCGTTTCGCCCCGCCTCGCCGAAACGACCAGGCAAGCGCCCGAAACGCATCAGGAGGCGACGGTGCTGCCCGCCACGCCCGCCTCCCGGCTGCTCGCCGAAGTCTGAGCCAACCGCTCGTCGGGACTCGGGACGCCGCTATCGCCCATCGGGCGTTTCGTCCAAGTACCACGTCGCCGGATGGTAGGGGAGCGTCCAGCGACTGTCCCAGCCCCAGACGCCAGTGGGCGTCACGTTCTTAAGGCGCGTGGAGACGACCACAGGATGCGGCGCCTGCCCTACGGTGCCGATGGTCCAGAGATTCTCCGCCGCCGCCGCGAGCAGCGTTTTGGCGGCCTTCGTGCGATGCGCCTCCGTCGTCGCGGTGCGTAGCTGGACGCCCCAGTACTGGAGGTTGCGGATGGGCTCGGGCGGCTCTTCGCCAAGTTCCCCGTCCGTCTGAAAGTACCGGGCCCAGTGGTTCCACAGAGAGAGTTCCCAGCCGGCACGGTGCGGATAGAACCAGTCCGGCACCAGCGGGAACAGGATGTCGGTCACCTTGTCCGCATGCCACAGCGTCATTTGCATCCTGTTGGCCTGGGCGCGTTCGGTCTGCAGGCGTCTCTCGATGGACATCAGACGCAGGTCAATGCCCACCTCGCGCCAATAGTCCCGCACGAGTTCCATGCTGATGCCCTTGGGGGTCTCGAAGTCGAGATACTCCAGCGTGATCGTGAGCTTCGATCCGTCGGGGTATTCCCTCAGGCCGTCGCCGTCCACGTCCCGTAGCCCCAGTTCATCCAGCAGGGCGCGCGCATAGTCCGGATCGTAGCGGAGATGCGCCTCGGCGAAGCGCCGTTCGTACCAGCGGCTCGAGGGATGGGCCGTCACCTGGCTCGGCACGCCCCGGCCGAAGTAGATGGCTTCGTTCATCTGCCGGCGGTCGATGGCGTGCGAGAGCGCGCGGACGAAACGCCGTTCTCCCCCGCCCCACAACAGTTCCCGGTACCTGGGATCGTCGTAGTTGTAGTTTGGCTGGATGGCCAGATCGCTGACGTGCAGACGGCGCCAGATATGCACCTTGTTGACCCCTTTCGCCTCGCCGAGCTTGAGCAGCGGTATGTCCTGGGTCCTGAGCGTCATGGCAGCGAAGTCGAGCTGGCCGGTGGCGGCCTGGAAGGTGATCATCTCCGAGTTTTCCAGCAGGATGATCGAATCGATCGCGTCGATGTACGGCAACTGGTTGCCGGCAGGGTCGATCTTGAAATAGTAGGGGTTACGCTCAAGGCGCATCTTGGTGGGTGTGCGCTGCACCACCTTGTACGCACGCAGCGTCGGCACCCTCGCGGCTTCCTCGTTGCCCCAGCCCCACAGCGCCTGGTACATCGCCATCCAGGTGACGAAACCCTTTTCCCTGACCAGCGCGTTCAGTTCGTCCCTGTCCCGGTAGGCCGGGTGGTACTCCTTGAAGAAATGCATGGGATCGGCGAAATGGCTGCCGTAGTGGGCAAGGAAATTGGCAAACATCGGGTTGGGTTCGGGGAACACGTACTTGAACGTGAGGTCGTCGATCTTGACGAACTTCGAGCCCCTCACGAGCCGGCGCGTCACCGGACTCATTTCCCGGTCCAGCCACACGTGGTTCATCCGGAACATGAAGTCGTCGGCAGTCAGGGGCTGGCCGTCAGACCACTTGATCCCGGGGCGCAGACGGATGGTCGTCGCGCGGCCGTCCTCGCTCAGGCTCCAGGACTCCGCCAGGTTCGGCAGCACATTGCGCAGGTCCGCCGATATCGTAAGGGCGTGCTCGAAGTTGAAGAACTGCCAGTTGTCCCACAGCGTGATGCGCGCGGTGCCACCATACCTGCCGATGCTCCGGTACGGGCGGACGACGACCGGATCGTCAGGCAGGCGTTGTTCCACTGGAGGAAGATCCTGGCCGTCGAGGAACGGGCTCTGGGAGAAGTGCGTGATGCCGAGTTCGCTGGCGGTCTCCGGCGGGGCGAACCACTGGTCGGGCAACGGCGCCCAGTCATCCTCTGCAAAGCAGACGACCGCGCCCGAAAGACAGGCCCAAAGCAAGGCAAAACTGAACTTCATTGCGCCATGATCGCGACCGCCCCGCGGCCAAGTCAACGAGCGCCTATCTCTGGCGACAAGGCAGCAATTACGCCCTTCGGTCCGGCACGTGGACCGACCTACTCCCTGGCGGGAGTCTCGTCGAAATACCAAGTGGCCGGATGGTAGGCGAGGGTCCAGCGGTTGTCCCACCCCCAGATGCCGGTCGGCGTCACGTTCTTGAGGCGCGTGGAGACGACCACGGGATGCGGCGCCTGTCCCACCGTGCCGATGGTCCAGAGGTTCTCGGCCGCCGCCGCGAGTAGCGTCTTTGCCGCCCGCGTGCGACGCGCCTCCGTGGTCGCGGTTCGTAGTTCGTCGCCCCAGCCCTGGAGGTTTCGGATGAGTTCGGGCGGCTCTTCACCGAGTTCCCCGTCGGTCTGGTGGTACCGGGCCCAGTGGTTCCACATGGCGATATCCCACCCCGAGCGGTGCGGATAGAACCAGTCCGGCACCAGGGGGAACAGGATGTCGATCACCTTGTCCGCGTGCCACAGCGTCATCTGCATCCTGTTGGCCTGGGAGCGTTCGGCCTGCAGGCGTCTCTCCACCGACTTCAGTCTTACGTCGACACCCACTTCCCGCCAATAGTTGCGCACGAGCTCCATCGTGATGCCCTTGGGGGTCTCGAAATCGAGATACTCGAGCGTGATCGTGAGCTTCGATCCGTCCGGGTATTCGCGCAGGCCGTCACGGTCCACATCGACCAGGCCGAGTTCGTCCAGCAAGGCGCGGGCGTAGTCCGGGTCGTAGCGGATATGCGCCTCGGCGAATCGTTGCTCATACCATCGGCTCGAGGGGTGGGCCGTCACCTGGCTCGGCACGCCGCGGCCGAAGTAGACGACCTCGTTTATCTGGTCGCGGTCGATGGCGTGCGAGAGGGCGCGGACGAAACGCCGCTCTCCGCCGCCCCATAACAACGTCCGGTACTTCGGATCGGGGTAGTTGTAGTTCGGCTGTATCGCCACGTCGCTGACGTGCACCCGCCGCCAGATGTGCACCTTGTTGACGCCCTTCGCTTCGCCGAGCTTGAGCAGGGGGATGTCCTGGGTCTTGAGGGTGTAGGCGGCGAAATCGAGCTGGCCGGTAGCGGCCTGGAAGGCGATCATCTGCGAGTTCTCCATCACGATGATCGCATCGACCGCGTCGATGTACGGCAGCTGGTTGCCGGCGGGGTCGATCTTGAAATAGTACGGGTTTCGCTCAAGGCGCATCTTTGCGGGCGTGCGTTCAACGACCCTGTATGCACGCAGGGTCGGCACCTTCGATGCGTCTTTGTTGCCCCAGCCCATCAGGGTGCGGTACATGGCCATCCACGTGATGAATCCTTTTTTCTTCGCCAGCGCATCCAATTCGTCCCTGTCCCGATACGCGGGGTGGTACTGCCTGAAGAAGTGCATGGGGTCGGCAAATTGGCTGCCGTAGTGGGCAAAGAAGCCGGCGAACATCGGGTTCGGCTCCGGGAACACGTACTGGAACGTGAGATCGTCGATCCTGACGAACTTCGAGCCCCTCACGAGCCGGCGTCTCACCGGGTTCATCTCGGCGTTCAGCCACACGTGGTTCATCCGGAACATGAAGTCGTCGGCGGTCAGCGGCGCGCCGTCGGACCACTTGATCCCCGGACGCAGGCGGATCGTCGTGACCCGGCCGTCCTCGCTCAGGCTCCACGACTCCGCCAGGTTCGGCAGGACGTTGCGCATGTCCGCCGAGATCGTGAGCGCGTGTTCGCCGTTGAAGAACTGCCACGAGTCCCACAGCGTGATGCGCGCGGTTCCGCCGTACTCGCCGATTGCCCTGTACGGCCGGATGACCACCGGATCGTCCGGCAGGCGTTCTTCCACCGGCGGCAAGTCCCGGCCGTCCAGGAACGGGCTCTGCGAGAAACGGGTGATGCCAAGCTCGCTCGCCGTCTCGGGCGCAGCGAACCATTCGGGCGGCAATGGAGGGTCTTCCGACTGCTGCGCCGTGATACATCCCCCTGCGAGGGTCACGACCCAAGTCAGAAGAGCGCGAGCACTACCTCCCAAAGAACATTCGAATCTCCGGTAACCAACAGACCGAAGGCGTCCAGAGAAGTTTTTTCTCAACGAAACGTTTGTGTCCCTCAGGACGGTGGCGACTGCAAACACCATTTGGACGTGGCCCTGCAAGAGGCCAAGCCGCACTTTCGAACATCACCGAAATCTCTGCCAACCGAGCTGCTTCCACCACGAAAAGGCGACCAGGTCAGGTCGACTTGGACCTATGCCCCAACCCCGTTTTGGCTTTCGACGCGTCCGCGCAATAGGGCTAGGTCACCACCGGTTCCTTTGATAGGCGTTCAGATGGTCCTTGGCTGATCGAGAATGTCAAGGTGTCGCGCCGAGGTGAGGCGAGCATTACGGGAAAGAACCCGATGGAGCTTCTCCGAAAACTGTCTCGTCCTGACTATGTCGTGGATCTCGTGACGTTTGTCAGGATTGAGCGCATACTTCCTTCTACTGCGACTTGGCTTCTGAATGAGCAGGGAATTAGAGTGGAGATCGTTTATGACCTCCGGCAGTTGGTCCGCGAACTCTTCGCTCAAACCGCGGCCTTTCGGCAGGTCGCTTGCCCACATGTAACCTTTGTTTCGCCCGCCCCACATGTTGTGTCGTTCGAGTTTGGCGACAAGCAGTAGTGCAACAACCAGCTTTCGTGGAAGCATCGGTTCTCCACCAAGGTGTTGATCTCGCGCTTCTTGGAGGATGTTCAAGATGTCCGTGATGCTTTCTGAACTCCCAACCCACACTCCAGCACGGCCCGCCAATCGCTCCCTGAGCTCCACAATTACACGTTCTTGAACATTTCGAAGAAGCACGCATGGACCGATTGCGCCCTTGATCATTGCTGCAACCTCGTTGATCGATACAGAGCAGCTCAGGTTGTATTCCCGCGTAAGGAGGCTCCAGTCCGACCACGACGAATCTGACGAAATCACCTCTCTGATTTCGTGTAGCCAAGACCCCATCATGGGGTTGTGACGCGAGTTCGGGTGGCATAGGTAGATGCGCTTGCGTGACACACGCCCTCCTAAAGCTCATCGACATTGGATGGGGTCAGGACCGTGCTGACCGCCCTAGGAGTGCCCGAAAAATATACTTGGATGGGATGGGCACATCGAGCAACCATTCGATCGGAGCGCCTTCAAGGGCCTTTACGACGATTGAACGTAACGCGTCTTCGTCCCATCGAAGGTTGGATCCAAGCAGCGGCTGCGATGGCGACAGCCGCTCCTTGCGCACTCGATTTCGAAAAGCGATCGTATGGTCTAAGCCGTTCTCGTCGCACCATCCGCGAACTTGCTGCGTTACTAGGCTTGATCGACGCCGATTCCAATCTGCGACTAGGGCCGGGGAATGCTCCCCAAGTGCCACTCTAAACGTACGGTACCAGTCATGAGCAACAAGCGAATCAAGGATTTTCGAATTGGACGTCAGACCTAGCTCCGAGAGGAACTCCTTTGCCCAGCGGCGCTGAGTCTCAGCAGGAACTGGTGCCAACTCAATCCAATCTTCCGTGGGGCTGGGAGGTTCCTGTAGTCCTGCAAGTACTTCCGCCGACTTCTTGTTTAGAAATCGTCTCCCTGGTGGTGCCTCCATCACAAACGCCCGCCAGACTTCCGAGCGCAACAGTTGATTAGACATCGAAAGATTGTCGCCCGAGGCGATTGTAGGATCGGATACTGGAGGTTCTTTGTCCTCGAGCCTGATTGCCAAAGCGCCGCGGCTCGTTTCGTCAATTCGCAATAGTCCTTGCTCCTCCATCAGATGCAGCAAGTCCTTAAGCGCCTTGAATCCATGCTCCTCCCAACGTGGACCTCCGTGCGCTGCTCTGAGCATGAGGCCGACACGAGATGCCGGAATGAGTTCACCGGGAAGGGATTGGGATTTGATCAATTCGTATGCGGATACGACATATCCAAGTCGGTCCATTCTGAGTCCCTCGTTCGATTGCCCCTTAGGTCTAGACCTAAGGGGCGAAAATCAGTTTACGTTGATGCAGGGACTCAACGGACAGAGCATGTAATCTATCGGTTTCTGTGACTAGGCGCCTGCACGCCTTGGAAGCCGATTCTCTACCGCATTTGGCCTCCACTCCCCCGATACGGCGTCGAATCTCCAACGCCTTCCCCGACCCTCACGGATTAGCTATCAGGGGACCTTGTGGCACCGGCAATATGGAATAGTGCGGCAGCCATGTCAACCCTAGAACCCTCCCGATCCCCTGATAAGCAGGGATGACAGCCGATCAGCGCCATTTCGGGGCGGAGTGCGGCGGGAGCGGCATGCGGGAGTCGGGTACAGGCGCAACGGAACGGTCAAATGGCTCCGAGAGGACGCCCGATCCAGCTTGCGGGGCATTCGATTTCGAGACGCGCGCGAGCGCG
>CAZFGB010000235.1:0-6179 GCA_964518405.1 uncultured Pseudomonadales bacterium | reverse complement strand
GAGGTCGGAGACCGTGGTCAACGAACCGCTGGACCTCGGACCCGACGCGACCTACGAAGACCTGGCGCCGCGGGCGGAACGCCTGATGGACATGACGGGGGCCAAGCCCCGCCCGCCGCGCGCCCGCCGCCGACCGGGTTGAGTCTCGCGCTGAGACAACGTCTGGCCGGTGAGAAGTTGCGAGAGCGTCGGGGGTCTTTGGGGGGGGTTCACTCCAACCGCCGCCGAAGGCGTTGATAGACATCGCCCCGCTGGGCGACTGTCAGGACGAGAACAACGAGCTCGTTGGTTTGGATGGCATAACAGATGCGCCAATCTCCGACGCGGATGCGCCAGATATCGCCAACACCTCGCAGTTTCGCGGCACCTTGGGGATAGGGGTTGTTTGCCAACGTCTCGATAGCCTCGGCAAGGCGTCGGCGAACGGTACGGTTCCGAACGTTGTGGATATCTCTTTCCGCCGCTTTGGCGAGAACGACCCTGTACGTCAAAGGTCGAGGTCGGCCTTCAGATCCTTGAAATCTACCCCGCCGCTCGTTCGGTAGTCCGCGAGAGCGTCAAGCGCATCGAGCAGGTCGAGCCGATCCTCGAGGGCTTCCAACGTTTCCAGATCGGAGGGCGGTACCAGCCCCGCAACGGTTTCTCCGTCCTTCTGTATCGCGAATCGGGCACCCGCCAACTGAATGCGCCCGGTGATCTCCGCGAATTTCTCGCGGACCTCGCTAGCAGGTAAGGTGTCGCTCACGGTCTCTGCCACCTGGTGAACCGCCAATAGAGCAGCGTATTTGGCTTGATACCGGATTGCAATCGGGATTCGTTTGCGTGCGCTGGAAGCTCAGTCGGCCGGGGCCTTCTCCAGGTCGAGCCCTTTCTCCCCGGCGAAATCCAGCGCCGCGTTCGCCGGGGTCTGGTTGGTCCGCGCGAGCAGCGATAGCGCGGCGAAGGTAATCCAGTCGCCCGACACCTCGAAATGGTCCCGCAACGCCTCGCGGGATTCCGACAGGCCGAAACCGTCCGTGCCGAGCGCCACGTAGGCATTCGGAAACCAGCGCGAAACGGATAGCGGCAGCGACTTCATATAGTCCGAGGCGGCAACGAATACGCCGGACTCGTCGGCGAGCAGTTCTTCGACATAGGGGCGTTCGCCGCAGCCTCCGACGCTCAGCAATTGTGCCCGCTCGGCGCGTGCGCCCTGACGCGCGAGTTCGTTGTAGCTCGTGACGCTCCAGATGTTGGTCGCGATCCCGAGACCCTCGAGCGTCTCAGCCGCGGCCATCACCTCGACCATGATGGCGCCGCTGCCAAGCAGGTTGACATGCGCCTTCTCCGCGTTTGCCGCCCTGCGGAAGCAGTACATGCCCTTGACGATGCCGTCGTCCACGCCGTTCGGCTTGGGCGGCATGCGGTAGTTCTGGTTGGTGACGGTGATGTAGTAGAAGACATCCTCGAATTCGCCGTACATTCGGCGAATCCCGTCGCGCACGATGACGGCGATCTCGAACGCGAAGGCCGGATCGTAGCTCTTCAGGTTCGGCACGGTGGAGGCGAGGACGTGAGAGTGGCCGTCCTGGTGTTGCACGCCTTCCCCGTTCAGGGTCGTGCGGCCGGAGGTGCCGCCGAGCAGGAAACCCTTGCAGAGCATGTCTCCGCAGGACCAGATCATGTCGCCCACCCGCTGGAATCCGAACATCGAGTAGAAGATATAGAACGGGATCATCGGCAGCGCGTGGTTCGCGTAGGCGGTGCCGGCGGCCAGGAACGACGCCATCGCGCCGGTTTCGCAGATGCCCTCCTGCAGTATCTGGCCGTCTTCTGCTTCGTGGTACGGCGCGATGGTGCCGGCGTCCACCGGCTGGTAGCGCTGTCCTTCGGGGGAGAAGATGCCGGCCCGCGGAAACAGCCCGTCCATGCCGAACGTGCGCGCCTCGTCCGGCACGATGGGCACGACATAGCGGCCGATGCGCTTGTCCCGGAGCAACCGCTGCAGCATCCGCACCACCGCCATGGTGGTCGACACCTCGCGCTTGCCGGAACCTTCGAGCATGTCCCTGAACATGGATAGCGGCGGCGGTTCCAGGCGTTCGCAGCGGACGTTGCGCGCCGGCAGAAAACCGCCGAGCGCCGCGCGTCGCGCCTTGAGGTAGCGGACCTCTTCGCCGTCTTGCGGAGGCCAATAGAAATCGGCGCGTTCGATGGCGTCGTCCGGCAGCGGGATGTCGAGTCGGCGGGCGAGTTCGCGGCGCTCCTCCGGCGACAGGTACTTCTTCTGGTGCACGGTGTTGCGGCCCTCGGCTTTCGGACCGAGACCATCGCCCTTTACCGTCTTCAACAGGATTACGCAGGGCTTGCCCGTCACCTCCATTGCCTGCTGGTATGCGGCGTAGATCTTCTGGTGGTCGTGGCCGCCGCGCTTGATCGTGCGGATCTCTTCGTCGTTCAGGGAATCCATGAGTTCGGCGAGTTCGGGGATGTCCTCCACCCAGTGCTCGCGCACCACATCGCCGGGGGACACGGTGTAGAACTGGTAATCGCCGTCGACCGCCTGCTCCATGCGCGCCTGCAGAACGCCGTTCACGTCGCGCTCGAAAAGCTTGTCCCAGCCGCCGCCCCAGATGACCTTGATGACGTGCCAGTCGGCGCCCCGGAACGCCCGCTCGAGTTCCTGGATGATCTTGCCGTTGCCGCGCACCGGCCCGTCCAGGCGCTGGAGGTTGCAGTTGACGACGACCACGAGATTGTCGAGGTGTTCGCGGGCGGCGATGTCGATGGTGCCGAGGACTTCGGGCTCGTCCGATTCGCCGTCGCCGATGAAGTTCCATACCTTGCCGCCGTTCCTGGGCTTAAGCCCCCGGCTCTCCAGGTACTTGGCGAAACGCGCCTGGTAGATGGCGCTCGGCGTCGACAATCCCATGCTGGCGCACGGCATCTGCCAGAAATCGGGCATTCGCCGCGGATGCGGATAGGAAGGCAGGCCGCCCTGGGGCGCCTTCTCGCGGCGAAAGTTCTTCAGTTGTTCCTCTGAAAGCCGTCCCTCCAGCAGCGCGCGCGCATAGACGCCCGGCGACGTGTGCGCCTGCAGGTGCACTTGGTCGCCGCCGTAGTCCGGCCCGGGGGCGCGGAATATGTGGTTGAAGCCGACTTCCATCGACGTCGCCGCGGACAGGTAGGTGGCGATGTGGCCGCCGACGCCGGACCCCGAATCGTACGCCTGCAGCACCATCGCCACGGCGTTCCACCTCAGTATGTTCTCTACTCGGGTCTCGACCTCGATGCTGCCGGGGTAGGGAGGCTGCTCGGACAGGGGGATGGTGTTGCGGTACGGCGTGTTCAGGGCCGCGTCGGTCAGCACGATGCCCCGCCGGGACACGGAGTCCTGCAGCCTCAGCAGCAGCGCCTTGGCGTCTTCCCCGCCGTGTTCTTCGAGCACGCCGTCGAGGGCTTCGAGCCACTCGCGCTGCTCAATCTCCCATTCGTCGTTGCTCTTCGACATGCGATGAAGGATACCGAATCGGTGCGCCCTGCGCCCGACTGCCCGACACCGGCCGCGCCGCTATAATCCGGCCATGCAATTCGCGTTCACCGACGAGCAGGAGCAACTGCGTTCCGCGGTGCGGCGGTTCCTGGCCGACAAGTCGCCGCCGACGGAAGTGCGCCGATTGATGGAGACGGAATCGGGCTACGACGCCGAGGTCTGGAGGCAGCTCTCGGACGAACTCGGGCTGACGGCGGTCCACATCCCCGAGACCTGCGGCGGCCAGGGTTTCTCCTTTGCGGAACTCGCCATCATCGTCGAGGAAATGGGCAGGTCGCTCTTCTGCGGGCCGTACTTTTCCTCCACGGTGCTGGGCGCCACCGCAATCATGGAGACCGGGTCGACGGCGCAGAAGGAAGAACTGCTGCCGGCGATCGCGGCGGGCGAACGCTTGGCGACGCTCGCGCTCGCCGAACCGAGCGGTCGATGGGATGCGGACGGCATCGAAGCAACGGTGCGCGACGGCAAGCTGACCGGCACCAAGCGTTTCGTCGTCGACGGCCATATCGCGGACCTGCTCATCGTCGTCGCCCGCGAGTTTGCGGGCGAGATCTCGTTCCACGCGGTGGCCGCGGACAGTCCGGGCGTCGCTCGCCGGCGACTCGAGGCGATCGATCCGACGCGCAAGCTGGCGCAGATCGATTTCGACGGTGCCCCGGCCATCCGGCTAGGCGCGGATGTCGACGGAGAGGCGGCCTTGTCGAGGATCGTGGACCTGGCAGCGGTGGCGCTGGCGAACGAGATGGTGGGCGGCGCGCAGCGGCTGCTGGAATCCGCGGTGGAGTACGCTGGGCTCCGCACGCAGTTCGGCCGCGCCATTGGTTCGTTCCAGGCGATCAAGCACAAGTGCGCGGACATGTTGCTGGAGGTCGAGCTGGCCAAATCGGCTGCGTACCATGCGGCCCAGGCCGCGGCCGAGGAGGACCCGGAACTGCCGGTCCTCGCCTGCATCGCCAAGTCCGCTGCCGCCGACGCCTACATGCACGCCGCGCGAGACTGCATACAGATTCACGGCGGTATCGGTTTTACCTGGGACAACGATACCCATCTCTGGTTCAAGCGGGCGAAGAGTTCGGAGGTGCTGTTCGGCACGCCGTCCCTGTACCGGGAACGCATGATGTCGCGAATGGGGAGCCATCGGCCCGGGAGCGCGAGGGTGTCCCTCGCAGAAGAGAGCAGCGCGAGGGTGTCCCTCGCAGAAGAAGGCAGCGCGAGGGGGAACCCCTCGCAGGAAAGATGAACGCGTTTACGCCTGACGCCCCGGAAGCGCTGCGCGCGGAAGTGCGCGCCTGGCTCGAAGAGAACTGGGACCCCGAAGCGGGGCTCGTAGCCTGGCGCAACAAGCTCGCGGACTCCGGATGGGGCATGCCCGTGTGGCCGAGCCAGTGGCATGGCAAGGATCTGCCGCAAGCGCTCACGCCCGTTGTGGACGAGGAGTTCGCCCGCATCGATGCGGTGGGCGTGGCGAAGACGGGCATTCGACTTCTCGCGGGTGCCACTTTGCTCGAACACGGCTCCGACGCGCAGAAGGAGAAATACCTGCGCCGCATACTCACCGGCGAGGATGTCTGGTGCCAGCTCTTCAGCGAACCCGGTAGCGGTTCTGACCTCGCCGGAGCGACCACGCGCGCCGATTACAACGGCGACAATTGGATCGTCAATGGCCAGAAGGTCTGGACCACCAGCGCGCACCACGCGGACTACGGCCTGCTGCTGGCGCGCACGGACTGGGATGTGCCGAAGCACCAGGGACTGTCGTACTTCGTAATCGACATGCGCCAGCCGGGGGTCGAGGCGCGTCCCTTGCGGCAGATGAACGGTCACGCCTCGTTCAACCAGGTGTTCTTCGCCGACGCGCTGGTGCCGCGGGAGAACCTGGTGTCGAAGACAGGCAATGGCTGGCAGGTCGCGCTGACGACGTTGATGCACGAGCGGCGGGGCGTCTCCGGATCTCGAGCGCTTCCCCGAACAGACCCGCCGCCCGGACGAATCTACGCGGAAGAGCGCGAAGAGACACTGACGGCGCTGGAACCCTACAAGTGGTATCCCCAGCGCGCCGGGCGCGTCGATCTGGTGGAAGCGCGCGCGCCGACATTGGGCGAAGATGCCGATCCCGAACTGCGCCAGGAAGCGGCGAAGCTCCTGATCCTGTCGCGAACGGCGGAGTGGACCGCCAGACGCGCCCGCGCGGCGCAGGAACAAGGCCGCCCGCAAGGTCCGGAAGGGTCGCTGGGCAAACTGGCCGCCAGCAATGTCGCCCGCCAGGCATCCCACGTGCACACGCTTCTCGCGGGCGCCGACGCGATGCTCGCGGGCGCGGACGGACCGCTCGACGGCCTGATCGCGGAGATCCTGGTATCCGTGCCGGCCACGTCCATCGCCGGCGGGACGGACGAAATCCAGCGCAACATCATCGCCGAACGCGTGCTCGGCATGCCGAAGGAGCCGCGCATGGACACGGGACCGTTCCGGGACGTGAAGCGGAACTGACCCGGCATCACGGTCTGAACTGCAGCGTCCTCGGCACCAGCCGCGCCGGTTGGGACACCAGCTTGCAGGCGGTTTCGATCCACTCGCAGATCATCTTGCGGGTATCTCGCGGGTCGATCATTTCCTCGATCTGGAACCGTGAGAGCGGGCCGACGGG
>CAZFGB010000234.1:0-4682 GCA_964518405.1 uncultured Pseudomonadales bacterium | reverse complement strand
GTGTAGCTGCGAGGGATTTTTGGTTCCTGGCGAGGCGCGACGACGCCGTGTGGCAGGCACCACACAAGGAGGAGCAACAAAGTCCAGGGGGCAAAAAGACCCGCAGATACCCGCAGATTTGGGCTTGACGGAGCACTAGCCCGCCGCGTTGTAGCCCATTACCGCCTTGACCTCGAGGAACTCCTCGAACCCGTACTGGCCCCACTCGCGGCCGTTGCCCGACTGCTTGTAGCCGCCGAAAGGCGCCTTGTTGTCGACCATCGCGCCGTTCAGATGCACGTTGCCGGTGCGAATGCGCCGGGCGATCGCCTTGGCGCGTTCCGGATCGCCTGACGAGATATAGCCCGACAATCCGTAGATCGTGTCGTTGGCGATACGCACGGCGTCCTCGTCGTCGTCGTAGCCGATCAGGGACAGGACCGGTCCGAATATCTCGTCCCGGGCGATCGTCATGTCATTGGTGACGTTCGAGAACACCGTCGGTTTGACGTAGTAGCCCTGATTCAGGCCGTCGGGTCGACCGGGGCCGCCTGTCTCGAGGGTTGCGCCTTCGTCGATGCCCTTCTGTATCAGGTTCTGGATCTTTTCGAACTGCACCGAGGACACCACCGGCCCGATGGTCGTGTCCCTCGATTGCGGGTCGCCGACCCTCACCTGCTCGGCGGCGGCCTTGGCGATGGCGGCGGCTTCTTCCATGCGGGCCCTGGGCACCAGCATTCGCGATGGCGCATTGCAGGACTGTCCGGAGTTCAGGCACATGCCGAACACGTCTCTCGGAATGGCCGTCGCAAAGTCCGCATCGTCGAGAATGATGTTGGCCGACTTGCCGCCCAGTTCCTGCGCGACCCGCTTGACCGTGGGGGCGGCATTCCTGGCGACCTCTATGCCCGCGCGGGTCGAACCCGTGAACGACATCATGTCGACTCCAGGGTGACCGGACAGCGCGACGCCGACCGTTGGCCCGGTGCCGTTCACGAGGTTGAATACGCCCGCGGGTACGCCGGCCTCGTCGAGTATCTCCGCGAAGACGATGGCGTTGAACGGCGCCACTTCCGATGGCTTCAGCACCATCGCGCAGCCGGCTGCGAGGGCCGGCGCGACCTTGCACGCGATCTGGTTGATGGGCCAGTTCCACGGCGTAATGAAACCGCATACGCCCGCAGGTTCCCGGATGACGTGGGAAGTTCCGATATCCTCTTCGAACTCGAAGGTCTTTAGGATTTGTAGCGTCGTCATGAAATGGCCGAGACCCGCGGGCGCCTGCGCCGCGTTGGCCAGCGACATCGGCGCGCCCATTTCTTCGCTGATGATCGCGGCGAGATCGCCCATCCGGCGCTTGAATACCTCGATGATCGCCTCCATCACTTCGACGCGCTCCTCGCGGGTGGTCGCCGACCAGGTTTCGAATGCGGCGCCGGCCGCCGCCACCGCCGCATCGACGTCTGCCGGCCCGCCCAGCGCGATGGAGTCGATGGGCTCCTCTGTGGCCGGGTTGATGACTTCCAGGGTTTCTTCGGTCGATGGCTCGACCCATTCGCCGTTTATGTAGAACTGCTGCCTGTTGTTCATGATCGTGCCTTCCGTATGCTTGTGTTTTGAAGCCGGTTCTTCCGGCGGGCGCGCAGGCATTCTCCACACAAAGCGAAGAGACTTCCATCCCGCTGCGGAAGGATCGTGAACAGCGTTGCCGGAACGGTTCGGATGGGCGAACGGGGCGGGCGGAATGGGAAAGACAGCGGGCCTGCGCGGGGGTGCAATGCGGCCCGCCCCAAGGACGGTGGATTTAATCGCGCCAGCCGACATAATGTGGGGATGAAGCATCAGGCGTAGCCGACGTGGCAGTTTTCCGCGCTTTCCAATCGTCCCTGCGCTCCCGGCGGCTGCTGCTGCCCTATGTCCCGCCCGTTCTCGTGTTGCTCGCGGTGCTCGGGCTGATGCTGTTCATCGATGCGCCGAGGGACGATCTTGCCCGTGAGCAGGACCTGTGTCCGAGTCGCGCGGACGACATAGCGCAGCGGGCGGTATTTCTGCTCGACCTGCGCAAGCCGCTCGGTGCCGAGCACGTTTCGCTCCCCGGCGACCTGCTGCGCGAGGTTACGATGGACCTCGATGCCAATGCCGAGTTGCGGGTATTCGCCCTCGCGGATACCGCGGCAGCGCCGAGGTTGGCTCTGGACTCCACCTGCAAGCCCTATGAAAACGCCGAGTTGACGGTCGCAGGCGCGGGGCTGCCGCGGGACTGCGATGATCTGCCGACATCGTTGCCGGCGTCCATCCGCGACAAGGCGGGCCGGTTTTGCGCCTGGCGCGATGCGTTGCGAAGCCGGCTCGAAGGGTTGGTTGTCCGGCAACGCGAGACGCCGGTCGCAAACGCTTACCTGGTCGAGGCTATCGAAGACACTATCCTAGAGTTCGCCGAGTTTTCCGGGCGGCGTTCTCTCTACATCTTCTCGGACATGATGCAGCACGCCACATGGTACTCGCAGCCGCAAAAGGGTGTGGAATACGGTGGCCCCGGCGGTCCGCGCGACGCGCATACGAGCATTGTCCCGCTGCCGCGCGCCGTTGACGACCTGGGCGTGAAGATCTTTTACGTGCCCCGCCGAGGCGTGACGGAGGAACCGCTCACCAAGACCGACCACAAGAATTTCTGGCGGAATTACTTTGCCGACTTCTCGGGTTCGGATATCGTCTTCCAGGACCAACCCGTGATGACAGCTTACGAGGTGGAGTCGCTCGCGGGCGAGCCCACGGAGATTGAGCTTGCGGCGCGTGAGCGCGAGCAGCTACGGCTCGAGCGCGAACAGATCGAACTCGCTCTGGCGGAAGTCGAGAGGGAAAGGACGGCTCTGGAGACGGCTCGGCGGCTCGCCGCCGATCAACGGCAGGCGCGCGAAACCGAGCTGCGGGAGCAGCAGGAACTCGCACGGACCCGGGAGGCAGAACGGGAAGCCGAACAGCGGCGCCTCGAAGCCGAGCAACGGCGCCTGGAAGCGGAACGCGCCGAGATCGCGCGCCGGGAGGCGGGACGACAACCGCAAGACGCGGTACGCCGGGAGTCAGTAGACGAGTCCGGACAATCCAGGCTGGCGCTGTCCGAGCCCGTCGCCGTACCGGCGGCGGATGCCGCGGAGGTCGCGCGGATAGCGCCGGAGCAGGCCGCGCCCGGAGGGTCCGAAAAGCAACCGCAAACCGGCGACGCGCCGTGTCCGGCGCAACTGAAGACCGAGTTCGCCGCGGGCGGAGACTTCTATCCCGGTGGTCGCCGGGTGAACTATGGCGGCGCCGTCATCACGGTTCGTTACGCGCTCAATGCAGAGGGCGAAACCCTGGATGACGAGACGGCCGTGGTCGACGACAGTTCCAACGCGTCACGGCCCCGGTTCCTTGACGCTTTGGCACGGGACACGGTCGAGTTGGTCAGGGGCTGGGAGTTCGCGTTCACCGGCGAGGATGGGTGCATCAAACCCCAGGTGCAGACGGCGGTCTTCAGGTATCGCTCCAAGTGCGTCGGCGCCCCGGTACCCTCGTGCCGAACCATTCAGTCGGACGTAACGCTGCTGACGCCCGGAAGTTGAGGCCACCGCCGTGTCGTGCATGGAGGTACGCTGCGGGCGGCGGGGGAGCGTTCGATCACTTCCTTGCGCGTCAGCGGTCGGGGAAGCTTCCCTTCTTTGCGAGGGACACCCTCGCGCTGCTTTCTTCTGCGAGGGACACCCTCGCGCTGCTCTCTTCTGCGAGGGACACCCTCGCGCTCCCGGGGCTGAAGGCTCCCGGCGAGGCAGCGGATTCGCATGTACAGAAACTTGACGGTCGGCGCGGTCGTGCCGGCGAGAAACGAGGCCGACAATATCGGCGAGGTCGTTCGGGAACTGCTGGCCCTGCGGGATGGCGCGCAGCCGTTGATAGATGACTTCGTGGTCTGCGACAACGGCTCCGCGGATGCCACGGCGCGGCGGGCGCGGGAAGCGGGCGCGCGTGTTGTCCACCAGGGAATACCCGGTTACGGCATCGCTTGCCTGACGGCCATCGATGCGCTCGAACCGGTGGATGTCGTCCTGTTCACCGACGGCGACAGGTCGTTCGAGGCCGCGCAATGCGTCGGGTTGATCGAGGCCATTGCGGCGGGTGCGGATCTGGCGGTGGGATCCCGGGCGCTCGGCCGAATGGAGCCGGGCGCCTTGTCGGTGGCGCAGCGCGCCGGCAATCGCCTCGCCGGTTTGCTCATCCGCCTGCTGTGGGGTCGGCGCGTGACAGATCTGGGCCCCTATCGCGCCATCCGCGCCGACGCCCTTGAGTCGATCGACATGCGCGACAAGGCTTACGGCTGGACGATCGAGATGCAGATAAAGGCGATACAGCGCAACCTGGAAGTGGTCGAGAAGCCCGTGGACACCTACCGTCGACGCTTCGGCAGGTCGAAGGTAGGAGGAACGGTGAAAGGCGTCGTCGGGGCCAGTGCCGGGATTCTTTCCATGCTCGTGAAGCTACGCTGGCGCCAGGCGGTCACCCGGAATCGCCGGGCCAAATGCGAGGCAGGTGGCTAGTGTTCCGTCAAGTCTAAAGATGCGAGTGTAGCTGCGAGGGATTTTTGGTTCCTGGCGAGGCGCGACGACGCCGTGTGGCAGGCACCACACAAGGAGGAGCAACAAAGTCCAGGGGGCAAAAAGACCCGCAGATAC